>DATHCK010000027.1:0-15653 GCA_035319545.1 Allostellaceae bacterium | reverse complement strand
GACTGTCGATGTCGAGCGCGAGGAATTTGGCGTCCGCGTCGAGTGCGAGGCGGCCCTCGATGATCGTGTCGCGCCTGGTTGTCGGTGAGGAACCCTTCCTGCCGGGTCGAGCGCCAGCGCACCGGCCGGCCGAGCCGCTTCGCAGCCAGCAGCATCGCCGGGTATTCGGGATAGCCCGAGGTGCGCATCCCGAACGCGCCGCCAACATCGCGGCTCACCACGCGCAGCTTATCGACCGACACGCCCATCGTGCGCGCGACATGCTGGCGCATCGCAAACGCGCTTTGCGAGGCGACATGCAGGACATAGCGGCCGCTCTCCGGCTCGTAGACGGCGATCCCGGCGCGCGGCTCCATCGGCGCCATAACGATGCGCTGGTTTAGGAGACGCACCCTTGCGATATGCGCCGCCGCAGCGAAGATTCGGTCGAGCTCGGCGCGCTCCTCGGGCTTTGCGCCGTAAGGGTGCCAGTCAACCGCGACATTGCCGGGCGCCTCGGAGAACATCCGAGGCGCGCCGGGCTCGGCGGCACGGGCGAGGTCGGTCACCGCGTCGCGCGCGATGTAATCGACCTCGACCAGCTCTGCCGCGTCGCGCGCCTCAGCTTCGGTCTCTGCGACAACCAGCGCCACGCAATCACCAACATGCCGCACGCAATCGCCAGCGAGCGACGGGCGGTGCGTCACTACCATCTCCGGGCTTCCCGGCACCGGAACCGGAACCGACACCGTGCCGATCCCGGCCGCGTCGAGATCGACGGCGGTCAGCACCGTGAGTACGCCGCGCGCGGCCTCTGCCGCCGTCGTGTCGATGCCGTGAATATCGGCGAAGGCATGCGGCGACCGGACAAAAACGCCCCACGCGGCGGCCGCGGGTGCTTCGTCGTCCTGGAAATTGCCGGCACCGGTCAGCAGCCGGTAATCCTCCACCCGCGGCTCGAATGATCCGTCCATCTTCCGTCCCTGCTCGCAGGCGATCATAGCCGCTTGACGCCGCGCGACAATCAGCGCGGTTGCGCCGCGAGCGTGGCGCTTAACAGACGCCGCTGATGCTGTTCTAATGCAGATAAGTGCTTGAGCGGCTCCGCCGCATGCCAATTCGGCGATGAAGCATCTCGAGGGGGAAACGACGATGAAGCAAATGACCGCGCGCGAGGAGGCCGCGCCGCCCCCTGGCATAGCCGCTCGCGGCCGCTAGGTTCCGCGCAACCCGGCCGCCCTCATGCTCGGGCTCTTCATCAACGCAATCGTCGCTGGCGTGCTGCTGGGCGGGTTCTACGCCGCCGTCAGCGTCGGGGTGACGATCTCGTTTGGCATGCTCGACATCGCCAATATCGCGCAGCCGGCCTTTATCCTACTCGGCTGCTACGCCGCCTACATCATGAACCTCTATTTCGGCCTCGATCCGATCGTCACGGGGGTCATCATGACGCCGGCGTTTTTTGCGCTCGGGATGCTGGTCTACCGGCTCTATTACTTCGCCTTCGAAAAACGCGGTGATCAGGCGATCCAGGGCCTGGCGTTCTTTTTCGGCCTCTTGTTTGTCGGCGAAGTGTCGCTGGTGTTGGTCTTCGGCGTCGACTATCGCTTTGTCGCGGCGAGTTATATCGGTCCGAGCCTGCATCTTGGCATCGTCGAGCTGCCGTTCCGGATGCTGCTCCCGTGCGTCTTCTCGCTGGTGATGGTCGGAGTCACGCAGCTTTACCTGACGCGCTCCTTTGTCGGTCGGGCGATCCTCGCCGTGTCGCAAGATCCCGGCGCGCTGCAGCTGATGGCGGCGAGCCCGACCAAGATCAAGCAGATCGCGGTCGGCATCTCGATCGCGACTTGCGCCGTCGCCGGCTCGTTCCTCATCATCATCCAGCCGGTCGAGCCGTCGATCGGCCGTGACTATATCGGCCGCATTTTCGCGATCTGCGTGCTGGGCGGGATGACGAGCTTTCCCGGCATGCTGCTCGCGTCGATGCTGCTCGGCATCGTCGAAAGCCTCACCGCGACGTTTTACGGGCCTTCCTGGGCGCCCGCGGTGGCGTTCGGCTTTCTGCTGGTGACGCTGGCGGCGCGCCCCGCCGGGCTTTTGGGGCGCTGACAATGCGCGCGCCCGCCTTCTGGCTCTGCATCGTCGTCGTCGGCGCGGCTTTTATCGTGCTGTCGCGAACCTTCCTTACCAACGAGTACTTCTACTTCGCCGGCTATGTCGTGCTGCAGTACATCGTGCTGTCGACGGCGTGGAACATTCTCGGCGGCTATACCGGCTACACCAATTTCGGCACGGGCGCGTTTTTCGCGTCGGGCGCCTATTGCTCGGTGGTGCTGCACAAGCTGCCCGGGCTGGTGCATAGCGCGTTCGGCCTGACCATCGTGCCGATACCGCTGCCGGTGATGATCGTCGCCGGAGGCATTATCTCGGGGGCGATGGGGCTTGGCACCGGCTACCTGACCCTGCGCCTGCGCGGCGTGTTCTTCGCGATCGCGACGCTCGCCTTTACGATCGTGGTGCAGACGTTGATCGTGAACTGGGATTTTGTCGGCGGCTCGCGCGGCATCTATATCATCCGCCCGCCCAACGCTCCGCTCGGCGGCGGCTACATTCAGTATCTTTTTACCTGGATGACGATCCTCACAGTGGTCTCGGTCGGGATCGCACGCTCGATCGAGGGGTCGCGGCTCGGGCTCGGCTTCGCCTCGATCCGCGACGACGAGCTAGCGGCCGAGGCGAGCGGCGTGCCGACGCTGCGCCTGAAGCTCATCGCGACGACCTTGTCGGGCGCGCTGATGGGCATGGCGGGCGCGCCGTTGCCCTATTACGTCACCTATCTCGACCCGACCTCGAGCTTCAACCTCGCCTATGCGGTCAACGCCGTGGCGATGCCAGTGATCGGCGGCATGACGAGCTGGATCGGCCCGGTGATCGGCGCGATCCTCCTCGGCACAATTCAGCAGGTCGCGACGGTGACGATCTCCTCGGCGCTGAACCTGTTGATCGTCGGGCTGCTCTTGATCTTTTTCGTGATCATCGCGCCGAACGGCCTCGTCGGGCTGGTGCAGTCGTGGCGCCGCCAGAGGGAGGCGTGATGACCGAGGATATCGGCGCCCCGCTCCTCGAGGTCAAAGGGCTTGGTAAGCGCTTCGGCGGGTTTGTCGCGCTCGAGGACATCGATCTGACAATCGCCAAGGGTGAGCGGCTGGGCCTAATCGGGCCGAACGGTTCGGGCAAGTCGACCCTGGTCAATTGCCTCTGCGGCACGCTGCACAACGAGACCGGCACGGTGACCTTTGCCGGACGGCCGTTGAACGGGCTCATCGCGCATGAGCGCACCCATCTCGGCCTCGCGCGCAGCTTTCAGCTACCGAAACCGTTCCACTCGATGAACCTTGTCGACAATCTGCGTATCCCGCTGCTCTACACGGTCAATGCGCGCCCGCATCATCACCTGACCGACGCGGCGATCGCCGAGCGTTGCGCCGAGTTGCTCAAGGATGTGGGACTCGCCGACAAGGCGCGCCGCCGCCCGCGCGATTTGACGCAAGTCGAGATGCGCAAGCTCGAACTGGCCCGCGCGGTCGCGACCGAGCCGACCTTGCTCTTCGCCGACGAGTCGATGGCCGGGCTATCGCATTCCGAGATCGAAGAGATTTTGGCGGTGCTGATGCGGCTCAACGAGCACGGCATCACCATCGTTCTCATCGAGCACATCATGAGCGCGGTGATGAGCTTTTCGACCCGGCTTGCCGTGCTGGTCGCCGGCCACAAGATCGCCGACGGCCCGCCGCAGGAGGCGATCCGCAACCCCGAAGTCGAGAGGGCCTACCTTGGCGAGTAGCCTCACCCTCTCCGGCATCGACGCCGGCTACGGATCGGTGCGGGTCATCGAGAACGTGTCGCTGTCGGTCGCGCCGGCCGAAACAGTGGCGCTGCTCGGCACCAACGGCAACGGCAAGTCGACGCTTATGAAGTGCATCATGGGCATGCTGCGTCCGTCGTCGGGGAGCATTGCCGCCGAGATCGACGGCGAAACGCTCGACCTCGTCGGCCGCAGCACCGAGGAGATCGTCGATCTCGGGATCAGCCTGGTGCCAGAGGGCCGCCGCCTCTTTCCCAAGCTGACGGTCGAGGAAAACCTGCTCCTGGGCGCGTTCCGCAAGACCGCGCGTCACGAACTCGCCCGCAACCTCGAATCGTCCTATGCGACCTTCCCGGTGCTCCAGGAGCGCCGCCGCCAGATGGCCGGCAGCATGTCGGGCGGCGAGCAGCAGATGCTGGCGTTGGCGCGCGCGCTGATGTCGGCGCCGCACATCCTCCTGATCGATGAGCCCTCCGTCGGTCTCGCGCCGATCCTCGTCAGCCGCACGATCGACAAGATCAAGGAGCTGAAGGAGAAGTTTCAGCTCACCGTGCTGATGGCCGAGCAAAACTTCAACCAGGCGGTGAGGATCGCCGACCGCGGCTATGTCATCGTCCACGGCCAGATCGCCTTTGAGGGCCGCAACACCGACGAGCTCAACAACAACGAGCTGGTGCGGAAGTTTTATCTGGGTCTTTAGGCCTAAGCATTGGTAGCCGGCAGTTTCTCTGCGTCGGCCATGCAAACATCGTCGCAAATTGCAAATTCAACAGCATGGCTGGCGCGTATTAACCATAATGTCGCGCAGAAATCCTCATCTCGTTCTTTATCGAGCGCTGGCACGCCGCTTGAGGAAAGACCGGCAACGGCAGTTTTGCCGAACCGGTTTCTCGGAGACGACGATGCGGCTTATGAGCAAAATCATGTTCGGCGTCACGGCGCTGGCGGCGGCGACGGCGACGACCTACCCGCAGGGGTTCAGCAACATGTATTTCGGCGGCCCGCACGATCTGCGCAAGCAAGAGGCGCTGAAGCTGTGCCAGCAACAGAGCCTCTCCTTTGTGACCTTTCTGGCGAGCGATCGCGAGCAGTGCTACCGCGAGATGCGCAACATCGGCACGAACGCCACATTCAGCGGCGTGTGGAGCAAGCCCGATCGCGAGCACATGCAGTCCGCCGAAAACTAGAACTCCGACGCGTACCCGCCGTCGATCGGGATCGCCGCGCCGGTCACAAAATCCGAGGCGGCGCTGGCGAGAAACACCGCGACGCCCGACAGATCATCGGGAACGCCCCAGCGCCCGGCCGGGGTACGCGCCAGCACCCGCTCATTCAATCCCTTGACCTGGGCGCGCGCGTCGCGTGTGAGCTCGGTATCGATCCAGCCCGGCAGCACCGCGTTGACCTGGATGTTGTCCCTGGCCCAGGCGGTGCCGAGCGATTTCGTCAGCTGCACGATCCCGCCCTTGCTGGTCGAATAGGGCGCCGCGTAGGCGCCGCCGAAAATCGACATCATCGAGCCGATATTGATGATCTTGCCGCCGCCCTGCCGTTTGAACGGCGCGTGCACGGCCTGGCACAGGACAAAAACGCCGTTGAGGTTGGTGTCGATGACCTTGAGCCATTCTTGGAGCTCGTAGGCCTCGGGCGGCTTCCTGATCGACATGCCCGCGTTGTTGACGAGGATGTTCAGGCGGCCGAACCGTTCGACCACCTGCGCGATCAAGCCGCGACATGAGTCCGGGTTGGCGACGTCGAGCGGCATAAACGCGCTTTTGACGCCGTACCCTTCAAGCTCGGCGACGGCGGCGGCCGATTTCTCGGCATTGCGCGCGGCGACGACAACGCTAGCGCCGGCCTGCGCGAGACCGCGAGCCATCCCGAGCCCGATACCGCCATTGCCGCCGGTGACGACCGCGACTTTGCCGGTAAGGTCGAAAAGCTTCATCGCGTCATTCTCCGTGGATTGAATGGGGTCACGATAACCGCGGGGCCCGCCCCGCGCCAGTTTGGCACGGGCGGTCCCCCTCGACGTTGACGCTATGCCCGGCTAAACATAGCGAAATCAACGGTTGGAGAGGCGCCATGAAACTCAGTGCGCGCAATCAGATCAACGGTGCCATCGCCGAGGTGCGGAAAGGCCAAACCACCGCGCATGTCCGCATCGACATCGGCAACGGCGTCATCATCACCGCGTCGATCACCAACGAGGCGGTCGACGAATTGGGCCTCAAGCCCGGCGACAAGGCGATTGCAGTCATCAAGGCGTCGGACGTGATGGTCGCGACGCCATGAGGCTTGGCCGGGTCGCGGTTGTCTGCGCCGTTCTGCTGCTGCCGGTCGCCAGTCGCGCGGCCGACGGGCCGGCCGGGGAATTATCACTGACGGGGCAGGTCGCGCACCCGCAGCAATTCA
This sequence comes from Allostellaceae bacterium, assembly GCA_035319545.1. Taxonomy (GTDB): domain Bacteria; phylum Pseudomonadota; class Alphaproteobacteria; order ATCC43930; family CGMCC-115725; genus DATARH01. Next base: position 9,394 of record DATHCK010000027.1, on the reverse strand, counting down.
GCCTCGACAAGCTGAAGGCACTGGCGAGCCAGCAGGTGCAGGTGTCATTCCTGAGCGAGCGCGGCGAGCAGAAGATGAGCTTTACCGGCGTGCCGCTGTGGGCGCTGCTCGGCGAGGCGGGCGGGCTCGCCGACACCGAACGAGGCGCGGCACTGCACCACACGATCAAGATCACCGCAAAGGACGGCTATTGGGTGGCGATCTCGACCGGTGAGATCGATCCTAGTCTGGGCGGAAAGCCGGCGATGATCGCCTATCAACGCGACGACGAGGCGCCTGGCGCGAGCGGTTTCCGGCTGGTGATGCCGGGCGACAAGCACGGCGCGCGCTACGTCCGCGACGTCGTCGCGATTGATGTCGAATAGGAGTTGAGGACAGGGAGGAATGGGCATGGTTCGGCGCGGATTCCTGGTCGCGGTCGCGGCGGTTTTTGCGGCACTCCTGAGCGTGGCGGCGCCGCCAGCGGCGCGCGCCGACGATGTCGTGGTGTTTGCCGCGGCGAGCCTCAAGGACGCGCTCGACGCGATCAACGGCGATTGGCAGAAGGCGAGCGGCAAGCGCGCGACGATCTCCTATGCGGCGAGTTCGGCGCTCGCCAAGCAGATCGAGGCGGCGGCGCCGGCCGACGTGTTCATCTCCGCCGATCTCGATTGGATGGATTACGTCGCGAAGAAGGACCTGATCGTGCCGGCGTCGCGGCACAACCTCCTCGGCAATGTCCTGGTATTGATCGCGCCCGCCGACAGCAAGGCGGGCGATGTTGACATCAAACCCGATTTTCCCCTCACCAAGCTGCTGGGGAGCGGGAAGCTCGCGATGGCCGACCCCAATGCCGTGCCGGCCGGCAAATACGGCAAGGCGGCGCTGACCAAGCTCGGCGTGTGGGACGCGGTGTCCGGCTCCGTCGCGGCTGCCGAGAATGTGCGCGCCTGTCTCTTGCTGGTGGCACGCGGCGAGGCGCCATACGGGATCGTCTATAAGACCGACGCGGCGATCGAGCCCAAGGTCAAGATCGTCGGCACTTTCCCGGCCGACGCAGTGCCGCCGATCATCTACCCGATCGCGCAAATCGCATCGTCGAAGAACCAAGACGCTGCCGCGTTCATCGCCTATCTGAGCAGCCCAGACGCGACCCGTGAGTTCGAGCATTATGGGTTCTCTGTCCTCAAATAGGCCACTTGCCCTGGGCCCCCGCTTTCGCGGGGTCGGCGAAGAATGCTGAGCTTTTCGCCCGAGGAGCTAACCGCGATCAAATTGTCGCTCAGGGTCGGGTTCTGGGCGATGCTGACGAGCCTGCCGGTGGCGCTTTTGGTGGCGATGCTGCTAGCGCGCGGCCGGTTCTGGGGCCGTTCGTTGCTCAATGTTTTTGTCCATCTACCGCTGGTGATGCCGCCGGTGGTGACCGGCTATATTCTGTTGATCCTCTTCGGCCGGCGCGGCGCGCTCGGGGCACCGCTCGCCGATTATCTCGGCATCGTCTTCGCGTTCCGCTGGACCGGCGCGGCACTCGCCTCGGCGGTGATGGGGTTTCCGCTGATGGTGCGCTCAATGCGGTTGTCGATCGACGCGGTCGACCGGCGGCTCGAGGACGCCGCCGCGACGCTCGGCGCCAACCGCGCCTGGGTGTGGCTGACCGTGACCCTGCCGCTGATTCTTCCCGGCGTCGTCGCCGGGATGATCCTTTCGTTCGCGAGAGCATTGGGCGAGTTCGGCGCGACAATCACCTTTGTCTCCAACATCCCCGGCGAAACGCAGACTTTGCCGACCGCGATCTACACCTTCCTGCAGGTGCCGGGCGGCGAGGTGGGCGCATTCCGCCTGACCTTGGTCGCCATCGCAATCTCGGTCGCCGCGCTTTTTGCATCGGAAGCGATCGCTCAGCGCGCCTCGCGTCGAGCGGCGGGGCTGTGATCATGATCCGATTGCGTGGGAGCGGGCTAAGCGGATCAAATTTCGCGCGCCTTTTGGGCGCAGGGCCGAAGGCGACACGGATGTGGCCCCGCACTTGGCCAGCCCGATGCTGAGCGTCAGCATCACCCACCGGCTCGGCGCCTTCACGCTCGACGCCGAATTCGACAGCGAAGGCGGCCTTACCGCGCTGTTCGGCCGCTCCGGCGCCGGCAAGACCTCACTGGTGAACGCCATCGCCGGGCTATACCGCCCCAATCGCGGTTATGTCGCGATCGACGGCGAGGTGCTGACCGACACCGCCATCGGCCGCTTCGTCCCGGCGCATCGCCGCCGCGTCGGTTACGTGTTTCAGGAGGGTCGGCTCTTCCCGCATCTGAATGTGCGTCAGAACCTCGCCTACGGTCGCTGGTTCGCGCCGAAGACGGCAACTGGCAGCGAGTTCGACCAAGTGATCGGCCTGCTCGGCATCGAGCATCTGCTCTCGCGCCGACCGGCCAATCTTTCGGGCGGCGAGAAGCAGCGCGTCGCGATCGGCCGCGCGCTGCTCGCCCGCCCGCGCGTGCTGATCATGGACGAGCCGCTTGCCTCGCTCGACGAAGACCGCCGCCACGAAATCCTCCCCTACATCGAGCGGCTGCGGGACGAAATGCGGGTGCCGATTGTCTATGTCAGCCACTCGATCTCCGAAGTCGCGCGGCTGGCGACGACCCTCGTCGTGCTGTCCGAGGGCCAGGTCGCGGCAATCGGCCCGACCGCCGAGATCATGGGGCGGCTTGACCTCTTCCCGCTGACCGGCCGCGCCGAGGCCGGTGCCATCCTCGCGACAAGGGTGGTGGCGCACGACCGGGCGTTCGGGCTCACCGTGCTTCAAACTGCCGCCGGCGAGCTGCGCGTGCCCTCTCTCGATCTGCCGGTCGGCACCGCGCTCAGGGTGCGCATCCGCGCCCGCGACGTGATGATCGCACTGTCGCCTCCCGAGGGGCTTAGCGCGCTCAACGTGCTGCCCAGCACGATCGCGGAGATCGCCGCCGGCGAAGGGCCGATCGTGCAGATGCGCCTCGATTGCGGGGGCGAGCCGCTGATCGCCCGGCTGACCCGCCGGTCGGTCGAGACCCTGAGCCTTGTCCCGGGCCTCAAGGTGCACGCGTTGATCAAGAGCATCGCTTTCGACCACCACGCCTTTGCCGGCGCTTCGCCAAGCGCAGCGAGTTCGGACGCCGAAATCGCGGAGGGCTAGAAGCGCAGCCATGTCGACGGATTCTTCCCAGATAGGAAAAAGATGGAAACTTGATCCGGATCGTGAATCCGACGAGTGCAAAAATTTTGAGTACCGAAAACTAACCCGGCTCGGCGAGTGACGCGGTCAGCGCGCCGACATGGTCGGCGCCGGCGGTCGCCGCAGCCTCCTCGATCGCGCGGTAATGCTCGACCACCCCGCGGCCAAACGCGGTCAGGGCCGCGCCGCCTCCCTTGACCCCGCCGACCTGTGCCGCCACCAGCGGCTCGCGGAAACAGTGGTTGAGATTGTCGACCAGGAGCCAGGCGCGGCGATACGACATGCCCATCTGCCGCCCCGCTGCCGAGATCGAGCCGGTCGAGTCGATCAGCTCGAGGAGCTTGATCTTGCCGGGGCCGATCTGCCGGTCGGCGTCGAAATCGATGCGCAGCGTCAACCTCGTCATGCGTCAACTCTAGCACCGTTGGAGCTTGTTGCAGACAGCCATCGCGAAACGCGCATTTGCCGGGCGCAGCCATCGTTAGTATGATTCTCGCGCAAATCTTTTGGCCCAAGACGAGACAAGAGAGGAGAGCGGGATGGAAAAGCTGCTGAATTCGCTGTCCGGGACGATCATCGCCGGCTTTGTGCTGGTGATTGTCGAAATCCTGGTGATCCACGCCATCCACTAACTCGTCGATAGGGGGATACCGCCATGGAATTCGTAGCTTATGACTGGTGGACACAGTTTGTCCGCTGGGGCCACATCATCAGCGGCATCATGTGGATCGGCCATCTCTGGTACTTCAACTTCACCCAGACGCCGACCATGCCGAAAATCCCGACCGAGCTGCGGCCAGCGATCGTTCGCTTCATCTTGCCCGAGGCGCTGTTCTGGTTCCGCTGGGGCGCGATGTTCACATTGGGCTTCGGCCTGATCCTCGCCTACATGAACGGCTACCTGCTCGACGCCATCAAGATCGGCATCGGCGACAACAACCACAAATTCACTGCGATCGGCATCGGCATGTGGCTCGGCACAATTATGTGGTTCAACGTGTGGTTCATCATCATGCCGAACCAGAACAAGGTGATGGGCGTCACCAGCGCCACGCCCGACGAGGTCAATGCCGCGCGCCGCACCGCTGGCCTCGCCTCGCGCGTCAACACGATGCTGTCGATCCCGATGCTCTACGGCATGGTGTTCTCGGCCCATTTCTATTAGGCCGTTCAGCAGAACCTTCCCGTCAATACGGCGAAGGCGAGCCGCCAGCTCTGCAGCGGGTCGCCTTCACCGGCGCCGGAAAACGGGTCGTATCCGGCCCGCTTGAGGCGATTCAATGAATGCGCCGCGATCCGCGCGGGCAGCAGCGCCGGCAGTGCCGCGCGCGACACTCCATGTCGCCCGGCGCGCAGGCCGGCGATATGCCGCGCAGCCTCTTCCGCGAGCGCCGCGACCGCGCGCCGCAGCGCCGGAGTCGCCCGCCCGGCCAGGTAGTCGGCAGGGTCGAGCCCGGTTTCCGCCGCCAGATCGCGCGGGATGAATGAGCGGCCGGCACGGGCATGAACCGGCATCGCGCGCAGCAATCCGGCAAGCGCAAAGGCGATGCCGGCATCGCGAGCCAGCGCCTCCGTCACGGGGGTCGCGGCGTCTAAGACTTCCAGCGACAGCAGCATCAACGCTGACGACGTCGCATCGGCGTAGTCACGTAGCGCCGCGAGTGTCGCCGGCGGCGTGTCATCGAGGTCGCGCTCGCGCGCATCGATCAGCCGATCGAAAGGTGCATGGCTGAGGCCATATGTGCGGATCGCTGCGGTCAGCGGCTCGACCACCTCGTGGCGGCGCGGCTTTGCGCCGCCATAGGCGGTGTCGATCGCCTCGCGCCACCATTGCAGCCGGATCTGCCCGAGCACCGGTTCGCGCACGCTTTCACGCACGCGGGCGATCTCGTAGTTGAACGCGTAAAGCGCAAACAGCGCCTCGCGGGCCGCGGCAGGCGCGAACAGGGCGGTCTGGAACCGGTCGCGATCATGTTGCCGTACTAGGGATCCGACCCGCGAAAGCCCGGAACGGGGTTCAGGGACGCGCGTTTCTTCGGTCAAGGGACCGCGCACCGGCGACTCCTTCTACCCGGCCCAAACGGAGCAGGATCAAACCATGGCTTTCACTTTGCCGCCTCTACCTTATCCGAAGGACGCGCTCGAGCCGTATATCTCGGCGAAGACGCTCGATTTCCATCACGACAAGCACCACAAGGCCTATGTCGACACATTGAACAAGCTGGTCGAGGGCAAGCCCGAGGCCGAGCAATCGCTCGAAGAGATCATCGCCGCGACGCATCACGACGATACGAAGACGCCGCTCTTCAACAACGCCGCGCAGGCGTGGAACCACGCCTTCTTCTGGGATTGCATGGCAAAAGGCGGCGGCGCCCCCCCGGCGGCGGTCAAGCAGGCGATCGACCACGATTTTGGCAGCCACGACAAGTTCGCCAAGGAATTCAAAGAAACGGCGGTCACACAATTCGGCAGCGGCTGGGCCTGGCTGGTGTTCGATTCCGGCAAGCTCAAGGTCATAAAGACCGCCAACGCGATCAACCCGTGGCCGGCGGCCTCGCGCCGCTGCTCACCTGCGACGTCTGGGAGCACGCCTATTATCTCGACTACCAGAACCGCCGGCCCGATTTCGCGCAGGTCTTTATCGAGCACCTCATCGACCGGGAATTTGTCGCCCGCAACCTAGAACAGGCGCGCGAGCGGCACGGGTAGCTGCAGTAGCGCACAGCGTGGTTCGAGACGACACTGCGCGTCTCCTCATCATGACGGTATTCGAGGATGGCATCGAAGCCCGCCATGCTAAGGAGCGGCCGTGAGGCCGCGTCTCGAAGGACGCGCAATCGCTACAGATGCTCGCCGGTGTCGAGCAGATGGGCAGTGTATTCGCGATAGGTCATGCCGAGCGCTTCGGCGCGCGCGAGACGGCGTAGCGCGATCTCGCGCGGCGGCGTCTTCCACGCCTTGGCATGCGCCTTCTTCCAGCAGAAATGCGTCCAGCTTACGCCGAGTTCGAGCGGCGGCCCTTGATTGTGGCCGATCCCGATCACGGGAGCGATGGTCGACCCGTCGGGCATTAAGCGCCTCCGGTGTGCCTCGCATTCCAAAGCAAGCGGCGTGCCTAAATCGGAGGCAACAGCGCGGCCGCGACCCGCCGGTCTTCGGCCAGCAGCACGCTGTAGGTGCGGCACGCGGCGCCGGTACCCATTGCCTCGGCCCCGATGCCATAGGTCTTGAGCGCGGCGCGCAGCGCCGGCGCGACCGGCGCGCCGCGGCGTCCCAGCCCGAGCAGTACCAGCTCGATACCGCCTTCGGCGACGACCGCCGCGAGGCCCTCGAAGGTCGGCGCGGCATTCTCCCAGAGAATAGTGCGGTCGGGGAAGATCAGCACCGGCCCGGCGAATACCACACCGCTCACCTGAAACCCGCTCGGGCCATAGCGCTCGATGACCTGCCGCCCGCCTAAAGGATTTGCTGTCGCAGACTGGGGCGTCAGCGCCATTGCCTAGCTTTGCGTCCGCCGCGGTCCGCCGGCGGGCCGGCTTGACGACCGGCCGCCTTCGCCCTCGCTGGTGGTCGGCTCACGGGCGATCGCCCGGCGGCTCGGCTGGAAGTAGTAGATGATCGGCGCGGCAATAAAGAGCGAAGAATAGGTTCCGATCACGATACCCCACAGCATCGCGACACTGAACCCCTTGAGCACCTCTCCGCCGAAAAACAACAGCGACAGCACAGCCAGCGCCACCGTGCTGACTGTGAGGATCGTGCGTGACAGGGTCTCGTTGAGCGCGAGATTGATGAGCTCGCGGAACGGCATCGTCCGGTATTTGCGCATCGCCTCTCGCAGCCGGTCGTAGATCACCACCGTGTCATTGATCGAATAGCCGGCGATGGTGAGGATCGCCGCCAAGGTCGTCAGGTTGAACTCGAGCCGGAAGATCGCGAAAAGCCCGATCGTGGTGACCGTATCGTGCAGCGTCGCGATCGTCGCGCCGACGCCGAACTGCCATTCGAAGCGGAACCAGATGTAGACAAGGATCGCCGCCAGCGCGAGCACCGTCGCGAGCACCCCGGCGCGCACCAGTTCGGCGCCGACGCTCGGACCCACGACCTCGGTGCGGCGATAATCAATGCCGGGCCCCAGCGCCTGTTTGGCGAGTTCGACGGCTTTCATTTGTCCGGCATCGCCGCCGGGCTGCTCTGGCAGACGGATCAACACCTCGTCGGGCGCGCCAAAGCCTTGGAGCGACGCCTCGCCGATATGCAGGTCGTCGAGCTTCGCGCGCAGCGCCGCGAGATCGGCAGGCCCTGGGGTCTTGGCCTCCAGCAGCGTGCCGCCCTTGAAGTCGATGCCGTAATTGAGGCCAATCGTCGCGAAGAGCCCGATCGACACCACGCCCAGCAAGATCGAAAACGCAAAGCCGAAAATATGCCAGCGCATGAAATCGATCTGTGGCACGCGGCGGATGACGATGAACGGCTTTATCACGACAAGATACTCACAGGGGGATTTCCCTCGGCTTCCAGCGCCGCAGCCAGCTGACGATCTGCAGCCGGGTCACCAGAATGGCAGAAAACAGCGAGGTCAAGACGCCGATCGACAGCGTCACCGCGAATCCCTTCACCGGACCCGAGCCCAGCCAATAAAGCAGAATGCCAGCGACGAGCGTCGTCACGTGGCTGTCGAGGATCGTGCCGAAGGCGCGGGTAAACCCGGCCTCTAGCGACGACAGCATGGTGCGGCCGCTGCGCATTTCCTCGCGGATGCGCTCGTAGATCAAGACGTTGGCGTCGACCGCCATGCCGAGGGTCAGAGCGATACCGGCGATACCGGGCAGGGTCAGCGTCGCGTTGAGCAGCGACAACGTGCCAAGCATCAGGCACAGGTTGAAAAACAGCGCGATATCAGCGAAGAGCCCGAAGAGGCCGTAGAACAGGAACATGAAGATCACGACGAGCACCACGCCGACAATGCACGAAACCGCACCGTCGTGGATCGAATCGGCGCCGAGATCGGGCCCGACCGATCGTTCCTCGAGGATCGTGATCGGCGCCGGCAGAGCGCCGGCGCGCAGCAGCAGCGCCAGGTCACTAGCCGACTGCACCGTGAAACTGCCCTCGATGATCCCGCTGCCGCCAAGGATCGGCTCCCGGATCACCGGCGCGCTGATCACCTTGTTGTCGAGCACGATCGCGAACGGCTTGCCGACATTGTCCCGCGTCGCGTCGCCAAAGCGGCGCGCGCCGGCGCTGTCGAAGCGGAAGCTGACCACCGGCTGGTTGTTCTGAAAATTCGTCTGGGCGTCGACCAGCGTGTCGCCGCCGACCATGACTCGGCGCTTCACCAGGTATTGCGTCGGCTGGCCGGGCCGGTCGGTCTGTGCAGGCAGAACCTCGTCGCCCAATGGCATGCGGCCGCGCTTCGCCTCCTCCGGGCTCATCGACTGATCGACCAGCTGAAAGGTCAGCTTCGCGGTCTTGCCAAGCAGTTCCTTGACGTGCTCGGGATTGCCAACGCCGGGCAGCTCGACAAGGACGCGGTCCGAGCCCTGACGCTGGATCGTCGGCTCCTTGGTGCCGGTCTCGTCGATGCGGCGGCGGATGATCTCGATCGACTGATCGACAGCTTGCTGGCGGCGCTGCTCAGTCGCCTGCTCGCTAAACTGCATCTTGCCGGCGCCGTCCGAACCGATATCGACGGTCAGCGCCGGGTCGATCTTGGCCAGCGCGGTCTTCGCGTCGTCAAACCGGTCCTGGTCGCGGATGGTAAAGACGATCGCGTTGTTTTCGACATTGAGCCCGGTGTAACCGATTTTCGCGTCGCGCAGGACGTCGCGAACATTCTCGATGACACCGTTGAGCTGCTCGGTCTGCGCCGCCGCGACATCGACCTCGAGCAGCAGGTACGAGCCACCGCGCAGATCGAGACCGAGATTGACCTGCCGGTGCGGGATCTGGCTCGGCAACCACGCGAGCTGCGCCGGGGCGAACAGGTTGGGCAGGCTGAACAATACGCCCAGAGCGCACGCCCCGCAGATCAGCAGGATCTTCCAGTTGGCGAAATAAAGCATCGTAGGCGGTTACGCCTTCTCGTCTTCCTTGGCCGAAGTGTCGTTGGCTGGCGCGGCTTCCTTTGCCGGCTCCTTGGCAGCGCGGCGCCGCGGCGCCGGACGATCGCCGGCCGCTTCGCGCGCGGCCGCCGGGTCGGGCTTT
>DATHCK010000026.1:0-13516 GCA_035319545.1 Allostellaceae bacterium | reverse complement strand
GGTGAGGCCGGGGATCAGCGCTTGGTTGGTGACGAGCGCCTGCGAGAAACAGGCGGCCGGGCGGATCGCCAGCAGCAACAGCGCCATCCCGGCGAGCTGCCAGCCGGCCTCATGCCACAGCGTCTCCGGCTGCTGCGACGAGACGAGCGTCACGATGCGGCCGATAAACACCGGGATCGCCGCGTCGCACAGCGCGACGGCAAACCCGGTCACGAACAACAAGACCAGGAGGCCCGGCACCTGACGCACGAAATGCCAGTAGAAGCGAATGAGCGCATGCGGACTGCCGAGTTCCGGCGGCGGCGCTTCGGGCGGCTTTTCGGTCGGCTCGAGAAGGTGTTCGAAGAACGAAAACATCTATGCCCTAGATGACGGCCAACCCGCGCGCGGTCAACCGTCTCTGCTTCATTTTAGGGCAGCAACTGCGTTGTCCTCCCGCCGGAGGCCGGTCGTTCGAGGGTGGCAAGGCGAGCTAGGGGCACGCCGGATAGCCGAAGCGCGTAATGATATCGCTGCCCGAAATTGGGTGAAACTCGAACGTGTCCATGAAATGGTTGTCGGTGACGTACTGGCGCAACGCCGGGTTATAGGCGTTAAGCATATGCTGCGTTGAGGCCGGGTTGACGCGGTTCGTTTGCGGGTCGCCGCCGGAGTGAAAAAGCAACGTCGCGCCGGGCGTGACGCACACATTGCGGATCGAGAGAAATATCGTACAGGCGGACTGGCAGTGACTGTCGATGCGAAAGCGCTCGCCCGAGGCGTTATACTGTTGCACCACCGCGTCGAAGCGCGGCATTTCGCCTGGTTTCGCGCCCATGCCCATCCCCAGAGCAGAAACAGAGCCGTCAGCTCTAGCCGGGGCAGCTGCGACGCCGCCGAAAGCGCAGACAAGCGTCAGCGCGTTCAGCACACCCATCCATCGTTTCGATTTGCTCATATCGCGATTGTATTACCGGGTCAGATATCAGCACAACCCGCGATTGCACCAGGACGACGGTAGAATTACCGCAGCTCGGGGAAATCCTCCTCCCAGAATTCGACCTCGACGCGCTGGCCGGCGGCGCGGCGCTTGGCCTCGGCGGCGCGCAGTTCGACACGGCGGATCTTGCCCGAGATGGTCTTGGGCAGCTCGGCGAATTCGATTCGGCGGACGCGCTTGAACGGCGCGAGCGTGGCGCGGCAATGGCGGAAAATCTCCAGCGCGGTCTCGCGGGTCGCGGTGTGGTTGCCGGCGAGCGCGACAAACGCCTTCGGCACCGCGAGCCGCAGCGGATCGGGCGACGGCACGACCGCCGCCTCGGCGACCGCGACATGCTCGATGAGCGCGCTTTCCAACTCGAACGGGCTGATCCGGTAGTCCGAGGCTTTGAACACATCGTCGGCGCGGCCGACATAGGTGAAATAGCCGTCTGGGTCGCGGTTCGCGACATCGCCGGTGTGGTAGGCGGCGCCGGTCACCGGCACGACAGCGCCGTCATCGCCCTGATAGCCCATCATCAGCCCCAACGGCGGCGGATCGAGCGCGAGGCATACTTCCGCCTCGTCCTGCTCGGTGCCGTCGGGGTCGAGGAGAAGCACACGGTAGCCCGGCGCCACCTTGCCCATCGCCCCCGGCTTGACCGCCTGGCCGGGGAAATTGGCGATCTGCAGCGTGGTCTCGGTCTGGCCGTAGCCGTCGCGGATCGTCAGGCCCCAGGCGGCTTCGACCTGGGCGATGATCTCGGGGTTCAATGGCTCGCCGGCGCCGACCACCTCGCGCAGCGCCATCTTGTAGGAAGCGATGTCTTCCTGGATCACCATGCGCCAGACGGTCGGCGGGGCGCAGAACGTCGTCACCTTGCAGCGCTGCAACGCGTCGAGCAGGTTCTTCGCGTTGAAGCGCGGCTGGTTGAGCATAAAGACGCAAGCCTGCGCGATCCACGGGGTGAAAACGCAGCTCCAGGCGTGCTTGGCCCAGCCGGGCGACGAGATGTTGAGGTGGATGTCGCCGGGCTGCAGGCCGAGCCAGTACATCGCCGATAACAGCCCCACCGGGTAGCTCTGATGGCTGTGCAGCACCAGTTTGGGGCGCGCGGTGGTACCTGAGGTGAAATAGAGCAGCAGCGGGTCGGTGGCCAAGGTTTCGCCGTCGGGCGCGAACGCGGCAGGCGCTTCCGCGGCCTCTGCATAGTCGTGCCAGCCCTCCGCCGCGCCGAGGCAGATGCGGGTGTAGTCGCCGGGGATGTCGGCGAATTTCGCGGTGTGCTCGGGGCTGGTGACGACGTGGCGGGCGCGGCCGCGGTCAAAGCGGTCGAGAAGGTCGCCGCGATTGAGCAGGGTCGTCGCCGGGATCACCACCGCGCCCAGTTTCATCGCCGCGAGCATCACCTCCCACAACGGCACGACATTGCCGAGCATCAACAGGATGCGGTCGCCGCGCTTGACCCCGAGACCGCGCAGGTAATTGGCGACACGGCTCGAGCGCTCGGAGAGCTCGGCGAAGCTGTGTTTCGTCTCGCCGGCACCCTCGTTGACGATCCATAGCGCCGGCTTCTCGTTGCCCCGGGCCATGGGGTCGAAATAGTCGAGCGCCCAGTTGAACCGGTCGAGCGCGGGCCAGCGGAAATCGCGATAGGCGGTGTCGTAATCGGTGCGATGCCGCCAGAGAAAATCCCGTGCTGTTAAAAACGCTGCCGCCGACATGGCGCCCCTCCCCGGTCTATGCGCTGGCGCGACGGCGCCTATGCTCGGTCAAGCGCGCGCCGCTGTCGAGGGCGCTGCGCGGCGGGCTTGCAACGCCGGGTGGTTGCCGGGAGCGGCGGCGCCGCCGATACTCGGCGGAATCTTCGGGAGGATGCGCATGGGTCGCCGTCACGCGGTTTTCGCCGCCGCTATTGCTCTGATCTCCGGCGCCATGCCGGCGAGCGCGCAGACGCAGCCCCAGGCGGCCCAGGGAGCTGACTGGCTCGCGGCCGCGCAAGCCAGCAACATGGAGATCGTCGGCCGCAGCGATTTGAATGGCGCCGGCAAAGGCGGCGAAGGCCTGGCGCTGACGCAATACGCGGGCGGCAAGCGCGTGCTGTTTCTCGCGCATGAGTCAGCGCCGATGTGCTTCAGCGTCATCGACGTGACCGACCCGACAAAGCCGACCGTCATCAAGCAGATCCCGGTCGAGGCGGAGTTCGTGCGCTGCAACTCGCTCGGCCTGTCGGGGACGACGCTCGTCGTCGCCCACCAGACCGAGAAACAGGGCCAGCAATATGCCGGGATTGACATCTATGATGTCGCCGACCCGGCCAACCCGCAGAAACTGTCGCATTTCGACACGTCGGGGCCGCATTCGCGCGGCGTGCACTATTTGTGGTTCACCGACGGCCACTACGCCTATCTCTCGACCGGCGCGAAGGATTTCGACCCGCGCGACGAGAAGGACGACCAGTTCCTGATGATCGTCGACGTGTCGAACCCGAAGGAGCCGAAAGAGGCCGGGCGCTGGTGGCTGCCCGGCACGCGGGTCGGCGACGCCGCCGAGCCGCCGCCGCGCGTCGAGCTGCTCGACGCCGGGATGCGGCTGCATACGCCGACGGTGCCGGCCGACCAGCCGAACCGGCTCTATGCCGGCTGGATCGACGGCGGCTGGGTGATCCTCGACATCGCCGACAAGGCGCATCCGAAGATCGTCGCGCGCCGTTCGTGGCAGTCGATGGGCGAGGGCTTCGCGCATACGGTCACGGCGATCCCGTCGCGCGGTCTCGCGATCCAGACCGAGGAGGCGGTCGGCAATCTGTGCAGCGACTGGCCGAAGCGCAACTGGGTGTGGGACATCTCAAACGAGCGCCACCCGGTGCTGCTGACGACGATGCCGCCGCCGCATGACCAGGCGGATTTGTGCAAAGCGGGCGGCCGCTTTGGCGCGCACAATATCAACATGAACCGGCCGTCGCCCTATGAAATGACGCTGAAGAACGTCGTCGTCGGCAGCTATTTCAACGGCGGGGTGCGCGCCTATTCGATCGCCGACCCGAGTCGCCCGGCCGAGATCGGCTATGTGATCCCGAAAGCGCCGCCCGGCAACGCGATGCACACGATCCAGATCAACGACGTCTATGTCGACGAGCACGGGCTCATCTACGCCAATGACCGGTTCTCGGGCGGGCTCTATGTGGTCAAGTACACCGGGAGCACGCCGCTGAATTGACGCCGTCACCTGCCGCCGGGTCCAGCGAAGCCGTTGCCGGACAGGCGGCAACAGGCGCAGGATGCGGCGCGCGTTTCACCGGTTCGAGGGCGGAGCGAACATGGCTGCGATCGAAAACATCATCGCCTGGGCCAAGCATGAGCAGGCCCGGCTCACTCAACATCTCGCGGAGCTGCAATCGGGTCAGCTGCGCACCTATGAGAAGCATGCGCAGTCGCCCGGTTGGCTCGAGGTCGACACGACCGAGCACACGATCGAGCTTTGCCGGAATTACCTGAGCGAACTCAGCGCGATCATCGCGCTTCATCCCGCCATCACGCCGACGCAGCCCGCCGCTCCGCCGCCCGCGCCGCGGTTTATTCCGCCCCGGCCGCAGCCCGAAGCCGCGCGCAAAGAGCACCCCGGCCATCCCGAGATGCACGGGCATTTGCGGGAGGCGATCCATGCGGACTGGGTCGTGGGCTGGGGCGTCGTCAAGGGCCAGCCGCCGCGCTGGATTTTTGCCGGCATCTACCCGACCCATGCCGAAGCCGACGAGGCCGCGACCAAGGCGGGCAAGGGCTATTACGCGCGCTGGGGCAGCTACAACGAAGGCAGCAAGGAATTCACCAGCGGGCCGCAATTCGCCCGCCCCGGCGCCCTCTAATACGCCGGGCCTAGAGGAACCCGATCGACAGCCACGGGATCGCCGCGACGATCAGCAGCGAGATCACCAGCGCGCCGATATAGGGCCAGATCCGCCATAGCGAGTCGTTGGGATTGGTGCGGCCGATCGCGCAGGCGCCGTAGAACCCGACGCCGAACGGCGGCGCGAAGAGGCCGATCCCCATCGCCAGGATCACCACCATCGCGTAATGCACCTCGTGCACCCCCATCGCCTTGGCGACGGGGAACAACAGCGGGCCGAACAACACGATCGCCGGCAGCCCTTCGAGCACGCTGCCGAGGATAATGAAGGCGACGATCGTCACCGCGAGGAAACCCCAGCTGCCGCCCGGCACCGAGGCCATCGCGTGCACCAGCCACAGCGAGAAGCCCGACTGGGTCAGCGCCCAGGCCATGCCGGTCGCGGTGCCGATGATCATCATCACCGCGCCGGTCAGCGACACGGTCTCGACGAGGATCGGATAGATGCGCCGCCAGTCGAACTCGCGGTACACGGCGAGGCCCAAAAGCGCGGTGTAGACGACGCCGACGGTCGACACCTCGGTCGCCGTCGCGATGCCCTTGATGACCGTGAAGCGGATCACAAAAGGCAAGGACAGGCCGGGCAGCGCGATCACCAGCGTACGCAGCATCACCGATACCGGCGCCCGCTCGCCAGCGCCCTTGTCCTCATAGCGCGAGCGCCACCAGGCGACGACGACAAGCGCCAGCGCCGCGACAAAAGCCGGCAGGAGGCCACCGGTAAACAGCGCCGCAATCGACAGACCCGGCACCACCGAGCCGATGGTGATCAGCACCAGGCTCGGCGGAATGGTCTCCGACATCGCGCTCGATGTCGCCAGCAGCGACGACAATTCGCCGGGATGGCTGCCGCGCTTTTGCATCTCGGGGAAGAGGATCGGCGCGACGGCCGCCATGTCGGCCGCCTTCGAGCCGGAAATCCCCGATACGAGGTACATCGCGCCGAGCAGCACGTAGGAAAGCCCGCCGCGCACATGGCCGACCAGCGCGGCGAGAAAATTGACCATCACCCGCGCGATCCCGGTCATCTCCATCAGGAGGCCGAGGAACACGAACATCGGCACCGAGAGCAGCAGCAGGTTCGAGATGCCGTCATCCATGCGGTTGATGACGATCATCGCCGGTAGGTTGGTCGTGAGGGTCAAGTAAGACAGCGTCGCGATGCCAAAGGTGAAGGCGATCGGCACGCCGATGCCGACGCAGACCGCGACGATGACGACGAAGAACAGGATCAGGCTGCCGAAGCCCATCGCCATCAAGAGCGGCTGCGACAGCCACAGCGCCGCGGCGACCGCACCCACCACCAGCAGCGCCGAGAGAAACCCGCGCAGGTTGGTGGTCTCGAGCATGCGCAGCAGGGCGACGAGCGAAATCAGGCCGGCGCCGACCAGCAACGCCACGACCCGGTACCAGTCCGAAATGTGCAGCGTGATGAGCTCGGTCGAGGCCTGGACCTTGAGATAGGCATTTGCCGGCACGAGGATTTCGATGACGAAGACGATCACCACCAGCTCGGCGACCGTGCCGAGCCAGTTGCCGACGCTTGGCGCGACCCAATTGACAAAGGTCGTCAGCCGCATATGCCCGTCGCGGCGCACCGCGACGACCGCACCGATCATCGCCAGCCACAGGAACAGAAACGTCGCCAGCTCGTCGGTCCAGATGATCGGGCTATTGAAGACATAGCGCGAGACGACGCCGGCGAAGAGGATACAGGTTTCGACCAGCACCAGCACGGCGCCGACAAACTCGGCGACGCGGCCGATCAGCATGTCGAGCGCGAAGGCGGCGCGGCGCAAGCCGACCCCGGCCGGGGCGATGGCGGCGGTTTCCGTTGCTGAATGGCTCAAGTGCTAGGTCTCCCGCGACTCAGGCCAGCGGCCCGACATATTTCTCCAGCAAGGCCCAGGCCTTGTCCCCCGACTTCTTCTTCATGTCGTCGTAGAACCCAGCCTTCTTGAGCACTTCCTGGAAAGGCTTCACGTCGGGGTTGTTGAACACCATGCCCTTGCCGGTGAGGTTTTTCTGCTCGTCGGCGCTCATCTTCTGCCAGTCCTCGCGCTCGGTGAGGGCGGCCTCGGTAAAGTGCTTGGTCGACAGATCTTTGAGATCGTTCGGCAGCTTGTCCCAGTACGGGTTGCCGAACGCGTAGTGGATGCAGGCCCAGACATGGTTGGTGATGCTGCAATATTTCTGGACCTCGTAGAGCTTGGCGGTGTCGATCAGGATCAGTGGGTTCTCCTGGCCGTCGACCAGCCCCGTCTGCAGCGCACTATAGACCTCGCCGAAATTGATCGGCGTCGGTGACGCGCCGAGCGCCTGGAACAGCGCGATCAGATAGGGCGCGACCGGCAGGCGGATCTTGACGCCCTTCAGATCGTCCGGGCTGTTGATCGGCTTCGACTTCATGGTGATCTGGCGGAAGCCGTGATCGGGCGTCTTCTCGATACAGTGGAAGCCGATCCCCTTGGCGATGTCGCGCAGATAGTTGCCGAGGTCGCCGTCCATCGCTTCCCATGCGTGGGTGTAGCCGTCGAACGCGAAGCCGACGCCGAACACACCGCAGGCCTCGTTTTTTGGCGCGAGCAGGTCGATCGGCAGGCAGTACATTTCGAGCGCCCCGGCGATCGCCTGCGAGATCATCGCCGTGTCCTGGCCGAGCACGCTGTTGGTGTAGAAGGTGATGTCGAGCCGCCCGCCGCTTTCCTCCTTGATCTTGGCCGCGGCTTCCCTGCCGCGGATGCAGAGCGGGTGGCCGTCGGGAAGCGCGGTGCCGCATTTGTAGGTGAATTCGGCGGCATAGGCCGGCCAGTGCAGGATCGCCGGGACGGCGAGCGTCCCGGCGGTGGCGAGCGAAGCGCGTCTCAATAAGGTGCGACGGGTAAGCGACATCGACTATTCCTCCGAACTCTCTTTGAACCGGCGCGCCCTAGACCAGCGCACCGGTGTATTTCTCGAGTAGCGCCCAGGCCTCGTCGCCCATCTGCTTCTTGCAGTCGGGATAGAAGCCAGACTTCTTGAGCGCTTCCTGGAAAGGCTTGGTATCGGGGTTGACAAAGCTCAGCCCGGCCTTGGTCATCTTGTCGATCTCGGTCTTGTCCATGACCTGCCAGTCGTCGCGCTCCGCGAGCGCGGCGGCGCTGAAATGCTTGTGCGTCAGCTCCTGCAGATCGGGGGGCAGGCGCTTCCACGCGTCGGTGTTGAAGGAGATGTGCAGACCGACCCAGATGTGATTGGTCATGCTGCAGTATTTCTGGACCTCATAGAGCTTGGCGGTATCGATCAGGATGAGCGGGTTCTCCTGGCCATCGACCAGCCCGGTTTGCAGCGCGCTGTAGACCTCGCCGAAATTGATCGGCGTCGGCGACGCGCCCAAATGCTGGAACAACGAGATGAAGAGCGGCGCCACCGGCAGGCGGATTTTCATCCCCTTCAGATCATCTGGCGTGCTGATCGGCTTGGCCTTTGAGGTGATCTCGCGGAAGCCGTGGTCAAACGCCTTGTCCAAGCAATAAAGCCCGGCCTTTTCGCTGAGGCCGCGGCAGTAATTGCCGAGCTCGCCGTCCATCGCCTTCCACGCGGTCGGATAATCCGGGAAAGCGAAGCCGACCCCGAAAATCGCCGCCGACGGGCTCTTCTGCGCCAGAATGTCGAGCGACATGCCGTAGATCTCGAGCGCACCGGCGATCGCCTGCGACATCATCGCGGTGTCCTGGCCGAGCACACTCGACGGATACAGCGTGATGTCGAGCCGGCCGTTGCTCTCTTCCTTGATCTTCGCCGCCGCCTCCTTCGAGCGGATCACCATCGGATGACCCTCAGGCAAGGCAGTGCCGTATTTGTAGGCGAACTCCGCGGCGGCATGAGCCGGCCAGCGCAGCACAAATGGGGCGGCGACAGCAGTTGTCGCGGCGAGCGAGGCGCGCGACAGCACGGTGCGACGGGTAAGGTTCATCGGCGTCACTCCCTTGGTTATTGTCGGTTGACGGCGGCGCACAATGCCACCCGCCCGCGACAACCCCAATATCCGAGATGCGATTGCTCCCCTGCCGGAATGCCGCACCTGACCCGCGTGGGCGACAAAATGAATCTAGACGTTGAATTTATTTTATTCAGAAAAACGAAGATAACCACAACTCGGGTTTTACCGGGGGCGGCGCTTTTGCCGCTCGCGCAGGCCGTGCTCGCCGGGGCAGACTGAGGCGGCAACACGGAGAGACGCCAACGGAGAAACGCTCGATGCAGTTCGGCTTCAACTTGCCCAATAGCGGCGCCCTGGCACGGCCCGACATCATGGCGCGGATCGCCCGGGAGGGCGAGGCGATGGGCTACGACTACCTGACCGTCACCGACCATGTGGCCCTGCCCGATATGGCCGAGCCCGGCTATCCCTATTCGGAAAGCGGCGCGTTTTTGTCGACCGACAGCGCACATCGTCACGAAATGTTGACTCTGGCCGCCTGGCTCGCCGCGGTGACGACAAGGGTGCGCCTGGTGCTGGCGGTGCTGGTCGTACCTCACCGCCCGGCGGTGCTCGCGGCAAAGCAGCTCGCGACGATCGACGTGCTGTCCGGCGGGCGGCTCACGGTGGGAATCGGCGCGGGCTGGCTCAAGGCGGAGTTTGACGCGGTGGTGACGACGCCCTTCGCCGAGCGCGGCGCCGTGACCGACGAATATGTCGCCGCGTTCAAGACGTTGTGGACCGAGAAGAAACCGCAGATCGACGGCAAATACGTGCATTACAACCGGCTGCTGCTCGAACCGAAGCCGACGCAAAAACCGCACCCGCCGATCTGGGTCGGCGGTGAAAGCGGGCCCAGCCTGCGCCGCGCCGCGCGGCTCGGCGACGCGTGGTACCCGATCGGCACCAACAATGCGGCGCCCTATGACAGCCTGCCGCGCTACCAGGCCGGGGTCGCGCGGCTCAAGCAGCTCACGGCCGCCGCCGGTCGCGACCCCGACGCCGTGGCCCTCACCTATCGCGTCAAGCGTTACGGGCGCGACATCCCCGACCGCGCCGGCGACGGCGAGCGACGGCTCTTTTCCGGCAGCGACGGCGACATCGTCGGCGACATTCATGCGCTCGCAGACATAGGCGTCACCGCGATCGACTTCGATTTCGAGCGGCCGGCCGAATCGGCGGTCATGGCCGAGATGCGCTCTTTCCGCGAGCGGGTGCTGGTAAAAGCATAACGCGGCCCGAAGGCCGCCGACGGGAGGGGATCATGACGATAGAGACCGCGCCCGGCGGCGTTGAAGCCAATCTCGTTGAACTGTTTCAGCATCTCGGGATCGAGCGGGCGCATATCGCGTCCGGCGGGCCGCCCGCGATCACCGATTGGCAGGGCCTCGCGACGAGCCACCCCGATCGGATCGCATCGCTGATCATCCCCTCGCCGCCGCTGCTCGATCCAACCGGGCTGCGCGCCGTCGCCGACCGCTTGTTGATCGTGGCCGGCGACGCAGGAACCTCGCCGCTCGGGGCCAATCGGCTGCTGGCCGAGCTGCCCGGAGCCGAAGCGCATTTTCTGCGCGGCTATGGCTGGGAGCCGTGGTCCGATGTCGCGCTCGATCGCGGCCCGGAGTTCGCCGCCGCGCTGCTCGATTTTCTCGACCGCCACCCGCTCGACGCCGTTGCGCTTTCCGAGGGCGAGGGTGAGGCAGCGGGGATCACCTACCGCATTCGCGGCGCCGGCCCACCGCTCGTCCTCATGCCGCTGGCGCTCGCACCGTCGCAATGGGAGCCGCTGATCGATACGCTCAGCGCGCGCTATTGCACGATCAGTCTCGCCGGCCCGCTGCTCGGCGTGGTCGGCATCCTCGAAGGACGCGGCCGCTCGCCCTATCTGGCGATGGTGCGCTCGGTTCTCGATCTGGTCGGCATCGAACCGGGCGAGGTCGTGCTTGAAGTCGGCGGCGGCTCCGGCGTCGTCTTGCGTGAGATCGCGCGTCGCACCGGCGGCGCCAACCCGATCATCGACATTGACATAAACCCCTATCTGCTGCGCGAGGCGAAGGCGTTGGCGGATCAAGCGGGGTTGGCGGAGCTGATCAGCTTTCGCGAGGGCTCGGCCGAGGCGATCCCGCTCGCCGCGAACCGCGTCGATGTCGCGCTCTCCTTCACCGTGCTGGAGGAAGGCGACGCCGAGCGGATGCTCGCCGAGCTGGTGCGCGTCACCAAACCCGGCGGGCGCGTCGCCGCCATCGTGCGGGCGATCGACATGCCCGGATGGGTGACCCCGGAGCTTTCCGCCGCGGTGCTAGCCAAGATCAGCCGGCCAGGGATGGCGGCCGGCGGCAAGGATCCGCGCGGGTGTGGCGACACCAGCCTCTATCAGCGGTTTCACGAAGTGGGGCTGACGCGGATCGCATGCCTCCCGCAATTCGCCCCGCTGAGCGCCGAGGAAACCTCTCGCATCGCGATCTTCAAACAGCGGGTGCTCGCGGTCCTCGACCCCGACGAACGCCGCGAATTTCTCTCTGCGGTCGCGCGCGCCGAGGCCGACGGCACGTTCGCGATCGCCGCGCCCTATCACTGCGCGGTCGGCACCAAGCCGGGCTGAGTCGGCGCGACCGGGTGCTGGTGAAGGTCTAGCGCGGGCCGCGAACCGGGCGCGGCTGAGCGACGTATTGCTCCGGGAATGCCATCGGGAGCGCTCGGGTGTCTTTGCGGAGAGCGATACGAAGATGCCGCGCCGTATTTGCGCTGACACTGGCGATTGGCGGTGCGGCGACGCCGCTGCTGGCCGCGCCGCAGCGCGGCGATTTCACCGGCGAGGTCCCCGGCGTTTCCGGCAAGACATGGATCGATCTGCTCTCCCAGGTCTTTCTCGACATCGCGGCGGCGGATGACGGCAGCGCCAACGCGAGCGATGTCAACGATTTGCGCTCGATCGGCTCGGGCGATGATTCCTGGGTCAAATGTGGCGACCATATTCATCTCCTGGATCGCGACGCCCGGCCGATCCGTCTCGCCGGCAGCGATTACACGGTCGTCACGGTGACGATCGAGGACGAGTGCGTCGGCCTGATCGCGCTCTTCGATTCAGCGGGAAAGCTGATCGACGCGGTCAATGTCCGAGGGGACGTCCATGTCTCTTTCTCGGACAATTATGTACGCCCGCTCGGCGCTGGTGGCGCGCTGGTGATCGCGCATAACTGGCACGACAACAGCGCCCAAAGCTACGACGCCGACGCGCTGATCCTCGCTAAACCCGACGGTCTTTCCGCGATCGGTAGTTTGCTGGCGTTCGGCGAGCGCGTCTGCGACGGCAAATCAGGATCGCTCATGACCGAGGAGAGCAAGATCACCGTCAAGCCCGACGGCCAGCCGTTCGCGCGCATCGGCGCCTCGATCGAGCGCCGCATGAGCAGGATAAACCCGCATGACTGCGAAACCAAGATCGGGTCGGAGACCGCAACCACCTTCACCGGCTATTGGAGTTGGAACCCAGCGAAGGGCACCTACGAGCCCCACACACAGGGGCTGGAGGCGCTCGACAAGTGGAATGAGAAGCATTTCTGAGCCGCGCCGGGAGCATCAAAAATCGTGGCGTTCGCCGCGACGCCGTCGCAAAGTCTCGTCAACCGTCGTCGGGGAAAAGATCATGCGGGTTGGCGCCGCGCTCTTCGCGATGCTTTGGCTTACCGCCACGGCGATGGCGGACGAGCCGCGTTACCGCCCGGCCGTTGGCACCATCGCGACCTTTCGAACGCTCTACACCGTCCGCATCGGCGGCAATGAAACGGTGTTCGGGCAGCTCTATCGGTTGACCACGACCGCATCGAGCGACACTACCTTTGAAGCAACGTTGACTCCCTTGGCGCTGCTCTTTCGCTGCCCCGCAGGCGAAACCCAGAAAAACTGCCAGCAGGCGCCCAACTACCCCGACATCACGCGCGACGGCGACATGATCACCGTGCCGATCCCGCCCGGGATTTCCGCCAACCTCGCCAAGATTGGCAAAGTCACTGGACGCGATTTCATCCGAACCTCGCAAGTCTTCCCGATCCCGGGCGCCGAGAACATCGAGGAGACCGCCAAGCCGCGGATCGGCGCGACGGCGCTGTTTGTTCAGACTAATGCGCTCGATTGCGCCGACGCGGCGATCAAGGCGTTCTTCCCGCTGGGCGCGATGGCGACCCTGTCAGTGCCGTGCAAGGTAACGTCCGAACGCTCGCAAAGCCGATGGGACCTCCTCAAAGACATGAGTTCCAACGAGGATGCCACATACGATCTCAGCTTCGCGGGGCGCGATCACATCGCCGTGCCCGCCGGCGATTTCGACGTCGCTTTGGTCAAATACAAAGTCACTCCCCAGGGGCAGGCCGGCCCGACCATCGAAGGCGATTGGGAAGTTCTCGAAAATATCGGGCTCACCGCGCGCACGGCGGTTCTGGTGCACTTGCCCAATTCCACGAACACCTCCCATGTCCTGCGCGAGCTGATCAAGCTCGGATCGTAACCGGCGCGCGACGGGCTTGCAGAATTCGCGGCTTGCGCCGCGCTTCTTTGCCGTCGCAGACTTGGGAAAAATCCTCTGCCAAATCCCTCTGCCCCCCGGGAGGAACCCCATGCAATCGTCGAGCGCCGCGCCTCAGCGTCATCTGCCGATCCGCAAGGATTGGCTCGCCGCGACCCAGGAAAAGGCG
>DATHCK010000025.1:0-8336 GCA_035319545.1 Allostellaceae bacterium | reverse complement strand
GCGAATCGCCGCCCATCCGACAAGTGGCTTACGACTTCGTGCCCCGCCCACGTAAAGTCAAGCCTCGCCCGAGGAGTGCGCCGATGTCTTATGTTCCGCCTGCCCATCCGGCCGCCTGGCTGAAGATCGCCTCCGGTCCGTTAGCCGCCGCGGCGCGGCATGCAGCCGAGAACGAGACACCCTGGGGCCGCGACCTCGCGACCGAGATTCCGCGGCAATTCGACGAGGACCCGCCGTGGAACGAGGTGTTGGGTCCGGTGCAGCCGCGCGGCGGCCCGAACGGGCTCATCCTGAGGGGCGGGCATATCGTCGCGGAATGGGGCGATACGCGGCAGGTCGACCAGACCTTCAGCGTGGCCAAAAGTTATCTCTCGATTTTAGCCGGGCTCGCCTTTGATTGTGGGCTCATCCGCGACGTGCACGAGCCGGTGTGCAAGACGCCGGGTGTCGATTGGAACGACGACGGCGGTTTTGACCCGCCGCACAACGACAAGATCACCTGGCATCACCTGCTGCAGCAAACCTCCGAGTGGGAGGGGACGCTGTGGGACAAGCCGGACCAGATCGACCATCACCGCCGCGTCGGCGGCATGCCGGATACGGGCATTCGGAAAGGCACGCGGCGCAATCTGCAGGAGCCGGGCACGTATTGGGAATACAACGACGTCCGCATCAACCGGCTGAGCCTCGCGCTGCTGCGGCTGTGGAGGCGGCCGCTGCCCGACGTGTTCCGCGAGCTGGTTATGGACCCGATCGGCGCCTCCGCCGATTGGCAATGGCGCGGCTACCGCAACTCGACCGCGATGATCGAGGGGAGGGCGATCGAGTCGGTCGCCGGCGGCTCGCATTGGGGCGGCGGCGTGTTCATCCATGCGCGCGACCAGACGCGCATCGGCCTTTTGATGCTGCGCGGCGGGATGTGGGGCGCCAGGCGCATTCTCTCCGAGGACTGGGTGAGGCGCAGCATCGTGCCGTGCCCGCATTTTCCGATCTATGGCTATCTGTGGTGGCTCAATACCGAGCACCGGCGCTATCCGAGCGCATCCGCCGCCAGCTATTATGCCTCGGGTGCGGGCGGCAACCTGACCTGGGTCGATCCCGACCACGATCTTGTCGCCGTCCTGCGCTGGACCGATCCGGCCGCGATGGACAAGTTCATGGCGCTGACAATGACGGCCCTTGGGACGGCCATCGGCTGAGAAAGGGAGCGAATGGCTGCGGGCAATGTCGTGCAGGGCGCGCTGTTCACCGTGATGGTGGTGCGTGCATCGATGCTGCGCGACGAGGCGTTCGAGCACGAACTGTCGCAGCAGATCGCGCGCAGCCCACGTTTTTTTCAAAACGCGCCGGTCGTGCTCGATCTGCGCGGCGCCGAGAACCTCACCGAAGCGAGCGAATTCGCGACGATAAAGGACAAGCTGAAGGAGCTGACCTTGACCCTCGTCGGCGTGCAGAACGCGCAGCCGGCGCAACTCGAGGCGGCGACCGCAGCGGGGCTGGCAAGCTTCGCGCCCAATGCGGCCAGTCAGCCACGATCCGCGCCTGCCACGCCGGCGGCGGTCAAGACGCGGCTCGTCACCGAGCCGGTGCGCTCGGGGACGCAGATTTACGCGCGCGGCAGCGACCTCATTGTCACCGCCGCGGTCAGCCCGGGCGCCGAGCTCGTCGCCGACGGCAACATCCATGTTTATGGCGCGCTGCGCGGCCGGGCGCTGGCCGGCGCCAGCGGCGACGCCGCCGCGCGGATCTTCTGCACTCGGCTCGAAGCCGAACTCGTCAGTATCGCCGGGCGATATCTTGTCAGTGAGCAACTGCCCGCCGGTATGCAATCGAACCCGGTGCAGATTGCACTTGTCGATGACCAGTTGACCATTACGCGGAATTGACGCTCATCTTCCGGTCGGGGAATGCTGTCGGAAGTGGGGGCTGCAAAACCCACGGGGGAACAAAATTCACGCAACTTGCGTAAAAGGCCAGAGGGGAGGCCGGGTTGGCGAAGGTAATCGTGGTCACCTCAGGCAAGGGCGGCGTCGGCAAGACGACGACCTCCGCCGCGTTCGCGGCGGGATTGGCGCTGCGCGGCCACAAAACGGTGGTGATCGACTTCGACGTGGGGTTGAGGAACCTCGACCTGGTGATGGGCTGCGAGCGCCGCGTCGTGTTCGACTTCATCAACGTCATCAACGGCGACGCCAACCTCAACCAGGCCCTCATCAAGGATAAGCGGCACGACAATCTGTTCATCTTTCCGACCTCGCAGACGCGCGACAAAAACGCCTTGAAGCGCGAGGGGGTCGAGCGGGTGATGGAGGAGCTGAAGCAGCAGTTCGAGTACATTATCTGTGACAGCCCGGCCGGGATCGAGCACGGCGCGATCACCGCGCTCTATTTCGCCGACAGCGCGATCATCGTCACCAATCCCGAGGTCTCCTCGGTGCGCGACAGCGACCGGATCATCGGCATCCTCGCGTCAAAATCGCGCCGCGCCGAGCGTAACGAGGCGCCGGTCGACGTTCACCTGCTGCTGACCCGCTATGATCCGGCGCGTGTCGCCAAGGGCGAGATGCTGGCGGTGGACGATGTGAAGGAGATCCTGTCGATCCCGCTCCTCGGCGTGATCCCCGAATCGGAGTCGGTGTTGCGTGCGTCGAATACCGGGACCCCCGTTGTGTTCGACGAAGACAGCCCGGCTGGCCGGGCCTATGTCGACGCAGTCGCGCGTTATCTTGGCGAGCAGCGCGAAATGCGCTTTGTGACGCCTGAACGGCGCAGCTTCTTCCGGGCACTCTTTGGTAGGGCGTAGGGCGTGATGGGGTTTTTCCGCACACTGTTCCAGCCGAAGCGCAACAGCGCTTCAATTGCCAAGGAACGTCTCAAGATCGTGCTGGCGCACGAGCGGGCGAGTAGCCGCGCGCCCGATTTCCTGCCGACCCTGCAAAGGGAACTGCTCGCCGTCGTCGGCCGCTATGTCGAGATCAGCGACGACGGCATTCGCGTGACGCTCGGTAGCTCGGGCGGCACCTCCACGCTCGAAATCAACATCGAGATCGAGGGCGGGAAGGTCAAAACGGGCGGGCCATCCGGCTCCGCGCTCAGCGCCGCCGTATAGCGACACGAATACAGGCACGGATGTTGGAGGGTCGAGGATGGGCCGAATTTCACGCATTCTCGCGCAAGGCAGCATGGCGATCGCCTCGCTCATTCTGCTTGGCGCGGCGACTGCGGCTCCCGCGCACGCACAGATGGGGTGCGACGTCATCGTCTATTGGGACGCCAATTTCCGCGGTGAATCGTGGCGGACCCAGCATGACCAGATCTATGTCGGCAACCACTGGAACGATCAGATATCGTCGATCCGGGTTCTGTCCGGGGTTTGGGAGTTTTTTTGGGACGCCAATTACGGCGGCGAGAGTATGCGGCTGGGGCGGGGCGATTATGCCTATGTCGGCGACCACTGGAACGATCAGATCAGCTCGTTTCGCTGCTTGCATTCATAACCCGCGTCGACGCCACGTCTCTCAGCTCTAGCCATTCTTCGCGGACGAGCGGGTCGGCTTCGCCCGGCTGGCGCCTGTCGGCTTCGGTGAGTGCCGTGGCGGGGTCGCACAGTCGCGATACCGCCCAGACCGCGCTGGCTCTGACCAGGGGCGACGCATCGCCAAGGCGTTCCCGAGCGGCGTCGATCAACCGGGTATCGCCGCTATTGCCGATCGCGATCAGCACGTTGCGCAGAAAACGGTCGCGGCCGATGCGCTTGATCGACGTGCCGGCGAACATCCGGCGGAACGCCGCATCGTCAAGCCGGGCGAGCGCGGCAAGGCGCGGCGCGGTCAGCTCCGCGCGCGGCAGGAAATCGGGCTCAGCGGTGGAGCGCGCGTATTTGTTCCACGGGCAGACCGCGAGGCAATCGTCGCAGCCATAGATGCGGTTGCCGATCAGCGGCCGCAGCACGGGGTCGATCATCCCCTTGTGCTCGATCGTCAGATAGGAGATGCAGCGCCGCGCATCGAGCTTGTAGGGCGCGGGGAACGCCCTTGTCGGGCAGGCATCGAGACAGCTGCGGCAGGTGCCGCAATGGTCGGCCTCGGGCGTATCCGGCTCGAGCGCGAGGCTCAGATAGATTTCGCCGAGAAACAGCCACGAGCCGAACTGGCGCGACACCAGGTTGGTGTGCTTGCCCTGCCAGCCGATTCCCGCCTGCTGCGCCAGCGGCTTTTCCATGACGGGCGCGGTATCGACAAAGACCTTCAGCTCGCCCGGCCAGCGCTCCGTGATCCAATGAGCCAACGCCTTCAGCCGCGTCTTGACCGTGTCGTGGTAGTCGCGGCCGCGCGCGTAGACCGAGACGATGCCGACGTCTCTGTCGGCCTCGCTGTCCTCCTCGTTGCCGTAATTCATGCCGAGCACGACGACGGTTTTCGCGCCGCCCCACAGGGCTTGCGGCTGGCTGCGCTGTGCCGCGCGGGCGGCGAGCCAGTCCATCTCGCCGTGATAGCCGCGGCTGAGGAACTCCACGAGATCGGTGCGTGCGCTATCAGCGAGATGCGCCGCGGCAAAGCCGACCGCGTCAAAGCCGCGCGCCAGCGCTTCCGTTCTGATTGCCTCGCGAATGTCACTCGTCATCCGCGCCCGCGATAGGGCGCGACGCTGGCGTCCGGCAGGTACAGCCCCTCCGGCGGCTCGCCGGTCTGGTAGAAGACGTCGATCGGGATGCCGCCGCGCGGATACCAATAGCCGCCGATGCGCAGCCATTTGGGAGCCGCCGCGTCGATCAGCCGGCTGGCGATCAGGAGCGTGCAGTCTTCGTGAAACGCGCCGTGATTGCGGAACGAGCCGAGAAACAACTTCAACGACTTGCTCTCGACCAGCAAATCCTGCGGCACGTAATCGATGATGATATGCGCGAAATCCGGCTGGCCGGTCAGCGGGCAGAGCGCGGTGAATTCCGGGCAGGTGAAACGCACCGCGTAAAGCACGCCCGGGTGCGGGTTGGCGACGTATTCGAGCTTTGCCTTGTCGGGCGAGGCGGGCAGCCGGGTGCGCCGCCCGAGCTGGGTCAGCCCCGTCGGCCGCGTGCGCGTCACGGCGGCGCCTCGAACTCGGCTAATGTGCCGGCCATGATTGCCTCCCGCATTTTCGCCATCAGATCGGCGTAGTAGGTCAAATTGTGGGTGGTCAACAGCATCGCCGCAAGGATCTCGCCGGCTTTAACAAGATGGTGCAGGTAGGCGCGGCTGAACCCGGCGCAGGCCGGGCAGCGGCAGTCGGCGTCGAGCGGGGCCGGATCGTCCGCATGGCGCGCGTTGCGCAAATTGAGCGTGCCATGACGCGTGAAGGCCTGCGCGGTGCGGCCGGAGCGGGTCGGCAGCACGCAATCGAACATGTCGATCCCGCGTTTGACGGCGCCGACAAGGTCGGCCGGCTTGCCGACCCCCATCAGATAACGCGGCCGGGCTTCGGGCAGAAACGGCACGGTCGCCTCGGTCATCGCGAAGGTCGTCGCCTGGCCCTCGCCGATCGCGAGCCCGCCGACCGCATAGCCATCAAAGCCGATCGCCATGAGAGTCTTCGCCGACTTTTCGCGCAGATCGGCATGCACCCCGCCCTGGACGATGCCAAAAATGCCGTGGCCGTCGCGCGCGACAAAGGCGCGGCGCGAGCGCTCGGCCCAGCGCATCGATAATTCCATCGACGCTTCGACCGCCGCGCGCTCGGACGGAAAGGGCGTGCATTCGTCAAACGCCATGGTGATGTCGCTGCCGAGCAGGCGCTGGATGCCAATGGAGCGCTCGGGGGTCAGCACATGCTTGCTGCCGTCGATATGCGAGCGAAACGCGACGCCTTTTTCGCTGATCGTCCGCAGCCCGGCCAGTGACATGACCTGAAACCCGCCGCTATCGGTGAGGATCGCGTGCGGCCAGTTCATGAATTTGTGCAGGCCACCCAGCGCCGCGACCCGCTCCGCGCCCGGTCGTAGCATCAGATGGTAGGTGTTGCCCAGAATGAGCCGCGCGCCGGTCGCCGCCACGCCGTCGGGGGTCATCGCCTTGACCGTCGCCGCCGTGCCGATCGGCATGAAGACGGGCGTCTCGATGACGCCATGCGCTGTGATGAGGCGGCCGGCGCGCGCCGCCCCGTCCCGGGCAATGATCTCGAAACCGATGGTCATGGGTGCGGCTCGATCAGGCAGGCGTCGCCATACGAGAAGAAGCGGTAGCGCTCGGCGATCGCGTGGGCATAGGCCGCTTTCATCCGCTTCGGGCCGGCAAGCGCAGCCACCAACATGAACAAGGTCGAGCGCGGCAAATGGAAATTGGTCAGCAGCAGATCGATCGCCTTGAAGTCATAACCGGGCAGGATGAAGAGCCGTGTCTCGCCGACAAACGGTTGCACCTGTCCGGTCTCGACCGCGGCGCTTTCGAGCAGGCGGAGGCTTGTCGTGCCGATCGCGACGATCCGTCCGCCGCGTGCCTTCGCGGCGCGGATGCGCGCCGCGGTCTCGGCGGTGACGACACCCCACTCGCCGTGCATGTGGTGCTCGCGCGGGTCATCGGTCTTGACCGGGAGGAAGGTGCCGGGTCCGACATGCAGGGTCACGGTCGCCCACTCGACGCCGCGCGCCTTGATGCGATTGACGAGAGCCGGGGTGAAATGCAGCCCCGCCGTCGGCGCCGCGACAGCGCCGGGCTCGCGCGCGAACATCGTCTGGTAGCTGTCACGGTCGGCCGGGTCGCCACCGCGCGGCCGCTTGATATAGGGCGGCAGCGGCATCGCGCCATGGCGGGCGAGGGCGGCGGTAAACGCCGCGCCTTCGAGCGCGAAGCGCAGCACGACCGAGCCGTCCGGCTCCTTGGCGATGACTTCGGCAGCGAAATCTTCGGCAAAGTCGATGCGGTCGCCCGGGTGCAGCCGGCGTGCGCCCTTGGCATAGGCCTGCCAGTTGCCGCCGCCGAGATCGTGCGCCAGCGTGATCTCGACCACCGCCGCGCCGCGCCGGCCGACGAGCCGCGCCGGGATCACCTTGGTGTCGTTGCAGACGACGATGTCGCCCGGCCGCAGCAGGTCGGGCAGGTCGTGGATGTGCCGGTCGGCCAATTCGCCCGCCGCCGGAATGACCAGCAGCCGCGCGCTGTCGCGCGGCTCGGCGGGGCGGCCGGCGATCAGCTCGCGCGGTAGGTCGAAGTCGAAATCGTCGAGGCGCATCGCAGGCAGCTTATAGCCGGAATTGCCATCGGCGGCCGAAACGGCGATGAATCGGACAGCACGTTTTGGGGAGATGAGGTGATGGCTGCACCCGCAGCGCGGATGACGGAGCAACACAAAGCGCTGGTCAAAGCCCCGGGGCCGATGACCGGCGAGCGCTATATCGCCAGCCTCAAGGACGGCCGCGAGGTGTGGATCGACGGCAAGCGCGTCGATGACGTCACGACCCATCCCGCCTTCAAGGACATGGTCAGTGAGCTGGCGCGCGTCTACGACCTGCAGAATTCGCCGCAATATCGCGACGAGATGACCTGTATCGATCCCGCGAGCGGCAACCGCATCTCGGTCTCGTGGCTGTTTCCGCGTTCGGCCGAGGATCTGAAGAAAAAGCGCCGCAACAGCGAATTGTGGAACGAGCTGACCTGGGGCCAGTTGGGGCGGAGCCCCGACATCCTCGCGCCCTACATCCTGTCGGCGCTGCACCTTAAGGAGGAGTACAGCGCTGTCAAACACCCGAAATGCGATTTCGGCGAGAACCTGCAGAAGTATTACGAATACTGCCGCGACAACGACCTCTTCCTGACCCATGCGCTGGGCGACCCGCAGGTCGACCGCTCGCAGCAGACGCAGAATGAGCAGCGCAAGGTCGCCGAGGACACCGAGGTCGTACTTCACGTCGTCGAGGAGACGAGCGAGGGCGTCGTCATCACCGGCGGCAAGCAGCTCTCGACCGCGGCGCCGCACACCCACGAAACCTACGTCGCGCTGTCGGCGACCTTCGCGCAGCGCAACGACCCGCGCTGCGTGCTCGCCTTTGCGATCCCCAACGACACGCCGGGCCTCAAAATCCTCGCGCGCGAGCCGGTGTCGCGCTGGTTCGGCTCTTGGGGCCACCCGCTGCAGATGCTCGACGAGCAGGACTGCATGCTGTTCTTCGACCGCGTGCTGGTGCCATGGGACCGGCTCTTCATGCTTTACGACCCGACGCCGATGGTGATGATGCTGGGTGCGGCCGGCGGCAGCGTTAATTTCAATTTCCTCGGTTGGGCAAATCTTTGCCGCGTGCATTTTCGCATGCGGCTGATGACCGCGGTCGCCACCATGGTGGCGCAGGCGATTGGGGTGATCGAATA
>DATHCK010000024.1:0-10041 GCA_035319545.1 Allostellaceae bacterium | reverse complement strand
CAGATGGAAGCGCCAGGTCGCGAACGAGTAGCCGAACCAGTTGCGCACCACCAGCACCGAGGCGATCACTGCGGCGGTGACGCCGAGGGTCGCCGAGAAATCGGTCGTCGCCTCCAGCACCAGGAAGATCATCGTCATCGGCGCGCCCACCACTCCTGCCGCGAGGGCGCCCATCCCGCCCAGTATATAGACCGTGTCGCTCGCTGCTGCCCACGGCGCCACGCGCTGCACGACGATCGCGACCGCCGCCCCGTAGAGCGCGCCGAGATAAAGCCCCGAGCTGAACATGCCGCCGCGGAAACCGGTACCGATCGAGATCGCCGAGGCGGCGATCTTGGCCGCGATCAGGCCGATCAGCAGCAGCAACTCGTCGCTCACCGCGCTGTGCGAGATCGTGTACTCGATTCCGCCATGGCCGCTGCCGAGGATCTGAGGGAAGAACCAGGCCATATTGCCGAGTACTACGCCGCCCAGCGCCGGTCGCGCCCAAGTCGGCAGCGAGGCGCGCTTCGACCATTGTTCGACAAAGGTCACGCCGACCATCGCGACGATCGCCAGGAGGCCGGCGACAAATCCGGCGATGGCGAGGATCACGTAATGCGACGCCGCTAGGTTCATGTGGTTGTACACGACAAAAATCGGCTCGTTGCCGATGATCTCGCGCTCGACCAGCGTCGCGAAGATCGCCGCCAGCACCACCGGGACCAGCGTCGCCAGGGTGTAGGAGCCGATGATCAGCTCGAACGCATAGAACGCGCCGGCTAGCGGCGCGTTGAAGGCCGAGGCGATCGCCGCCGCGGCGCCGCAGCCGACAAAAGTCCGCAAGTCGCCGCGCCGCAGGTGCAGGTAGCGGCCGATCCGCGACGCGAAGCCGGCGCCGAGCTGGGTGTAAGCCGCCTCGAGCCCGACCGAAGCGCCGACCCCGGCGGACAACACGGTCAGTCCCGTCAGTCGCAAGCTGTCGCTGAGCGACATGTGGCCGCCATGCAGCGCGTTGGCCTCGATCGCGTCGACGATGTCGCGCGGTTTCCAGCGCCACAGCAGATAGGCGACGACACCGTAGAGCAGGCCGCCGCAAGCCGGAACGAGTAGCAAGCGCAGCCGCTCGATATGCACATCGCCGCTCAAGTCGCCGTTCCACGGCACCGCGAACAGCAGGTGATGAAAAAAGCTGACCCCGAACCGGGTCAACGCCACGCCGAGCGCGATGATCGCGCCGATCGCCGCGGCGGTGACGCAGAGGCCGAATTCGCTGTTGCGGATATTGGCGCGCGCCCACAGACGCGCGCGGAGCCTGACCAGTGTCGAGACGCTGCGTCGAGCGTGTAGTTCTTGTTCTTCGGTGACGATCAACAGCCCGACCCTCGACCGCGAACAGCACAAGACGTGCAAAATAAATAATAACGCTCCCGCGGAGCGTTACCCCCGCGAGACCGTTACGGCTACAAGATGGAACAATGTATCCGCCGCGCAAGCATTAATTCGGCTCGAATTGTCGCATCGACGCTCGCATGCCGAACAATCCCGCGCGATGGCGTCCCGCGCTCCTAACGCATCGTCGGCATCACATATTCCGCGCCGGCGCGGATGCCCGTCGGCCAGCGCGAGGTGATGGTCTTGAGCCGAGTGTAGAATCGCACCCCCTCGGTGCCGTAGACCGCCATGTCGCCGAACAGCGAGCGCTTCCACCCACCAAAGCTGTGGAAAGCCATCGGCACCGGGATCGGCACGTTGACACCGACCATGCCGATCTGCACGCGGCTGGCGAATTCGCGTGCCGCGTCGCCGTCGCGGGTGAAGATCGCGGTGCCGTTGCCGTATTCATGGTCGCTGACGAGCTTCGTCGCCTCGTCGAAATTGTCGGCGCGTACCACCGACAACACGGGCCCGAAAATTTCCTCCTTGTAGATGCGCATCGACGGCTTGACCTCGTCGAACACGCAGCCGCCAAGGAAATAGCCGTTCTCGTAACCCTGGAGCTTCAGGCCGCGCCCGTCGACGACAAGCTTGGCGCCTTCATGGACGCCGAGATCGACATAGGAGCGCACCTTGTCATAGTGCTGCTTGGTGACGAGCGGCCCCATCTCGGCCTCGGGGTCGGTGCCGGGGCCGATCTTCAGCGCCTGTACCCGCGGCACCAGCTTGTCGAGCAGCTTGTCGCCAACTCCGCCGACCGCGACCGCCACCGACACCGCCATGCAGCGCTCGCCGGCGGCGCCGTAGGCGGCGCCCATCAGCGCATCGGTCGCTTGGTCGAGATCGGCGTCGGGCATCACCACCATGTGGTTTTTCGCGCCACCCAGCGCCTGCACGCGTTTTCCGGCGGCCGCGGCGTTGGTGTAGATGTATTCGGCGATCGCGGTCGAGCCGACAAAGCTCACCGCGGCGATCCCTGGATGATGCAGGATCGCGTCGACCGCCTCCTTGTCGCCGTTAACCACATTGAAGACGCCGGGGGGCAGGCCGGCCTCGGTTAACAGCTCGGCGATACGCACGCCCGCCGAGGGATCGCGCTCCGACGGCTTCAGAATGAAGGTATTGCCGGTGGCGAGCGCCATCGGAAACATCCACATCGGCACCATCGCCGGGAAATTAAACGGGGTGATGCCGGCGCAGACGCCCAGCGGCTGGCGCACCGACCATGAATCGATGCCGCGCCCGACCTGTTCGGCGAACTCGCCCTTCATCAGATGCGGGATGCCGCAGGCGAACTCGACGACCTCGACGCCGCGGGTGATCTCGCCCTGCGCGTCGGAAAAAACCTTGCCGTGCTCCTCGGAGATGACGCGCGCGAGATTGTCGTGCTCGCGCGCCAAGAGTTCGAGAAACTTGAAGAGGACACGCGCGCGGCTCAGCGGCGGCGTCGCGGCCCACGCGGGAAACGCCTTCGTCGCCGACGCCACCGCCGCGTCCAGTTCGGCGGGGTTGGCGAAGTCGACGCGGCGGATTTTCTCGCCCGTTGCCGGGTTATAGACATCGCCGCCGCGGCCGCTTTTGCCGGCGACGCGCTTGCCGTCGATGTAATGGGGAATGTCGCTCATGACGCTGCGCCCGCTTGTGTGATGAGGCTGGCGCGCATCATAGGCCGCGCCGCCAAAAGCGGGCAGCGATTTATCGGCGCAGCGGCGGCGGAGACTTAGCGCTCAGGAGAAGCTGAAGGCGGAATAGGCGGAATACACCGTCCAGACGACGAGCGCTGCGACCCCGACCCAGTAGAACACCCGGTAGAACTCGGTTGTCATCGGATACCAGTCGAACCCGGCTCAGCGATCGTGGCAGGGCGACCGCTGAACTCCCCTGTTTGGGGTAATACGCCTCGACTCCGGTTTTCGTTCCCGGGCGCGGCGCAGTTTGGCAATGCCGAAATCCGGGCGTATCATGCGTGTGTCACGGGCGCCTGGGGCGAAATGGCGGCGCAACCCGCGTCAAGGAGACTGCATGTTCGGCAACACCACGACGATCCTCATGCTGCTGGCCGTCGTGCTGCTCTATTTGCTGCCGACACTGATCGCCTATGGGCGCGAGCACCCGCACCGCCAGGACCTCGCGCTCTTGAACATCCTGTTCGGCTGGACGCTGATCGGTTGGATCGGCGTTTTTCTGTGGGCCATGCTCACTCACGTCGAGAACGAACTGGGCTAGTTCCCCGCCTTTGCTTGCAGGGCATAGAGCGCGACCGCGGCGGCGGTCGACACGTTGAGGCTGGGCATTCGCGGGGCTGTCGGCAGCCGCGCGAGATAGTCGCAGCCGTCTCGCACCAGGCGGCGCAAGCCGGCACCCTCGGCGCCCAGCACGAGCGCGACGCGCGGCCCCAGCTCCAGCTCGGCGAGGTGCTGCTTCGCGCGTTCGTCGAGCCCACAGCACCAGAACCCGGCTTCGTTCAACCGTTCGAGCGCGCGCGCCAGATTGACTACCGGGATCAGCGGCACCAGTTCGAGCGCGCCCGACGCGGCCTTGGCGAGCGCCCCGCTCGCCGGCGGCGCGCCATGCGCCGCGACGATCACCGCGAGCGCGTCGAACGCCGCTGCGGCGCGCAGGATTGCCCCGACATTGTGCGGATCGTTGACCTGGTCGAGCATCAGGATGACGGCGCGCGGCGTGCGCTCGGCTTGGCGCAGCACATCGTCGAGGTCCGGTGCGTCGAGCGGCTCGACCTCAAGCGCAAGACCCTGATGCACCGCATCTTCGC
The DNA here is from genome assembly GCA_035319545.1 of Allostellaceae bacterium. Taxonomy (GTDB): domain Bacteria; phylum Pseudomonadota; class Alphaproteobacteria; order ATCC43930; family CGMCC-115725; genus DATARH01. Next base: position 5,852 of record DATHCK010000024.1, on the reverse strand, counting down.
CGACGAGCGCGGCGAAACCGCTTCGGTCGAGAATGCGGATCGGCTCGCCGTCACCGCGCCGCTCGGCGCGCGCGGCTGTGATGAGGCCGCGACCTTCATCCTCCTGGCCCGCCAGCACCGCAAGCCGCCGCCAACGTCGTTCGGGGTTGGCGAGCGCCGCCACGACCGGGTGCCGGCCGTAAAGCCAGCGCCCACTCGCCGCGCGGGCTGTTGCCAAAGCAGGGCCGCGCTCCGGGCGCCCGCGGGTTTTGTGAGGCGTACGGGCTCGCATCCGGCGGCTTTACCATGCGGTCAATGCGCCGCACAGCTAGGATTGTGGTCGCTACTTTGGGGAGGGGGCGATGTTCGACGTTGTCACCAATGCCGCTCGTAACCTTGAATTGTGGTTGAGCCGCACCTTCGGCCGCCCCTATCACGCGCTGCTCGGTATCGGGATCGTCATCGAAATCGTCCAACACTGCCGCGAGCTCCCCGACAAGCTCGATGGCGCCGCGCTGCTCAAGACAGCGCTTGCGATATTGCTGTTCGTCGTGCTGCTGGTGCATCAAGCTGGCGAATTGAGCGAGCGCGCCGAACAACGACGCCAGCATGACGAATGATCGAGGAGATGCCGCCATGCAGTGGAGCACCGAGCGCATCCTGACGACCCACACCGGGAGCCTGCCGCGCCCGCCGGAACTGACCCGGCTCTATGTCCGCCGCACGCGCGGCGAGGCGATTGACGAGGCGGAGCTCGACCGGCTCGGTAAGCAGGCGCTTGCGGACATCATCGACAAGCAGGCGGCCGCGCATGTCGACGTCGGCAATAACGGCGAGCAGCAGCGCGAGGCATTCTTTCTCTATGTGCGCCGCCGGATGACCGGGTTCGGCTCGAGCTGGACGCGCTGGCCGCGGGGCGATGTCGAGCGCTATCCGCTCTTAAAGGCGCAGATGCGCGAGATGCTGGCCGGCCGCGAGGCGGTCTCTAACATGGACCCACCGAAAACCATCGGCCCGATCACCTATATCGATCCCGAAGCGGTCGAGAGCGAATGCCGCGATTTTCGCGCCGCGCTCGACAAAAAGCCGTGGGCCTTTGTCGAGCCGTTCCTGACCGCGCCGTCACCAGGAATCATCGTCGGCGCGATGAAGAACGAATATTACGACAGCGAGGAATCCTACCTCGCCGCGGTCGCCACCGCGTTGCGCATCGAATACGAGGCGATCGTCAAGCACGGCTTCCTGTTGCAACTCGATTGCCCCGATCTCGCGCTCGAGCGGCACCTAACCTACAACGACCGGCCGGTCGCCGACTTCCTGGGCTTTGTCGAGCGCGTGATCGCCGCCATCAACACGGCCATCGTCAACGTCCCGCGCGACAAGGTGCGGCTGCATGTCTGCTGGGGCAATTACGAGGGGCCGCACGACCGCGACGTGCCGCTCGAAGATATTTTCCCGATCCTGCAGCAGGCCAATGTCGGCGGTTTTGTGCTGCCCTTCGCCAACCCGCGGCACCAGCACGAATATCGTGTCCTGGCCAAGCACAGGCTCGCCGACGACCAGATCATCGCTGCCGGGGTTATCGACGACCTGACCAACTTTGTCGAGCACCCCGAGGTCGTCGCCGACCGCCTGGAGCGTGTCGCGCAGGCGGTCGGCGATCCTCGCCGGGTCATGGCCGCGACCGACTGCGGCTTCGATACCTCGGCCGGGATGGGCCGTGTGCCGGAGGACGTCGTGTGGGCCAAGCTCCAGGCGATGGCCGACGGCGCGAAAATCGCCACCGACCGCCTCTTCTAATCCCCCTCGCCCAGCCCGAAGCAGCGGCGGAAGGCGCGCAGATCGCCGGCGGCGAACCGTGCGGCGCAGCGCGGGTAGTAAAGCGGCCAGACGCGGGCGACAAAGGCGACCTGCTGCTCGGCCGGGACGCAACCATTGGTCCCCGCCTCTTGATGCAGGTCGCGGCGCAGCTGCCGGGTCAGGCCAAAGAGCCCGTCGCCCATCCATGACCGCGCGCACGGATCGATCTTCGGCCCCGCCTGGGTTTCTGAGTAATCCGCGATGGCCTTCGCCTGCGGTTGGGCGAACCCCGCCCCGATCAAAAGCGCAATCAATGCCGGCGCTGTCATGCACCGCCCCCTCTGGTTGTTAAAAGGAAGACCGAACGGGAGCATCGCGACGGTCAATGGCCGATCGCTTTAAACAACTCCGAGTTGTTCGGCAGTACACAGCCGCAAGAAGGGCGGCCGTGCTGGATGTCTTACGGTCTCAGCACTTCATAAACCTGATAAACGACTACCCCACAGCTCGAACGAGCCTACGAACTATTGCGTATTAGGCAAAAATGTCATTTTTCGGGCAGTGGCGTAACATCGGATCTCATCAGTAACGGGCCGGGCACGGCTTTGTGGAGCGGATGCCGCGAGTTTGATTTGACGCGAACGGCAACCTTGACGCAGATCAATGCGTAAAATGACGTAGGACGGATTTTAAGTCGCTCCGGCCTCTCGTGTTGGAAGGATCGCTCGATGAGTTATTTGCTGAAGGTCGCCGCGTTCGCCGCCGTTGTCGCGATGGCGGCGCCGGCCTGGGCGCAAACCGCCGAACAACTGAACGCGCAGCAGCTCAACCAGCTTAATACCGGTGCCGCGGTGCCGCAGGCTTATCCGCAGGCGGCTAACCCGGCGCCGATGACGTACGGGCAACCGGCCGTTCCGGGGACGCCGGCCTATCCGCAGGCCGCCTATCCGCAGGCCGCCTATCCGCAGGCGGCCTATCCCGCGCCGGCTTACGGTTATCCCTACTACAACCCCTACGCCTACTACCCGTATTGCGGCTACGGCTATCCCTATCCCTATTGCGGTTATGGCTACGGCTACGGCTATCCCTATGGGTATTGGCCGATCGGTGTATCGTTCGGCTGGGGTTGGGGATGGCACGGCGGTTGGGGCGGCTGGCACGGCGGTGGCGGCTGGCACGGCCACCGTTAACCGCCGCCAGCCGACACCCGACGCGACTCAACGGCGCGGCTTAGTAATACGCCGCGCCGCCGTTGACGTGGATCGTCTGACCGGTGATGAACCCGCCATCCTCGGTGACAAGGAAGAGGCAGGTCGCCGCGATCTCATCGATCTTCCCCTGACGGCCGAGCGGGATGCCCGCGGCGTCGGGCGGCCGGTTGCCGTACCATTCGGGGTTGTCGCGGCGGGTGTCGATGCTCCCCGGCGAGACGACATTGACCCGGATGTTGTGCTGGGCGAATTCCGAGGCGAGCCCGCGCGCCATCCCGACCAGCGCCATCTTCACCGCTGATAGATGCGCGCGGCCGTGGCCGCGGCCGGAATAGGCGCCGTCGCCGACAAAAAACAGAATCTGGCCGAATTTATTGTCGACCATCGGACCGATCAGCGCGCGCGTCAGATAGAATGCGCCGTCGAGCACCACGCCGCGCACCAGCTCCCAATCCGCGTCGGTTAGCTCGCGGAACGGTTTGTGCGGGCGGATCGCGGCGTTGTTGATGAGAATGTCGATCCGGCCAAATTCGGCGAGCGCCTTTTGCGCCATCGCCTCGACCTGCGCCTTGTTGCCGACATCGGCGATGATCACCAGCGCCTTGACGCCGAGCGCCCGCGCCTCGGCGACGACCGCGTCGGCCTCTTCCCGGTTCGAGCGCGCATTGACGACGACGTTGCATCCTTCGGCCGCCAGCTTCAACACCGTGGCGCGGCCGATATTGCGCCCCGAGCCCGTGACCAACGCCGTCCTGCCGTCGAGCCTGCCCATTGCTGTCTCCTCCCCTGTGTCCGACCCGATATGTCTGAATTGAGCTTTGACTCAAAGCCGATAGCGGTACAAGGGGAGGATCAGAGATTGAGACCACTGGCACGAATAGGCGCGGGACCCGGAATGGCGCATTTGTTTGATCCCATCACCCTCGGCGGCGTCGAGTTGGCGAACCGCATCGCCGTCTCGCCGATGTGCCAGTACAGCGCCGACGACGGCTCGGCGAATGACTGGCATCTGCAGCATCTGGGTTCGCTGGCGATGTCGGGCGCTGGGCTTTTGATCGTCGAGGCGACCGGGGTCGAGCCCGAAGGGCGCATCACCCCGCATTGTCTCGGGCTTTATTCGGATGCCAACGAGGCGGCGCTCGCCGCGGTCGTCGCGTTGTGCAGGCGCTGGGGCAGCGCCAAGCTCGGCATCCAGCTCGCCCATGCCGGGCGCAAGGCGTCGGCTAGGGTGCCGTGGCAAGGCGGCGGGCCGCTCGCGCCGGGCGGCGCCTGGCAGACGGTGGCGTCGTCGGCGATCCCGTTCGACGACGGCTGGCCGGCGCCGCGAATGCTCGACGAAGCCGGCTTGGCCCGCATCCGCGATCGGTTTGTCGCTGCGACAAAGCGCGCCGACCGGCTCGGCTTCGACCTCGTCGAGCTGCACGGCGCGCACGGCTACTTGCTGCACAATTTCATGTCGCCGATCTCGAACCGGCGCAACGACGTCTACGGCGGCAGCCTCGCCAACCGCATGCGTTTTCCGCTCGAGATCGCCGCCGCGGTGCGCGCCGCCTGGCCGCGGGACAAGGCGCTCGGCATGCGCATCACCGGCTCCGACTGGATCGATGGCGGCCTCACGCCGGACGACGCCGGCGTTCTCGCCAACGAGCTTCACGATATCGGCTTCGATTACGTCTGCGTGTCATCGGGCGGGGTGAGCCCGCAAGCCCGGGTCGCAGTGGGGCCTGGCTATCAGGTGCCGTTCGCCGAGGCGGTCAAGAAGGCGAGTCGGATCGCGGTGCAAAGCGTCGGCATGATCGTCGATCCGCGTCAGGCCGACGCGATCGTCGCCGAGGGCCGGGCCGACTGCGTGGCGCTCGCTCGCGGCTTTCTCGACGACCCGCGTTGGGCGTGGCACGCCGCCGAGACGCTCGGCGCCGAGGCGGCTTGCCCGCCGCAATATGCCCGATCGCGCCCGGCGCAGTGGCCCGGCGCTGCGTTGAGATGAGCTGCGCCGCCACAAGCGGATTTACCAAAGCGGCGGATCACAGATACAATTCCTGCGTTAAAGGAATATGGGGCGAGTTGGCCCTTGCCTCGGAAACCGCAGAGCATATCCGGGGCACAGCGCGTTATAATGCATCGTAGCAAGCCGCCCGCCGCCGCGGGTGTCATAAGTCAGACATAAAAGCGTAACGAAGGTGAACGTCACCGTCGGCGAGGCTCGTCCCGATGACCCCTAACACGTCGCGCCCGCTCGCATCAAAACGCCCGGCCGCGCCGCTTGCAGCGCGGGTGCTGCGCGCTCTCGCGCTTGGCGTTGGGCCGTTTCTGGCGTCCTGTCAGCAGGCCGGGGTCACCGATCCGCGGGGACCGATCGCCGCGGCCGAATGGCTGCTGACGATCAACGCCACCGAGATCATGCTTGTGGTCGTGGTGCCGGTGATCCTGGCGACGCTCTGGGTCGCGTGGTGGTACCGCGCGTCCAACAGGCGCGCGAGCCACGATCCCGATTGGGCTTATCAGGGCAGCGTCGAGTTCGTGACCTGGTCGATCCCGGCGCTGGTCGTGATCCTCCTCGGCGGGGTGAGCTGGATCAGCTCGCATCAGCTCGACCCGCGGGCGCCGCTCGCTTCCAACGCCAAGCCGCTGGAGATCGATGTCGTCTCGCTCGATTGGAAATGGCTCTTCATATACCCCGACCAGCGCATCGCCGCGGTCAATCAGCTGGTCATCCCCGCCGACACGCCGGTGAGCTTTCATCTCACCTCGGCGACGGTGATGAACGCGTTCTTCGTGCCGCAACTCGGCAGCCAGATCTACACGATGGCCGGCATGGAAACACACCTTAACCTGCTCGCCGACAAACCCGGCCAGTATCAG
>DATHCK010000023.1:0-7688 GCA_035319545.1 Allostellaceae bacterium | reverse complement strand
GAATCGATCGTCCAATAATGCTCGGTGCCGAGCGCCGTCTCATGACCGGCGAGCGCCGTCCGCGCGAACTCGAGCCCCTCGGCGGGGCGTCCACCGGCGATCAGCGCGGCAGCCAGCAGGCAGCGCTGGCGGTTTGTCTCTGGGTGGTCGGGACCAAACCGATGCCGCGCGCGCACCAGCAAGTCCTCGCGCGCAAGGATCGCTTTCGCCCGCTCATATTGCAGCCGCAACGCCGCTTCCAGCCCCTCGCGGGTGACGACGCGAAGCGCGACCAGATTGTCGCCGAGCCGGCCGCCGAACCGCTCCTGACGCGCGAGCGCGAGCTTGATCTGGTCTTCGCTCGCGAGCCCCTGCGAGACCAAGAGGTCACCGAGAAGCATGATGTTGCCCACCATCGCCGGTCGTTCACACTCCGGTAGGCGAAACACCGGCGACAAATAAATTGCGTCATATGCAACACGGTTAATTTTTTTAAAACGAGAACAATCACTTCGAATATTGCAGAGAATTCACGAAAATCAGAGACGTGAGAGGAACGCCGGGCGCATTTTCGGGCGCGGCATGCGCTCGGCTGGGGATGGCAGCGCGCATGCCGGCCGGCCGCGCCGTCATGCTATACAGGCAGTTGCCCTGCGTTCCGCATCTTGCCCGACGGAGGCCGATCTCGTGAAGCGAGTGCTCACCGGTCGTTTCATGCACGAGACCAACACGTTCTCGATCGTGAAGACCGACATGACGCTGTGGCGCCGGCGCGACTTCCACACCGAAAATGAAATCCCCTCGGTGTTTCGCGGCACCCGCTCGGCCTTGGGCGCAACCTTCGAGGCGGCGGACAAACACGGCTGGACGCTGATCCATCCGGTCTCGGCCAACGCCAACCCATCGGGGGTGGTGACCAACGAGGCGTTCGAGACGATCGGCGGGATGATCCTCAGCGCCGCCGATCGGCAAGGCCCGATCGATGGCGTCCTATTCCACCTGCACGGCGCGATGGTCACCGAGAGCCACGAGGACGGCGAAGGCGAGCTGCTCGAACGCTTGCGTGGGGTTCTTGGGCCGGACGTGCCGATCGTCGTCACGCTCGACCTGCACGCCAACGTCACCCAGAAGATGGCGGACAATGCGAGCGCGCTCATCGCATTCCGCACCTATCCGCATATCGACATGCACGAGCGCGCCTGGCAGGGCGCCGAGCTGCTCGAAGCCGCGATGCAGGGCAAGATCAAGCCAAGGACGATCATCGCGCGGCGGCCGATGCTGCACGGGCTCGATTGGGGCCGCACCCAGAAAGGCCCGATGGCCGAGCTGATCGCCCGCGGCGAGGCGTTGGAGAAGGCTGGCGAAGCGCTGGCGGTCAGCATCTGCGCCGGCTTTGCGCTCGCCAATATCCGCGATGTCGGGCCGTCGGTGACGGTGACGTTCGACGAGCTGGGCGGGGTCGGCACCGGCCCGCCGCCGCAGGAGGTCGCCGAGACCTTTATGGATTATGCCTGGGAGACGCGCGACTACTCGACCGTCCGTATGCTGAGCGTCGCGGAGGCGGTCGCCCTCGCCCGCGAAGGCCAGAGAGGCGATCAGCCGCTGGTCGTCGCCGATTTCACCGACAATCCGGGCGGCGGCGGGTATGGCGACGCGACCGCGTTTCTGAAGGGACTGGTCGACGCTGGGATCGAAGGGGTCGCTTTCCATGCGATCTGCGACGCGCAAGCCGTGCAGGACGGCATCCGCGCCGGGATCGGCGCGACCGCGACGCTGAGGCTCGGCGGCAAGACCGACCCGAAGATGGGCGGCGGGCCGCTGACCCTGACGGGTGAGATCTCCTGCCTCACCAACGGTAAGTTCATCGCCTACGGGCCGATGGGCGGCGGCGTCGAGCGCAATTACGGGCCGTCGATGCTGTTCCGCGTCGGCGGCATCGACATCATCGTCATCACCAATAACGGCCAGGCGACCGATCTCGGCCAGCTCACCTCGCTGGGGGTCGACCCGACGCGCTACCCCACCGTCGCGGTCAAGTCGATGCAGCATTTCCGCGCCGCGTTCGAGCCGATCGCCCGCGAGATCGTGCTCGTCGACACCGGCGCGCTGTGCAAGCCGGACTACACGGCCGAGCTGTTTGACCAAGTCCGCCGGCCGATCTGGCCGCTCGACCCCATTTCGTGAGAATTTTGCGCATGAAGATCGCTTTCGCCGTCGCTCTCGCGATGATGGCCTTGGCGCGCGCGGCCTGCGCCGACGGGCTCAGCCAAGACGACTACCAATACCTGCAAAAGCTGCTCGGCCTGACGCCGCAAAGCGCGACGCTCGCCGAGTTGACGTCCAACGAGCAGCAATCGCTCCACAGCGCGATCAATGATCTGAAGCTCTATCCGGAGAGCCGCGACCGGCAGGTGGCGCGCTACCTGGCGCTGGTCTATGGCCGCGAATGCAAGCGCTGGGCACTCGGCCATTCCGGCCAGAATTGCTCGCCAGCGAGCGACCCGGCGGTGCAGCCGGGCAAGGAGATTTCCGACAAAATCTGCGCCACCTGTCACCTGTTCGGCAGCGACGGGAAGTCGTTTTACGCAATGGCCAATGAAAAGGATTGGGACCCGCACAAGGTCGAGCACGCGCTGCGCCATACCCAAGGCATGGTGCCGATCAAGCTGACCCCGGACATGCTCGGCCAACTCGCGGCTTACATCAATTCGTTCAAATCGAGCCATTAGCTCGACACCCTCATCCGCTTCGCGTCAACGGCGCTCGGCATCCTCTACCGCGTGTAGAAAAGGGAATAAGGGTCAGTGCCGGAAATGCCGGAGGCCTGTGAAGACCATCGCGATGCCGGCCTTGTCGGCGGCGGCGATGACCTCCTCGTCGCGGCGCGAGCCGCCCGGCTGGATCACTGCGGTGATCCCCGCCGCGATGCCGATTTCGAGCCCGTCGGCGAACGGGAAGAACGCGTCCGACGCCATGACCGCGCCCTTGACCGGCGATAGCGCGAGGCCTGCGGCCTTTTGCATGTCGAGGGCCTTGGCGACCGCGATTTTCGAGCTGTCGACCCGGCTCGGCTGCCCGGCGCCGATGCCGACCGTGGCGCCATCCTTGGCGAAAACGATCGCGTTCGACTTGACGTGCTTGGCGACGGTGTCGGCGAAGATCAGGTCGGCGATCTCCGCCTCGCTGGGCGCGCGGTTGGTGACGGTCTTGAGGTCGTTGGGGCCGACCACGACGCGGTCGCGCTCCTGGACGAGAAACCCGCCGGCGAGCGAGCGGAAGGTTATCCCGCCTGACGCTGGGTCGGGCATGCCGCCGGTGGCGAGCACGCGCACCAATTGCTTGCGGGCGAAGATCGCGGCAGCCGAGCCGTCGATCTCGGGGGCGATCACGACCTCGACAAAAATCTTGGCGATTTCCTCGGCGGTCGCGGCATCGAGGGTGCGGTTGACCGCGACGATCCCGCCAAAGGCGCTGACCGGGTCGCAGGCCAATGCCCGCTCCCAGGCGGTGCGCAGATCTGCCGCCTTGGCGACGCCGCATGGGTTGGCATGCTTGACGATAACCACGGCGGGCGCGCGGAACTCGGCGGCCAGCTCGAACGCGGCGTCGGTGTCGGCGTAGTTGTTGTAGGACATCTCCTTGCCCTGCAACAGCCGCGCGCTCGCCACTCCCGGCCGCTTGTCGTCGCTGCGATAGACGGCGCCCGCCTGGTGCGGGTTTTCGCCGTAGCGCGTGACCTCGGCGAGGCGGCCGACGAAGGCGATGCGTTCGGGGAACGCAACCCCCTCTTCCTTCGCCATCCAGCCGGCGATCGCCGCATCGTAGGAAGCGATCAAGGCGAAGGCCTGGGCGGCGAAGCTCCGGCGCATCGCGTCGCCGATCGCACCTTCCTGCTCTTCAAGCTCGACGAGCACAGCCTCGTATTGGCCGGGGTCGGTTACGACCGCGACAAATTCGTGGTTTTTTGCCGCCGCGCGGATCAGCGCGACACCGCCGATATCGATGTTCTCGACGCAATCGTCCCGGCTCGCGCCCGAGCCGACCGTCTCGGCAAAGGGATAGAGATTGCAGACCAGCAGATCGATCCCGTCGATGCCGTGCTCGGCCAGCGCCGCCAGATGATCGTCACGATCGCGCCGCGCGAGGAGCCCACCATGGATCGCCGGGTGCAGCGTCTTGACCCGGCCGTCGAGCATTTCGGGGAAACGCGTGACGGCGGCAACCTCGGTTACCTTCAGCCCGGCATCGGCCAAGGCCTTCGCGGTGCCACCGGTCGAGACCAGCGCCACACCGCGCTGGACGAGCGCGCGCGCGAAGGGGATCACCCCGGCTTTATCGCTGACCGAAATGAGCGCCCTTTGCACCGGACGCGGCGCGGAACTCATGGCACTCATCTCCGAGAAAGTACAAAGCGGGTATAGGCCGCGCCGTCCCGCCCGGCAAGCGCGGCGCGGCGGCTCAACGCCGCGCGCGGCCCAGCTCGATGAGCAGCGCCAGAACAGTCGCCGCGGCGATCGCAAGACCGACGAATCCCCATCCCGCAATCGCGGCCCAGGCACAGGCGATCAGCACGATGTCGGCGGCGATCACGCGCCGCACGACCGCGGCGTGCGAGAGCCCCCGCTGCACGGCCCGCTGATAGAAATGCTCGCGATGCGCCTGCCAAATCCGCTGGCCGCGGACGAGGCGGCGAGCTAGGGTCAGACTCGCGTCGGCAAGGAAATATAGTGGCAGGATCAGCGCCGCCTGCCAGGCGCCGCGTCGCGCCAACTCCAACAGCAAAAACCCCAGCAGATAGCCGAGCGGCACGCTGCCGACATCACCAAGGAAAATCCGCGCCGGCGCCCAGTTCCAGACGAGAAAGCCGAGCGCCGCCGCCGCGATCGCCACGGCCGGCGCGGCAAGGCCGAGCTCGAGGCCGCCGATGCTCGCGACCAACGCGATGCCGATCGCGATCGCCGCCGCCTCGCTAGCGGCGATCCCGTCGATCCCGTCCATGAAGTTGAACAGGTTGGCGAACCAGACCCACAACAGGGCGGCCGCCATCACGTCGAGGCCCGACGCCAGCCAACCCTGAAAAATCGCGCCGGGCGGCAGCGCCCAGAGGCCGGCGGCGACCGCGGCAAATTGCGCGAGCAGCCGGAGGCCCGGCGACAGTCCGCGCAGATCGTCTAGCCACGACACCAGCGCGACCCCCGCGCCGGCGAGCGCCACGACGAGCGTCGACGGCGGCAGAACTCCGGCCGCTGCAAGGGAGAACCAAGCCGCGGCGATCGCGCCGACCACCGCGATCCCCCCTCCGCGCGGCGTCGGCGCGACGTGCGACGAGCGCTCATTCGGCCGGTCGAGCACCGCGCGACGTCGCAGCACCGCCACCAGTACCCGCGTCCCAAGACAGGACACGGCGAAGGTCGCCACGGCGACAATGCCAAGAACAAGCAAGTCGAGCTCTTATGCGCCTTGGCCGGACTCGATCCGGCCATCCACGAATAGGCGGAGATTGTTCGTCGACCTCCGGGTCAAGCCCGGGGGAAGTGAAAAGGGGAAAAGTGGAGACGTCACGGCGACAACTCGCCGGCGCGGCCCTCGCGCCGCATCGCCCAGCGCACCGAGGCGCCGTTGGCGTCGGTGGTGCCGCTCAGCACGACCTGCTGCGTCTTCCTCAGCTCGCCCGATCCGAGATAGATGCTTTCGGCGAGGCTCAGCTCGGCCCCGGCGGCGCGCAGCCGCCAGACCAGCCCGCTTGGCAGACGCAACAGCACGGCAGTCTCATCCTCCTCGAGACGCGGCTCGACCGACGGGTGGAGGTGAAAGCGCACGGCAAAGGCAACGCCCGAGCGTCCGGTCAGCTTCTCCTCACCGCGCATATCATCGCCGTCGGCCGCGAGGTAGAGCTCGCGCGCGTAGATTAGGCCGAAGCGCTGGCGATAACCGTCATGACTGACCGCGATCCACTGCGCGCCGTCATCCTCGGCGCGCTCGCAGCGGATCGACGCCGGCGCCCGGCCAAGCGTGCCGTCATCGGCAATCTCAACGACGTTGGTGTCGGCAAGCACGAGCACGGAATGCGCCGCAGTCGAGCGTGCGACCTGGCGCCACGCGCGATGGGCGCCGCGATAGCCGCCGCAATTGACGATGATCCGCTCACGGCCCTGGCTCATCTCGAACGAGAGCGGGCCGGCATGCGCGGTCTCGTCAAAGCCGTGCGGCGGCGGCTTGCCGGTGTCGACGATCACCAGGCTGTGCCCAGCCTGCATCCGCTGATAGCCGGATTGCGGCGCCTGAGCCGGCGCCCGGCCCTTGGTCTCCGATCGGGTCAGCGCGAGGTCGACGAGGATGCCGTCCTCCTCGATCGAGTTGTTGAACAAAGCCAGCTTGCGATCGCCGTGGCGGAAGAAGCGCAGCATCGGCGCCATCCGGTCGATCGCGTCCTGCAACGCCCCGGGGATCGCGATATGCCCAGCTCGTAGCGCGGCGCGCATGTCGACCAGATCGCGCAGGACGTCGAGCTGTACCGAGGGATTGCGCGATCGGTGGCCGCCATCGGCGAGGATCTGCAGTGGCAGCTCCTGCTGTATGGCGCGCAGCGCGCGGGCGATGCGCTTCTCGCCGCTGCCAAAGGCGACGAGGCCAGCGATCAAGCCCTTCAAAGCGCGCAGTCGCGCAGGGCCGCTCAGCTCCCAGCCCGCGGTACGCGCCAGGTGGCGCAATTGCGCCGCGAGGCTCGCCAAGATCGCGCGGCGAAGCAGCCGGTCCGCCTCGCGGCTGGCGATCTCGTCGAAGTGCACGATCCAGCTGTAGATGCGGGTCGCCAGCACGTCGGAACGCCAGGCGACGGCATGCCAGCCGGTATTGTCGCTCAACCAGCTCTGCACCAGCGCGCGCACCGCATCGCGCGCACCGCCGCCGACGCTCAGCAGGTCGGCAACCCAGGAAAAATCGTGCCAGGCGGCCAGCCAGTTGATCCCCGCCTCCGGCGGAAACCATACCGGCACCGGATTGCGCACCACCTGACCGGCAAGGGAGATTTCGCCAGATAGGATCGACGCCCCGCGCGTCGCGTTTCCAGGCCAGCGTTCGCCGACTCGAACGCGCAAATCCCCGGGCACCCGGCCGATCAGCGTGTGGCGATAGAGCGACGTCCCCGCGAGACCGATCAGCGCGTCGCGACGCAACCGGGTGAAGAGCGGAGGTGCGCTGTCCGTCTCACTCGATCCGATGGGCGATCCGGTGAGCTGGGGTCGCGGCGCCGACCCGCCACGGCTCATGAAAAACCTCTAACCACCGCCCAGCGAGTAACCCCGGCGGCTCTATCAGTGTCGCGGCGCCAGACCGCTCCCCCGGCGGTAGACTGCATGTCGTTTCGTATCAAGGAAATAGAGCGCCCGCAAGCAACCGCCGGACGGCGACGCCGCGGATCGTCGCGCCCAGAGGTCGCGCTACGCCGCCGGCAGCTTGACGAGCCTTGCACCGTAGAACCCGTCGATCCCGTCATATTCGGCGAGATGGAAGGGCAGCGTGCGAAGGTCGCCGTCCGGCGTCAGCCACTCGGCCGCGGCATCGATCTCGCACGCAGAGATCGGCCGCCGTTCGACCGGCGCGCCCGAGCGGAGCAATGCGTCGATCCGCTGCGGGCCTTCCTCCGGTTCGAGCGAGCAGGTGCAATAAACCAGCATGCCACCCGGCCACAGCATCTCGACCGCCGCGCG
>DATHCK010000022.1:0-28364 GCA_035319545.1 Allostellaceae bacterium | reverse complement strand
CTCGGGCGAGAGGGTATGGGCAATCCGCTCGAGGAGCTTTAGGCCAGGCGCGTCAATCCCGTCATCGTTGGAGACGAGGATGCGCGCGAACCCGCGATCCGCCTCAGCCATGCGCTTCGATCACCTGCATCCCGCCCATGTAGGGCTGCAACGCGGGCGGAATTGCGACCGTGCCGTCCTGGCGTTGATAATTTTCGAGGATCGCGATCATCGTGCGCCCGACCGCCAGCCCCGAGCCGTTGAGCGTGTGCACGTAGGCCGGGCGCGCCTTCTCGCCCTCCGGGCGATAACGCGCATTCATGCGGCGCGCCTGGAACGCGCCGCAATTCGAGCAGCTGGAAATTTCGCGATAGGCGTTCTGCCCAGGCAACCAAACCTCGATGTCGTAGGTCTTCTGTGCAGCGAACCCCATGTCGCCCGATGACAAGAGCATCACGCGGTAGGCGAGGCCGAGGCGCTTCAGCACCTCCTCGGCACAGGCCGTCATACGCTCGTGCTCAGCGGCGGAATCTTCGGGCCTGACGATCGACACCAACTCGACTTTGTAAAACTGATGGACGCGGATCATGCCGCGCGTGTCGCGACCGGCGGCGCCAGCCTCGGAGCGAAAGCACGGGGTCCAGGCGGTAAAGCGCAGCGGCAAATCCTTCTCGTCGAGAATGTCGCCGGCGACGAGGTTGGTGAGCGGCATCTCGGCGGTGGGGATCAGCCACATCCCGCCCGAGGTCTCGGTGGTCTGAAACATGTCTTCGGCGGCTTTCGGCAGATTGCCGGTGCCGTAGGCGGTCTCCTCACGCACAAGGAGAGGCGGCGCGATTTCGGCATAGCCGAACTCTTGCGTGTGCAGGTCGAGCATGAATTGGCCGAGCGCGCGCTCCAGCCGCGCCAGCGCGCCCTTCAGCACGACAAACCGCGAGCCGGACAATTTCGCGGCGCGGGCAAAATCCATCATGCCGAGCTTTTCGCCGATCGCTTCGTGCGGCAGCGGCGCGAAGTCGAGGCGCGGCGGCGCGCCGACCGTGCGCCGCAGCACATTCGCGGTCTCGTCCAGCCCTACAGGCACGTCGTCGGCCGGCAGGTTGGGAAGCGCGGCGAGGAGGTCGTCGATCTGCTTGCGTAGCGCGGTGGCTTTCGTGCTCGCATCAACTTGGATTTGCTTGGCTTCCGTACTCCGACGCTTTAGCTCCTCAACTTTCGGCGCACCGACTTCAGCCCTCGCCTCAACGCCTCTAAGCACAATAGATATTTCTCGCGAAACCGTGTTGCTCACGGCCTGCGCTTCCTGGGCCTCGGTCTCGGTCGCGCGCCACTCTTTGTCGAGCGCTAGCACTTCCTCGGCGCGCGGCGGCAGACCGCGCTTTTGGAGCGCGGCATCGAACACTGCGGGGTTATCGCGAATGGCGCGCAGATCGTGCATTTAGATGTTCTTCACGTGGGTGACTACCAGTTATAGCGGCTGTGTCGCCTCGGCGAAAGCCGGGACTCACTCACTCCCCGGCAGCGGGGTTGCCGCCGCCCGACAGCTCGGCCTCTTCCGCCGCTTCGCGTTTGGCGCGCTGGCGCTCCACCCATTTGCACGAATAAATCGACAGCACGTAAAGCAGGATCAGCGGCACCGCGAGTGAGGTCTGACTGACCACGTCGGGCGGGGTCAGAACCGCCGCCACCGCGAACATGCCGACCACCGCGTAGCGCCATTTCGCGATGAGGCTCTGCGAGGTGATGAGCCCGGCGCGCGCCATCAGGGTCAGCAGTACTGGCAGCTGAAACGCCACGCCGAACGCCAGCAAGAGCGTCATCACCAGCGATAGATATTCGTTGACCTTGGGCTCGGCGACGATCGGCAGCGTATCGGGGCCACCCGCCGTCTCGAAGCTGAGGAAGAATTTGAAGGCGTAGGGGATCACGACGAAATAGGCGAGCGAAGCGCCGAGAATGAATAGGATCGGCGTCGCGCAGATATAAGGCAAAAAGGCGCGCCGCTCGGATTTGTAGAGACCGGGGGCGACGAATTTCCAAATCTGCACCGCAATGACCGGGAAAGCGACGCAGCACGCCGCCCAGAACGACACCTTGACATAGGTGAAGAACGCCTCGGTCAGCCCGGTGAAAATCATCTGGCGGCCAGGCTGCCCCTCGAGGATTTTCGCCAGCGGATAGGCGAGAAAGCGATAGATCGTTTCCTTAAACTGATAGCAGGCGATAAAGGCGAGGAGGATCGCCGCTGCCGACCAGATCAGACGGTTGCGCAGCTCGATCAGGTGATCGAGCAGCGGCATCCGTCCCGCCTCGAGCTCTTTTTCCCGTTCGTCTTCGTCGTCGTCAGCCATCAGCGCTTTGAACCCGCCAGAGTCACGGCTTTGACGGCTCGGCGGCGCGCGCCGGTTCGGGTTCGACGTGCGGCGCGCCGGGCAGCGTCGCGGGAATGGTCAGCGGCAACTCGGGCTCCTGCGGCTCAGGCAAGGCCTCCGCCGCGACAGGCTCGGCCGGAACCGCCGGCGGGGCCGGCTCCTCGATCACCGGTGCCGGCGTCGTCTCGAAATGATCGGGGATCGCCGCGGCCGCCTGCGGGCCTGCGGCAGGATCCTTGGCCGGGTCCATGATCTTGTTGAAGTCGCGGTCGAGGTCGATCTCGGTGGCTTTCCTCAGCTCGGCCTGCACTTCGTGCAGCTCGACTTCGCGCATCATCTGCTCGACGCTCGAATGGAACTCGCGCGAGAGGCCCCGCGCCTTTCGCACCCAATACCCGGCGACGCGCAGCGCCGCCGGCAAGTCCTTTGGCCCGATCACGACCAGCGCGACGACGCCAATCAGCAGGAATTCGGGCCAGCCGATGTCAAAAAACATACCGTCGTACCTGGCGCTGACGGCCGCGGGAACAAGGGGGACACGACAACATAAGGCGGCTCCGCAAGCGGCGCGATAATGTCAGAAAGGCTACGGAGCGGCAATCGCGCGGGACAGCGCAGCAGCGTGAGCTAGTCCGCCTCGTCCTCCTCGGGAGCTGCTTCGCCCTCTCGTAGAGCAAGAGCCTCGCCGAGCACCGCAGGGCCGATATCCAGCAAACCCGACTGGCGCAGCTCCTCGACCCCGGGCAGCTCGTTGAGGCTTTCGAGCCCGAAATGCGCGAGGAATTGCGGCGTCGTCACCCAGTTGAGCGGACGGCCCGGGGTTTCGCGGCGGCCCCTAGGCTGCACCCAGCCCGCCTCCAACAGCCGGTCGAGCGTACCGCGCGCCAACCCGACGCCACGGATCACCTCGATCTCGGCGCGGGTCACCGGCTGGTGATAGGCGATGATCGCCAGCGTTTCCACGGCAGCGCGCGATAGCCGGCGCAGCACGTCGCGCTCGCTTTTCAGCGCGGTGGCGAGGTCGGGCGCAGTGCGAAACGTCCAGCCACCGGCCAGCGCCACCAGGTTGACGCCACGTCCGGTATAGGTCTCGGCCAGTTCGCGCAGCAACGCGGGGGCGTCGGCGTCCTCACCCAGCCGCAGCAACAACTCCGCTTCGGACAGCGGCTCCGGCGCAGCGAACAGCAGCGCCTCCAACAACCGCAGTTGTTCGTTCATTTCGGTTGCGCGTCCGTCGCGGCGCCGCTGCGCAGATAAAGCGGCGCAAAGGCGCGATCCTGGCGCAATTCGAGCCGACCGGCCTTCGCCAGTTCGAGGGTCGCGGCGAAGGTCGCGGCGAGGGCGGATTTGCGCAGCGGGCCGTCACGCAACTCGTCGGGGAGGAACGCCATCAGCTCGCGCCAGTCGGGCACATGGCCGACAAAGCGCTGCAGATGCTCCATCGCGTCTGCCAGCGACCGGTAGGCCGAGGGCAGGATCGTCAGCACTTGGCCGTGCTGCCGGCTATGGCTCGTGCCGTAGGCCTTGAGCAACTCGTAGAGGCTGAGCTCGTAGACGGGCTGATCGACCGTCGCGAGCCCTTCGGGCGCGCCACGACCGAAAACGTCGCGGCCCAGAAGCGGTCGCGCCATCAACGACGCGCCGGCGCGCTGCATCGCCTCCAATAGGCGCAGCCGATGCGCCAACGCCTCGGCAAGCTCGATCGCCGACGGCCCGGTCTCATCCTCGGGCGGATCGGGCAGTAGAAGCCGTGATTTGAGGTAGGCGAGCCATGCCGCCATGACGAGATAATCGGCGGCGATCTCAAGGTGCAGACGACGCTGCTCGGCGATAAAGGCGAGGTACTGATCGGCCAACTGGAGGATCGAGATGCGCGCGAGGTCGACCTTTTGTTCGCGCGCCAACGAAAGCAGAAGGTCGATCGGGCCCTCATACCCGTCGAGGTCGAGGACGAGGCTGGGGCTGTCCGCCGCCGCGATCATGCGCCCTTCCCTAGCCGCCCTGGCCGGTCACCACCAGCACGAACCGGATCAGCGCATTGGCCGGCACCGCGATCAGCCAGTAGAACGGGTTCAGCGCGTAACCTGCCTGGGCGCTGAGATACGACAGGAAGAACAGCCCCATGAGGATCAGCATTCCATAGGGCTCGAGCCGCGCCAGCGGCATCGCCAGCGCGCGCGGCAGCAACCCTACCGCGACCCGGCCGCCATCGAGCGGCGGCAGCGGCAGCATGTTGAAAACGCAGAGAATCGCGTTGAACTTGAGCGAATTGACCAGGTTGAGCGCGAGCCATTCTTGGCCCGCTGTTGGCGCCAACCCGACCCCGAAAAACAGCAGCGACGAAATGATCGCGAGCAACACGTTGGTCATCGGCCCGGCCAGCGCGACAAGGATCATTCCAAGGCGCAGCGGCTTTAACCGGCCGAAATTGACCGGCACCGGCTTGGCATAGCCAAAGAAGAACCCGGCCCGCATAAACAGCATCAACAGCGGCAAAACAAGGGTACCGAAAGGATCGATGTGATTGAGCGGATTGAGACTGATACGCCCGGCGCGGCGCGCCGTGTCGTCGCCGAGCTGGTACGCGACAAGACCATGCGCCGCCTCGTGCAAAGTCACGGCGAAAATCAGCGGCACGATCCAAGTCGTCGCCGTCTTGACCAGATCGGCAAGCTGGCCGCTGGCGTTCATGTCACGAGCGTCCCGATCATCGCGTCGAACCGCGCTTCGGCGTCGCGCCGGTCAAAGTCGCGGCGCGACGCGAGCCGCAGGGCTTCGCCACGCGCGACCCGTGCCGCGGCGGCCGGAGTCAGCGGGGCGGTGACTGCCGCCGCCTCGCGCATCTCGCCGAGGACGCCGCTGCAATGCAACACCGCGTCGCAGCCGGCGGCGAGCACGCCCGAGACCTTTCCCATCATGGTCCCGATTAGCGCACCCATGTTGATGTCGTCCGACACCAGCATGCCGTCAAAGCCGATATTGCCGCGGATCACGGTGCCGATCACCTTGCGCGACAAGGTCGCCGGCTCGACGGGGTCGATCGCGGTGTAGACGACATGCGCGGTCATCGCCCAGGGCGTGTCATGGAGCACGCGGAACGGCGCGAAATCGGTCTCGGCCAGCACCCGGGCTGGTGTCTCGACGCGCGGCAACGCCTTGTGGCTGTCGACCCGGGCGCGTCCATGGCCGGGGATGTGCTTGACGATCGGCAGCACGCCACCTTGGAGCAGCCCATCGCAGGCGGCGCGGCCCAGCCGCGCGACCAAAGCGGGGTCGCCGCCATAGGCGCGGTCGCCGATCACATCGCTTGCCCCGGGGATGGACAGATCAAGCACCGGCATCGCGTCCACCGTGATGCCGAGGGCGGCGAGATCGTCGGCGATGAGCCGCGCCCCGAGCCGCGCGGCGTCCACCGCATCGGGGAGCGCCGCCAGCCGTGCCGGCGCGGGATAGCGCCGCCACGCCGGCGGCTTGAGACGCGCGACGCGGCCGCCTTCCTGGTCGATCAACACCGGCGCGTCGCCACGGCCGACACAATCGCGAAAATCGGCGATGAGCGCGCGCAACTGCTCTGGCGCGAGACAATTGCGCTGGAACAGGATCAAGCCGAGCGGATCAGCGTCGCGAAAAAACGCACGCTCGTCGTCGCTCAGCGTTTCCCCCGCGCAACCGAACAGGATTGCGCGCGGCTCATTGAACAAGTTGGCACCCCAGATTGCGGTCCTTGAGGGCCTTGCACAGGCGTAACGCGGCGGCGCGATCGCCGACCGGCCCGACCTCCACCCGATACCAGATGCCGCGATCGCCAAGATCGGCGCGCACCGCGACCGCACTGAACTTGCCGAGCAAATCATCGTTCTCGCGTTTTATGCGCTGCCATTCGTCACGCGCCTCGTCGGGCGTGCGCAGCGAGGCCAGCTGCACCTTGATCGGCGGCCCGGCGGCTGCCGGTGGAGCGGCGGGCGCCGGCTTCGGCGTGGCCGGCGCCGGTGCGGGCTGGGCGGCAGACGCCGCGGGAGGCGGCTGCACGGCGGCGACCTGGGGCGGCGCTGGCGGCGGCGCAGCGGGACGCGGAAGCGGCGTCTCGGGCGGCCCCAGGATGTGTTCGGCCTGGTTGGGGTTCGAGCGCATCGCGTAGATCGGGTCGTCGCGGTCCGGGATCGCCATCCCGCCGACTTTGTCGGGCTTGATCTTAACCGGGCTGGTGTCGGCGCGGATCAGCGGCACTTGCGCGTTGGCCGCGGCGGCCGAGGAAGACGGCGCCGCGGGTGACGATTGGGCGGCGGGGTTCGTCGGAGGGTTGACCACCGTCGTGGTCTCGCCGTGCTTGACCCCGGCGTGATAGGCGGCCCACAGCCCGCCCGCGAATGTCACCATCAGCCCGATCACCAGCAGCGCGCCCGGCAAGCTTCGCCGTGGCGCTTCGTCTTCTCCAGGCGCTGGCTCCTCGGCATAGTCGAGCCGCTCTTCAGGATCGACGTGCCCGAATTGTTGATAGGACATGCTCACATCTCCTCCGCCGGCGTCACCCCAAAGACGGCCAGCCCCGACGCGACCACGGTCGCCACCCCGCGCACCAGCGCGAGACGGGCCACGGTCAGACCGGGATCCCCCGAAATGATGAAGCGCAACTGCGCCTCGTCCCTGCCCTTTGTCCACAATAGATGGAACTGCGCCGCGACCTCTTGAAGGTAGAACGCGAGGCGGTGCGGCTCATGTGCCTCAGCGGCGCTTTCGACCAGGCGCGGCCAGCCGGCCAGCAGCCGAATCAGCGCCAGTTCGGCCGGGTCGGACAGCAGCGCGAGGTTCGCCCCGGCCAGCGCCGCATCCGACAAATCCGCGCCAGCGAATTCCTCCGCCGCGTGGCGCATCACCGACGCCGCGCGGGCGTGCGCGTACTGCACGTAGAAGACCGGATTGTCCTTGGACTGCTCGGTGACCTTGGCAAAGTCGAAATCGAGCGCCTGGTCATTGCGCCGGGTCAGCATGATAAAGCGGAAAACATCTTTGCCAACCTCGTCGACCACCTCGCGCAACGTGACAAAAGTGCCGGCCCGCTTTGACATGCGCACCGGCTGGCCGTTGTCGAAGAGCGAGACCAGCTGGCAGAGCTTCACGTCGAGCGAGGCGGCGCCATTGGTCAGCGCCTGCACCGCGGCGTTGACGCGCTTCACGTAACCACCGTGGTCGGCGCCCCAGACATCGATCATCGTGTCGCCGCCGCGGCGATACTTGTCGAGGTGATAGGCAATATCGGCCGCGAAATACGTCCACGAGTCGTCGGACTTCTTGAGCGGCCGGTCGACCTCGTCGCCGAATTGCGTCGCGCGGAACAACAGTTGCGGCCGCGGCTCCCAATCATCGGGGAGCTTGCCCTTGGGCGGCTCGAGCACGCCAGTATAAACGAGCCCGCGCTCGTCGAGCACGTCCAGTGCCTTGTCGATGGCACCGGCCTCGACCAGCGCCTTTTCTGACGAGAAGCGGTCGAAGCTGATGCCGAGCGCGGCAAGGTCGTCGCGGATCAGCGCCATCATCTCGGCGACGGCGAACTCTTGCAACGGCTGGAGCCACGTTTCGTCAGATATCCCCTTGAACACTTTGATGTGTTCGTTTTTGCGGTACCACTTGTCGCCGTCTCGCTCTTTAAGTTTTCGGGCAGTATCGATCAGGTAATCGCCGGGATAAAAATCTTTTGGATAGTCACCGACATCATCGCCAAACAGCTCCAGGTAACGAACATATAGTGATCGCGCGAGGGCATCGACCTGGGCGCCGGCGTCGTTGATGTAATACTCGCGCTCGACCGCGAACCCGGCCTTCATCAAAAGCGCCGCCAGCGCATCGCCGACCACCGCGCCGCGCCCGTGCCCGACATGCATCGGCCCGGTCGGATTAGCGGAGACGAACTCGACATTGACCCGCCGTCCGCAACCGATATCGCTGTCGCCATAGGCCGTGCCCGCTTGCAGCGCCGCGCGCAACTGCGCGTGCCACGCCGCCGGTTCCAGCCGGATGTTGATAAACCCCGGCCGCGCCACCTCGGCGGTAAAGCCGGAACCCCGATAGTCGGCGGTGATCAGCTCGCGCCCGGCCAGCGCCGCGGCGATTTCTTCCGCCAACTGCAATGGGTTCTGTCGCGCTTGGCCGGCCAGCACCATCGCCGCGTTGGTCGAGAGATCGCCATGGGAAGGATCACGCGGCGGCTCGACCGCGATGCGCGCAATATCGACCCCCGCCGGCAACGTGCCCGCCGCCGCGAGGTCGCTTAATGCAGCCAGAACGAGACGGCGAAAATCGCCGAAAATATCACCCATCGAAAATGTCGCTATACGGCCGCGTAGGTATCGAACAAGCGGCGGTGCTCGTCGAGGGCAAATCGGTCGGTCATCCCAGCCAGGTAGTCGGCGACCGTACGCGCCCGCTCGGTCGGATCGCCGCACGCCGCCGAGCGCCATTCGCTCGGCAGACATTCCGGCTCGGCGAGGAACAGCTGAAACAGCTCGTGCACCACCCGACGCGCCTTGTGAGTCATGCGGTTAACCCGATAGTGCCGATACATCCGCTCGTAGAGAAAACGCTTCAGCGCCCGGTCGTTATCCTGCATCGCGGCGGAAAACGCGGCCACCGAACGGCCAAGCGCGCGCACGTCGTCAGCCGAGCGCGCGCGGCTGTCGGCGAGCCGGGCACGTGTCTCGGCGACCATGTCACGCACCATCCGGTCGATCATCCGGCGAATCGATTCGTGAATGAGGCGCGGCTCGTCGATCCCGGGGTAACGCTGGGCGACATCGTGAAACACCGGGCCGACCAGAGGCACGTCGGCGAGATCAGCAACCCCGAACAGTCCGGCGCGCAATCCGTCGTCGATATCGTGGTTGTTGTAGGCGATGTCGTCGGCGAGCGCGGCGACCTGCGCCTCGGGGCCGGCATAGCTGTCGAGCCGCAGATCATGGCGCGCGTTGTACTCGGCGATATAGCGCGCGAGCGGCGCCGCCAGCGGCCCGTTATGCTTCACCGTCCCTTCGAGCGCCTCCCAGGTCAGGTTGAGACCGTCGAACTCGGCGTAGCCGTGCTCGAGCTTGGTGAGGAGGCGCAGGGTCTGCTCGTTGTGCGAGAAGCCGCCGTACTCCGCCATCTCGGCGTTGAGCGCTTCCTCGCCGGCATGGCCGAACGGCGTGTGGCCAAGGTCGTGCGCCAGCGCCAGCGCCTCGGCCAGATCCTCGTCGATGCCGAGCGCGCGGCCGATCGAGCGAGCGATCTGCGCCACTTCGAGGCTGTGGGTCAGCCGCGTGCGGTAGTGGTCGCCCTCGTGATAGACGAAGACCTGGGTCTTGTGCTTCAGGCGGCGGAACGCGGTCGAATGGATGATGCGGTCGCGGTCGCGCTGAAACGGCGAACGCATATCGTGCTCGGGCTCCGGGTGCAGCCGGCCGCGGCTTTCCTCCGGCCGCGACGCATAGGGCGCGCGCTCCACCCTCCAGCCCATCGGCATATTGGCGATCTGATCGGCCACCACACGCAAATGGGGCGTCGCACGCCCGATCGTCAACTGCCGAGTCACTCCCACCCCCTGAACGGCAGTTCGAGCTTTCCCGCCGCGCGGGCGGTCGGCCAAACGGTCACGTACTGCTTGCCCCGTAGCTGGGTGAGATAGGTCGCGGCGAGCACGTTCTGTCCAGTCGCGTCGAATTTGACGCCGTCATAGCCGACGATCAGCCCGTCGGGTTTGAGGTCAGTCGCCTGGAGTGCCTCGCGGATCGCCGCCGCATCGGTCGAGCCGGAGTGGTCGATCGCATCGGCCAGGACGAAAAGTCCCTGCATGATCCGCGCGCCGCGGTCGTCGAGGTCGTGGCCGCTTTTGGCTTTGAAGAGGTCGTTGATGATCGCGGTCGGGCTGCCCTCCTTGCCGGCGCTCCACACGCTGCGGTCGATCAGTCCTTGCGCGAGATTGCCCACCGCCGTCACAAAAGCTGGGTCGGAAAACCCGGCATCGTCGCCGATCAGCAGCGGCGGCCTGTAGCCGAGCGTATTCATCGTCGTGACGAGGAGGCGCGCGTCCGCCAGGTCGGCATCGATGATCACCACATCCGGATGGCCGGCCTTGAGACCCATCACCACCGGCGAAAGATCGGCGGCGCCGAGGCTGTAGCCGAGCCCTGCGGCATAGGTGAAGCCGGCCGCCTTGGCCGCGGAGCGCATTTGGGTGTCAAAGGCGCTGCCCTGGTCAGTCGCGGGAAAGACCGTCGCGACCGCGACGATTTTCGTGCCGGCGATTTTCAACCCGCTGAGAAATTGGATATAGGCCCTGGCGAAATCGCCCGCCAGTGGGGTAGTACGGAACACCCATTGGGAGCCGCGGCCGGTGACGCTGGGTGCCTCGGCATCGGGCGCGAGGAACGGCACGCCGTGGCGCTCGGCGAGCGCGCTCGCCGCCAGCGTTTCCACCGCGCCGCCGGCGCCGATCAGTGCCGCGACATGATCCTGGGTGACCAGCCGCAGCGCCTGTCCTGTGGCGGCCGAGGGGTTGGCGAGATCGTTGGCGAAATCGACCGTGATCTTGGCGCCACCGAGATGCGGCAATCCCTGTCCGGCGCCGAGCAGTAGGGTCTCCAGACCTGGATGTGGTGTATTGACTATCTCGGCGGCGGTCTCGATCGCGGCCCTGTCGTCAGGGTCGAGGCCGAGCGGATAGATCGCGCCGACGGTCACCGTATCGGCGGCATGCGCAATACTGGCCCAACTAATCAGCAGCGCCGCCGCGAGCCCCCGCCTCACGTCGAGTCTCGCGACGAGGTAACGAGAAACACCAGCATGTCCCACGCGTTGCGGCTGCCGGCGACGAGCAGGACGAAGAAATTCTGCCAGGGGGCGAGCAGCGGTTCCGCGGACACTCGTTACGCGGCGCGCAGCTTCGCGGTCGCCGCGCGATCGACGCCGCCATCGGCGGCGAGCGCGACGCGATAGGCAGTGCGCGCGGTCTCCGCGTCGATCAGCCCGTCGGCAACGTCGACCGCGACCTGATCGGGGTCGCGCATGACGGGATCGCCGAACCCGCCGCCGCCCGGCAGCTCAAGACGGATGAAATCGCCGCCGGCGATGGTCGCGCGGCCCTTCGAGCGGATCGCCTTGCCCGAAACCAGCGACACCTGGCCCGGCGCGCCGAGCCCGCCGCCGTCGCGGCCCCGCGCCGGATTGTTGATGCGCTCGAAATTGCACAGCATCGCCACCGGCATGCCATCGGCGCCGCCCAACTCGATGACCTGGCCCAGCCCGCCGCGGTATTTGCCGGTGCCGCCCGACCCCTCGCGGAATTCGCGCCGGCGGAACAACACCGGTGCCACCGCTTCGGTTGCTTCGACTGGGATCGTACGAACGCCGGACGGAAAGGCCGTGACATCGAGCCCGTCCTTGCCCGGCCGAGCACCGGTGCCGCCGCAATGGAAGATGACCGTGCTAAACGGCGGGACGTTCTCATGGCCCTCGCCGCCGAGCTCGTCGGCGACGTCGGCACCGCCATAGATTTGCGGGTTCCACAAGGACGACGCTCCCTCGGCCGGCACGCCGCCATGCATCACCTGGTGGAGGCAGCCGAACACCACATCGGGCAGCATGTGACCGATCGTGTGCCGCGCGGCCACCGCGCGCGGCCGCTTGACGTTGAGGATGCAGCCTTCGGGGGCGCTGGCGGTGATCGTCGCCAGGGAGCCGGCATTGTTCGGCACCTCCGGCGCGACGAGGCATTTCACCCCGAAAGCGGTATAGGCCAGCATGTAATTGGCGACGACATTGATGCCGAAAGCGCTCGCCGGCGAGGTGCCGGCGTAGTCGACATGGATGCCGTCGTGGCCGATCGTCATTTCGCCGGCGAGGGTGAGCGGCCGGTCGTAGCCGTCCATCTGGACGACGTTCTTGTACTTGCCGGGCTTGAGCTGGCGGATGGCGTCCAGCGTCGCGGCGCGTGAAGTCTCGATGATGTGCTCGCCGAGCCGGTCGAGATTGCTGATGCCGAACTCCTCCATCATTTCGACGAGGCGTCGGCTACCTTCGTCGTTACACGCGGCAAGCGCATAGACGTCGCCCTCGACCTGTAGCGGCTCGCGCACATTGGCGCGGATAATGCGCATCAGGTCTTCGTTCATCCGGCCTTCGCATGCCAGCGCCATCAGCGGGATCGCGAGCCCCTCCTCATAGACCTGCCGACCGTCGGGGCCCATGCCGAGCCCACCGATATCGACGACATGCACGGTGGAGGCGAAGAGGCCAACCGGCTCGCCCCCCGGTTCTTGGCTCAAGAAGGTCGGGCTCACCACGGTCAGGTCATGGAGATGCCCGCAGGTCAGCCACGGGTCGTTGGTGATGTAGTGGTCGCCCGGCTTCATCGTCGCGAGCGGGAAGGCGTCGAGGAAATGCTTCACCGCCGCGGCCATCGAATTGACGTGGCCGGGTGTGCCGGTCACTGCCTGCGCCAGCATGTTGCCGTCGCGGTCGAAGACCCCGGCCGAGAGATCGCCCGCCTCGCGAACCGGGGTCGAGAAGGCGGTCCGCACCAGCGTCTGCGCCTGTTCCTCAACGACGGCGATCAGCCGCGACCACATGATCTGCATGTGGATTTGCGACAGCGCGGTGTTCGGGCGTCCCAGCATCCTGCCTCCGAGGCGATAGGCGCATTGCGAGGCGGCATGTTACGGCAAAAGCCGCGCGCCCAATGCCCTCTTTTTATCAGGAGGCCGGCCTCCTGATATCCTCCTGTTACCGGTGTGAATAACAGGAGGGCTCCGCCTCCTGTTCTTTCCGTGTTCTCCGATACCCGCCATCGCACATCGACAACCGCTCGATTGCGATCTTAATGACATACGATTTTGGCAATTCTATGCCATCGGCCGGGGCGGTGACTATGACAGCTTATAGCCTTGGCGGGCGAACAGCTTCCACTCGCCGCTCTGCTTCTGCCACACGCCGAGCACACCGATATCGACATGGTTCGGCTTGCCGTCCTGCTCGCTGTCGGAGACGTAGCGGTGGCGTGTCCAGCCGCTGTCGCCGCTGATCCCGACCTTCAGCTCGGGGAAGTCGAGCGACTTGACGGTCATCTTGCGGTTGACCACCCCGTCGATGAACTCGGATTTGTTCTGCACCACCGCGCTCGAATGGCCGTAGCTGAGCTCGGCGGCGGTCAGCGCGTCGAGCTTTGCCTTGTCGGCCGCGAAGATGGCCTTGCGCAGCGCCTCCACGGCATCTTTCAGCGCCGCCTCGTCGTCGGCAACGGCCGGCGTGCTCTGCAATAGACCCAGGACGCCAAGCGTCGCGGCGCCGGCAATCGCCAGATGGCGACGATTGATGCTCATGGTTTTCCTCCCGATCGGCGCGGATTGCCTCCGCTGGCATTCGATCTAAGCGCAAGCTTGACCAAGGCGCAACGCCGCAAGGCTCGCGTCCGCGCCATGCATGACAATTGCGTGGCGCCTCCCGAACTAGCCCTTTAAGCGGCACGTCGTTCGCCCCACATTAAGCGGCGCCGCGATCCACAAGTCGTCGCGGCACCGCGCGCATGGAGGGGTCTTATCGATGAAGTCTTTTACGACCGGAATGATGGCCGGGGTTCTGGCCCTAGCCGCAACGACCAGCGCGATGGCGCAAACCGCATATGACGACGCGGTCTGCCGGCAATATGCCAGTCAGAATGCCGCCGCCGCACAGGCCCAGGCCAACAATAACGCGGTCGGCAGCACGGTCGTGGGCGGGTTGCTCGGCGCCGGCATCGGCGCGGCGATCGGCGGCGGCCGCGGCGCGGCAATCGGCGCCGGAGCGGGCGCGGTCACCGGGGCGGGCGCCGGCGCAGCACAGGCGCAGGGTGCCGGCGATCAAGCCTACTGGAACGCCTACAACGCGTGCATGGCGAGCCGCGCCGCGCCGCCGCAACCGGCCTCTCCACAACCCGGCTACCCGCCCCCGCCTCCAGGTTACGGCCAGCAGCCCTACAACCCGTACGGTCCCGGCCACTGATCGTCGACACAGCGGCGCCTTACGCGCTCCGCCTGCTGAGCTCGATATAGCCGAACGCGTCGATGCGGGCATCGAACTGGCGTCCGACGACGGTCGAGGTCTCGTCCTCGACGATAACCGCAGGGCCGCGCAGCGTCGCGCCGGGCGCGAGCGCCGGGCGCTCATAGATAGCGACCTCGACGAACTCGCCGGTTTCGGGATCGAACAATCCGCGGCGGCGCGCTTCGGGCGCAACGAAAGCCGGCGGCACGGTGGGCGGCGCGACTTCCTCGGCCGGCGCCGGCGCGGCGACCTGCACCACCCAGCTCAGCACCTCGACCTCGACGCCGGGAATGACACGGCTGTAAAGCCGGCGATAAGCACCCTCGAACGCCGCGTGGATTTCGTCGGCATCCGCGCGGCGGTATGTCTTTGCGACCAGAGGCACGGCGATTTCGTGGCCCTGACCGCGATAGCGCATCAGCGCCGATCGCGTCTCGGCAAGCGCCGCGCCGGGCGCGCCGCGCCGCACGATCGCTGCCGCCTCCTCGTACATCGCGGCGAGTGTCGCGTTGGCCGCATCGGCGTCGAAATTATCGAGCCGCTGCAATTGCGAGCGCACGATTTCATAGGAAATCGGCGCGCGCAGAAACCCGACGGCCGACCCGACCCCGGCGTTCGACGGCACCAGCACCCGGTCGAGACCGAGCTTGTCGGCCATCCGCACGGCGTGCAGCGGCGCCGCCCCACCAAACGCCACCAGCGTGCGGCCGCGCGCGTCCTTGCCGCTTTCGATCGCGTGCACGCGCGCCGCGTTGGCCATGTTCTCGTCGACGATCTCGCTGACCCCGAGCGCCGCCACTTCGAGCGCCAAGTCGAGCCGGTCGCCGACCTCGCGACGCATCGCGGCCTCGGCCGCACTGCGGTCGAGCGCCATGCGGCCGCCGGAAAACCCCGCCGGGTCGATACGGCCGAGGAGCAGGTCGGCATCGGTGACGCTCGGCAACGTGCCGCCGCGGCCGTAGCATGCGGGGCCGGGGTCTGCGCCCGCGCTGTCCGGACCGACGGTGATGCGTTTTAAGGGATCCACCCGCGCGATCGAGCCGCCGCCCGCGCCGATCTCGACCATTTCGATCACAGGGATGCGCAGCGGCAGGCCGCTGCCCTTCTTGAAACGATAGACCCGCGCCACCTCGAAGGCGCGGCTGGTCTGCGGCTGGAATTCGTCGATCAGGCAGATTTTCGCGGTGGTGCCGCCCATGTCGTAGCTCAACACCTTGTCGAGTCCGCACTGCCGGGCGATGTGCACGGCAAAGATCGCGCCACCCGCCGGCCCCGATTCGACGAGCCGCACCGGAAAGCGGATCGCGGTCTCGACCGTGGTCAACCCGCCACCGGAAGTCATAAGGAATAGGGGACAGTTAAACCCCTTTTCCTGAAGTAGAGACTCAAGATTGACCAGGTACCCGCCCATCATCGGCTGCACATAGGCGTTGGCGCAGGCGGTCGAGAGGCGCTCGTATTCACGCATCTCGGGCGACACTTCAGAAGACAAAGTCATCGTCACCCCGCCGAGACGCTTCATCAGAATTTCCCGCGTGCGCTCCTCATGCGCCGGGTTGGCGTAGCTGTGGAGAAAGCCGATCGCGACGCTTTCGACGCGGTCGGCCGCGAGACGCTCAGCGAGCGCCGCGACCGCCGTCTCGTCGAGCGGCGTCACCACCCGGCCGCGGGCATCGATCCGTTCCGGCACGACGCAGCGCAGCCGACGCGGCACCAAGGGCGGCGGCAGATCGATATTGACGTCATACTGCTCGAAGCGGTTTTCGTGGCGGATTTCGATCGTGTCGCGAAAACCCTCGGTGGTCACGAGCGCGGTCTTGGCGCCCTTGCGCTCGATGATCGCGTTGGTCGCGAGCGTCGTGCCGTGAATGATCAGCGACAGGTCGCCGGCGGTCAGCGCGGCATCGTCCAGCACCGCCTCGATCGCCGCCAGCACCCCGCGCTCGGGCGCATGCGGCGTCGTCAGCATCTTGGCGCTGTATCGCTTGCCGCCAGTCTCAAGGGCAACATCGGTAAACGTGCCGCCGATGTCCACGCCGAGTCGCGCCTTGCCGGTTTTCGTCGAGCTTTTCGCCACCTGCAATAGTCCCGCCGCAATTGCCTCAAATGACGCGCAGTGTTTGGCGTGGCACTGACCCGAGTCAACCGCGCGCTCTTCGCGTCAGGGTTTCGCAACGGCAGGTGTGCTAATATTTTGCCGAGCCGCGGAACGCAACGCGAGCGTGGGCGGCCGAGAATCTTGAGGAACCACGATGAGCTATTCGTCGACGCCGCCACGCTCCTACCAGATCGATGTCGTCGGCGAGGTGGGCGCGGCCTATCGCGCGGTGTTCGACCGCTTGCAGCTGGTCGGAGAAATGGCGCTGTTGCCGTTTCTCATCACGCTGGCGCTCGAAATCGCGGCGCATTTTCTGATCTCGCAGGGCGGCATGCCGGTTGGGGTGATCTTGGCAATTCTTCTCGGCATCGCCCAGGCCGTTTTCGCCATCGTTTTCATCGTGCGCTGGTACCGCTTCTTGCTGCTCGACGAGACGGTCGGCGGCGGGTTAATCCCGCCGGGTTGGACGGCAAGCATCGTCGTCACGGTCAAGCTTGTCCTTTTGATCATCGCCGCTCTCGTGCCGCTGATGATCATCGGCATGATCATCCCGATCCTCGGCGCGCCCTTGTCGCTGATCGGCGGGATCGCCGTCGGGCTCGCCTCGGTCCGCGTTTCGATGATCTTCCCGGCGGCGGCGATCGAGCAGCCGATCCCTTTCCGCACCGCCTGGGATTGGCTCGAAGGCAACTATTGGCGCCTCGTCGCCGTCGAGTTCGCCTGCTACGTGCCGTTTGTCGTTGCGGGCTATGTCCTGAGGGCCATCGCGAGCGAACTACCGTCGTTGTTCTATATCGTCATCGCGGCGTTGCAACTACTCGTATCGTTTGTCGGCTGGGCGGTGATCTCCGCGGTGCTGGCGCATGTCTACCGCGAGCTCACCGGAGTTCCCAGGTCCGCCTAAATCCGCCTCTACGTTGCCGCAGCGCTGTCGCAAATTCGCCATCTCCGGTGGCAAATATCGCCGATCCTTTAGCGCGGAGGTCACGGCGATGAGACGGTCACGCGAATATGGGCTGGCCTTGGTGCTGCTCCTGGCCTTCGCTGCGCCCGTCGGCGCAACCGAGCTTGGCCTGAAGCGCGTCATGCTGTCGAGCGGCGGCGTCGGCTATTTCGAGTACGAGGCCAATGTCGACGGCGGCGACGCGTCGCTGACCCTCGACGTCCCGCTCGACCAAGTCGATGACGTGTTGAAAAGCCTTGTCGTTTATGATTCCGGCGGTCGCGCGGGCGAGATCACCCTTCCCGGCCGCCAGCCGCTCAGCCAAAGCATCGCCGATCTGCCGTTTGACCCATCGGCTCTGGACTCGGCGACGGCCCTGCTCGACGCGCTGCGCGGAAACGACATCCGCATCGGCGGTGACACGCCGGTCACCGGTCAGCTCATCCATGCCGAGGACGCGACCGAGCACGCCACCGACGGCACGAGCGCCACGCGCATTCGGCTCAGCGTGCTCACCGACGGCGGGCTGCGCCAGGTAAGTGTCCGTGACGCCGACGCGATCGCGTTCACCGATATCGCGCTGCAGGCGAAGATCAAGGCAGCGTTAAGTCAAGTTGCCGCCTACCACGCGCAAGGCAGGCGCCAGCTCACCATCGCCACCCATGGCGACCGGGCGCGCGTCGTGCGCGTCGGCTATGTCGTCGCGATGCCGTTGTGGAAGGCAACCTACCGCATGGTCCTGCCAGCCGACGCGAATGCCGAGCAGGCGCGGCTGCAGGGCTGGGCGGTGCTGGAGAATTTCAGCGGGCAAAAATGGTCGGATGTCGAGCTGACCCTGCTGTCCGGCAACCCGGTGACCTTCCGTCAGGCGCTTTATGAGAGCTACTACCTCCCGCGCCCGCTGGTGCCGGTCGCGTCCGGCGACCGCGTGCTGCCGGCGCCCGACAGCGGCGCCACGGAGGCGCCAAGCGCGGGAAAGCCGGCCGAACGAGCAGATCAGGCCGCGGGCGCCTTCAGACAGATGATGCGCGCGAGAAACCCGGAGGGCATGCCGGTCGGTGCATTGGCGCCCACAACCGTCGCACCCGCACCGGCACCGCCCCCGCCACCCGAGCAGCCAGCGCAGGTCGAGGCGGCCACCGCAGATGAGAGTACGACGCAGATCGCCTTCACCCTGCCCTACAAGGTCAATGTCGCGCCGGGCCAGAGCCTCGTCGTACCGCTGATCGACCGCGAGCTGCCGGCGCATCGGGTCGATCTCTATCAGCCCGCGACCGTGCGGACGCACCCGCTCGCCGCGATCGAGCTGACGAATGCCGCCGATACCGGCCTGCCGCCTGGGGTTCTGACGCTCTATCAACAGGGCGCTCACGGCGCCGAGTATCTCGGCGATGCACGGCTCAGCGCGCTGCCGGCCGGCGACAAGCGCCTATTGAGCTACGCCGTCGACAACAGGGTGACGATCACCAGCGACAGCACCTCGCAGGAGCCGATCGTCAAGGCGACGATCGCCGAGGGCGTCATGCACGTCACGCGGCTCAACCGGGTCACCACCACCGAGCGCGTCGTCTCGACCGCGGCACCGCCGCGCCTCATTATCGAGATGCCGTCACGCGGCAGCGATTGGCGCCTCGCCAGCCCACAACCCGACAAGCTCGAGCGCACTCCCGGCGGCGCCTATCGCCTGCCCACGCCGCTGGACGCCAAGGGCGGCGGCACGCTGACCATCGTCGAGGAACAGCCGGTCGAGGAGGCGGTTGAACTCACCGATCTCGACGATGCCACGCTTGACGTCTACGTCGCCGCCAAGGAGCTCGATCCGAAACTGCGCCGGGCGCTTGTGGAGCTCGCCGAGCACCGCAAAGCGGTCAGCCGGCAGCAGACAGAACTTGACCGGCTCAAGGATGAGCACACTCGCCTCACCGAAGACGAGGAACGGTTGCGCGACAATTACACCGCGGTCAAGGACGACCCGGCGATGCGGAAGTCGACCCTCGACAAACTCAAGGCCGCCGAGGCGGCGATCGACGACAATTCCGCCGCGATCGCCAAGGCGACGACGACTCTGGCCACTGGGCAGAGCGAACTCGCCGCCTATATCAGCGGGCTGAAGCTCTAGCGCCGGCTGTTTCGGGGTTATTTCGATAGGGGCGGCGTGATCCCCGCGCCCTCGTTGGGGAAGGTCGGCGGCAGCGGATTGAAGTTGAGCGGCTGGTCGCTTTCGATCTTCTCCCTGCTCGGAAGCATCGAGGCATCCCAGCCGCCGCCCAACGCCTCGATCAGCGCGATACTGGCGACGAGGCGGCTCTGCCGGATATTGACCGCGCTTTCCTCGTCGGCGAGCGCGGTATTCTCGGCGACGATGACCGCGGTATAGGCCTGGGTCCCGGCGAGATACTGGTTGTTGATTGTCGCCTCGGCCCGGCGCGCCGCCTTGACCGCCGAATCCTCGGCGACCGCCTCCTCGGCGAGGACGCGCTCCGCGACAAGCTCGTCCTCGACCTGCTGCAGCCCCGTCAGCACGGTCTGGCGATAGGTCGCGACGCTCGCGTCATACGCGGCTTCGTCATGGGCGACCTGGGCGTTACGGGCGCCACCGTCGAAAATCGTCTCTGCCGCGCTCGAGCCGAGTGACCAAACGCGGCTCGGCGCGGTAAAGAGCTTCCGGAACATTTCCGACTCGACCCCAGTATCGGCCGACAACGTCACCGTCGGATAGAACGCCGCCGTGTCGACGCCGATCAGCGCGTTCGCCGCGTGCATGTCGCGCTCCGCGGCGGCGATGTCCGGGCGTCGCTGCAGTAGCGCCGAGGGCAGCTCGAACGGGACCAGCGGCACGGCCAGCATCGCGTTGGTCGGCGCGATCGTGACCTCGGCCGGCGGCTTGCCGGTCAGCACCGCGATTGAATGTTCGAGCTGTCCGCGCGTCACCCCGACCGCAACCAGCTGCGCCCGCGTCGCATCCAGCTGGGCCTGCGCCTGATCGACCGCCGACTGGTCGGTCGTGCCGCCCTTGAGCTGGTTCTTGGTGATCCGCAGGGCCTGGGCATAGGCCTTGACCGAGGCCTCGAGTAGCCGCGTCAGCTCGTCGGCGACACGCAGCTCGACATAGGCGGTGGCGAGCTGGGCCTGGGCCGAGAGTCGCGCATTAGCGAGCGTCGCGGCGCTAGCCTGGGCACCGGCGACGTCGCTTTCAACCAGACGACGCACCGAGCCCCAAAGATCTGCAACCCAGCTCGCCGTCGTCTCGGCGAGGAACTGGTTGGAGATGCCGCCGCCAAACCCGGCCTGAGGCGCCGAATTGCCGCTGCTGCGCGAGCGTGTCGCCGACCCGGCGAGCCGTCCCGTCGGGAAGAACTGCGCGCGCGCCGCCGTGACCGTCGCCTCGGCTTCGCGGAAGGCCGCTTCCGCCGCTTTCAGGTTCTGGTTCGAGATATCGATCTGCCGTTCCAGCCCATCCAGGACGGAATCGTGATAGATCGACCACCACGCGCCGCGGTCGATCGTTTCGTCGGGCCGCGCCTGCTCCCAGCCCTTGGCCAGCGGCCCCGGCTTCCACGCCTCCTTGTAGGCCGCCGGCACCGCGGCGTCAGGCTTGACATAATCGGGACCGACCGTGCATCCGCCCAGCAGCGCCGCCACCATCGCGGCCATCGCCAAGGCGCTGCGCGATCCCCCGTTCTTCGCCAGCATCGTTTCTATTCTCCCGGCTGCGGCGCCTGACCCGCAGCGAGATGGGCCCCGCCCGATCGGCGGCCGCGCATCATCCACAGCCGGAAGCGGTCGAGGTAGAGATAGATGACCGGCGTCGTGTAGAGCGTCAGCGCCTGGCTGACCAACAGCCCACCGACAATCGAGATGCCAAGCGGTCGGCGCAACTCCGAGCCTTCGCCAAAACCGATCGCCAGAGGCAGCGCGCCGAGCATCGCCGCCAGCGTCGTCATCATGATCGGCCGGAAGCGCAGGATCGACGCCTTGAAAATCGCGTCGCGCGACGAAAGCCCTTCCTCGCGCTCGGCGATCAGCGCGAAGTCGATCATCATGATCGCGTTCTTCTTGACGATGCCGATCAAGAGAATGACGCCGATCAGCGCGATGATGCTGAACTCGGTGCCGCACAGCATCAACGCCAGGACCGCGCCGACCCCGGCCGACGGCAAGGTCGAGAGGATGGTGATCGGGTGGACATAGCTCTCATAGAGCACCCCCAGCACGATATAGACCGCGAGCAGCGCCGCAGCGATCAACACAGGCTCGTTGGCGAGCGATTGCTGAAACACCTGTGCCGTGCCCTGGAAACTGCCGTGCATTGTCGTCGGCACATGCAGCTCGGCCATCGCCCGGTCGATCTCTTGTGTCGCCTCGCCGAGCGAGGCGCCGGGCTTGAGGTTGAACGAGATCGTGGTGGCGACGAAGAGCCCTTGGTGATTGACCGCGAGCGGCGTCGCGCCTGGCGAATATTTGGAGACGGCGGAAAGCGGCACCATCGTTTCGGAGAAGGTGCTGACCGGCGCGCCGGTCGAGGTCTGGGTCGCGCTATGCCCGGTGCTGGCGAGCGAGTTCGCCGCCTGGTTACGCGCTGCGTCGGACGCGATCGAGGCGGCGGTCGGGCTCACCGTGGCACTCATCGCTACACTCGCAGCGTCGTTGACGAACGGCGTCGCGACGACGCTTTGCTGGGTATTGACGATGTTACTGGCCACGGCCGTCGCTGCGTTGTTCGCCGCCGGCAGCGCGGCGTTGTTGGTCGTCTTCGGCGGGACGACGGTACCAGCGACGGCATTGGTGCTCGCCGTGCCGCTGACCGATCCGCCGGTACTGCTAACATAGATCTGCTTCAGCATGTCGGGGTTCTGCCAAAACTGCGGCGAGACCTCCATGACCACATGGTACTGGTTGCGCGCGGCATAGATGACCGATACTTGGCGCTGGCCGAACGCGTCGTAGAGCGTGTTGTCGATCTGGCTGACGGTGAGGCCGAGCCGAGCCGCAGTCGGTCGGTCGATCACCAAATCGGTCTCGAGCCCGTGGTTCTGCTGGTCGGAATTGACCTCGGTCAGTTCGGGGATTTTTTCCAAGGCCGCCGTAACCTTGGGTGCCCATTCATAGAGCTCGCGCAGCGAGTCGCCTTGCAGCGTGTACTGGTACTGCGCGTTCGACTGGCGCCCGCCGACGGTGATGTCCTGTACCGCCTGAAGGAAGAGCCGCGCGCCGGCGACCTGGTTGAGTTTGCCGCGCAGCCGCCCGATCACACGGTCGACTGACAGCTTACGCTCGGCGAGCGGCTTCAGCGAGACGAAGACAAATCCGGAATTGGTTTGGAACCCGCCGGTAAACCCGACGACGCTTTGTACCGCTGGGTCGGCCTTGATGATGCTGATGAACTGCTTGAGCTTGTCACGCATTAGCTGAAACGAGATGCTCTGATCGGCCTGGAGTCCGCCGATCATCCGGCCGGTATCCTGCTGCGGGAAAAATCCCTTCGGCACTTCGATAAACAAGAAGACATTGAGCGCGACGGTCACGGCAAGGATCAGCATCACGATGCGCGGCGCGCGCAGCGCGGTGTTGAGAGTCCGCTCGTAAAAGCCGAGCGCGGCGTTGAAGACGCGCTCGCTGGCCCGATAAAGCCGCCCATGCTCGTGCCGCTCGCGGCGTAGCACGAACGCGCACATCATCGGCGTGGTCGTCAGCGAGATCGCCATCGAGATTATGATCGCGATCGACAGCGTCATCGCGAACTCGCGGAACAACCGGCCCACAATGCCGCTCATCAAGAGGATTGGCGCGAACACCGCGATCAGCGACAGGCTCATCGACAGCACGGTGAAGCCGACCTCGCGGGCGCCCTGCAGGGCCGCCTCGCGTCGCCCCATGCCGGCCTCGATATGCCGCGTCACGTTTTCAAGAACGACGATCGCGTCGTCCACGACAAACCCGGTCGAGATCGTCAGCGCCATCAGCGACAGATTGTCGAGGCTGTAACCGACCAGGTACATAACGCCGAACGTGCCGACCAGCGACACCGGCACGGCGACGCTCGGGATCAACGTGGCTCGCGGGTTGCGCAGAAAAACGAAGACCACGAGGACGACGAGGCCGATCGCGATGATCAACGTCGTCTCCACATCATGCAGCGATGATCGGATCGTCGTCGTCCGGTCTAAGGCCACATCGATGTCGATGCCGGCGGGGATCGACGCCTGCAGTTGCGGCATCGCCGCGTAGACCCGGTCGACGGTCTCGATAATGTTGGCGTTGGGCTGGCGGTAGAGGATCACCAACACCGCCGGCTTGCCGTTGGCGAGGCCTTGGTTGCGCAGATTTTCGACCGAGTCGCTGACATCGGCGATGTCCGGCAGCCGCACCGGCGCGCCATTGCGGTAGGCAACGACGAGCGGCAGATAATCCGCCGCCTGCGACACCTGATCGTTGGTGTAGATCTGATAGTGCTCGTCGCCCGGCTCGATCGCGCCCTTGGGGCTGTGCGCATTGGCCGAGGAGAGCGCAGCGCGCACGTCTTCGAGCCCGATACCGTATTTGTTGAGCGCCAGCGGGTTGAGCTCGACCCGCACCGCGGGCAGCGAGCTGCCGCCGAGCGTCACCTGCCCGATCCCGTCGATCTGCGACAGCGCCGGGGTCAGTACGGTGGAGGCGGCGTCATAAAGCTGCCCCTGCGTCAGCGTATCCGAGGTCAGTGCGAGGATCGCGATCGGCGCGTCGGCGGGGTTGACCTTGCGGTAAGTCGGGTTGGTGCGCAGATTGGTCGGCAGGTCGACCCGCGCCGCGTTGATTGCCGCCTGCACGTCGCGCGCCGCGCCGTCGATGTCGCGCGACAGGTCGAATTGCAGCGTGATGCGCGTCTGCTGCAGCGAGCTCGACGACGTCATCTGCGTCACATCGGCGATGACGCCGAGATGCCGCTCCAAGGGCGTCGCGACGGTCTCGGCCATCGTCTCGGCGCTTGCGCCTGGCATGGTCGCGGTCACCGAAATGGTCGGAAAATCGACCTGCGGCAGCGGCGCGACCGGCAGCTTGTTGAACGCGAACATGCCCGCCAGGGCGATGCCGATCGTCAGCAGCGTCGTCGCAACCGGCCGCTCGATGAACGGGGTCGAAAGGCTCATTCGGCCGGGCTCTCGGAATGTTCGAGCGCGCCCCCAAACCGGCGGCGCGTCCAGCGCCCGAGCCGGTCAAAGCCGAGATAGATCACCGGCGTGGTGAACAAAGTCAGCACTTGGCTCACGAGAAGCCCGCCGACGATTGTCACGCCGAGCGGATGACGCAGCTCCGATCCCGTCCCGCTGCCGAGCATCAGCGGCAGGGCGCCGAAGATCGCCGCCATCGTCGTCATCATGATCGGCCGGAAGCGCAGGAGCGAGGCCTGGTGGATCGCCTCGCGCGGCGACTTGCCCTCGTCGCGTTCGGCGACGAGCGCGAAGTCGACGATCATAATGCCGTTCTTCTTGACGATGCCGATCAAGAGGATGACGCCGATGATCGCGACGATGCTGAGGTCGCTGCCGTCGACCATCAGTGCCAGGAGCGCGCCGAGCCCCGCCGACGGCAGGGTCGAGAGGATCGTGATCGGATGAATGAAGCTCTCGTAGAGCACCCCGAGCACGATATAGACCGTGACGATCGCCGCGAGGATCAGCATGACCTCGTTGCTGAGCGCGGCCTGAAAGGCGGCGGCGGCGCCCTGGAAACTGGTTATCATGCTGATCGGCAGGCCGATCTCGGCCTCGGCCGCCTTGATCTGGTCGACCGCGCCGCCGAGCGAAGCGCCGGGCGCGAGGTTGAACGAGATCGACGCCGACGGGAACTGGGCGAGGTGGTTCACCGCCAGCGGCGCAATCTGCTTCTCGATCTTGGCGATCGCCGATAACGGCACCTGACCGGTGCTCGACAGCGACGATGGCAGGTATATTTGGTCGAGCGAGGTAAGCGTCGCCTGCGCATTCGGATCGGCTTCGAGGATCACCCGATACTGGTTCGACTGCGTGAAGATGGTCGAGACGATGCGCTGGCCATAGGCGTCGTAGAGCGCGTTGTCGACGGTCGCCGGGGTAATGCCGAAACGTCCGGCCGTGGCGCGGTCGATATTGATGTAAACCGACAGCCCGTTCTGGCCGTAATTGGTCGCCAGATCGGTGATGTCGGGGATTTTCTGCAGCCGCGCCATGATCTTGGGAACCCAGGTGGCGAACTCGTCCGGGTTCGCGTCCTGCAGGGCGAACTGGTACTGCGTCTTGCTGACCGTGGAATCGATCGTCAGGTCCTGTACTGGCTGCATGTATAGCTGGATGCCGGCGACCTCGCTCGTTTCCTGCTGGAGGCGACGGATGATCGCGCTGGCGTCGAGCGTGCGCCCGTCACGCGGCTTCAGATTGATCAGGAAGCGGCCTTCGTTGAGCGTCGTGTTGGTGCCGTCGACGCCGATAAACGACGACAAGCTGACAACGTCGGGATCCTTGAGGATCGCCGCAGCGAGCGCCTCTTGCCGTTCGGCCATCGCATCGAACGAGATCGATGCCGGTCCATCCGAGATGCCCTGGATGAGCCCGGTGTCCTGGATCGGGAAAAAGCCTTTTGGAATGGCGACGTAGAGGAACAACGTGAGGCACAGCGTCGCGACCGCAATCAAGAGGGTCAACGACTCGTGGTCGAGCACCCAATCGAGCGCGATCCCATAGCGCCGGATCGTGTAGTCGAAAAACTGCTGGGTGCGACGCATGAACCAATTCATGTCCTCTTCGCGGACGTGACGCAGCACCTTGGCGCACAGCATCGGCACCAAGGTCAGCGACACGAGCGCCGAGATGACGATCGTCACCGACAGGGTAATCGCGAACTCGCGGAACAGGCGGCCGACCACATCGGCCATGAACAAGAGCGGGATCAGCACCGCGATCAACGAGATCGTCAGGCTGATGATCGTAAAGCCGATCTGCTCGGAACCCTTGAGGGCGGCCTGCAGCGGCGTGTCGCCGTCCTCGATGTAGCGCGACACGTTCTCGATCATGACGATCGCGTCGTCGACGACGAACCCGGTCGAGATCGTCAACGCCATCAGCGACAGATTGTCGAGGCTGAACCCCGCCAGGTACATGATCGCCAGCGTGCCGACCAGCGACAGCGGCACGGACAAGCTCGGGATCAGCGTCGCCGACGGGCTGCGCAGAAACAAGAAGATCACCGCGACGACAAGCACGATCGCCAGCGCCAGCTCGAATTCGACATCGGCGACCGAAGCGCGGATCGTGTTGGTGCGGTCGGTCAGCACCGTGATATCGACCGCCCGCGGGAACGACGCCCGCAGCGACGGCAGGAGCGAGGTGATGCTATCGACCACCGAGATCACGTTAGCGCCGGGCTGGCGCTGCACGTTGACGATGACCGCTTGGGTCGTGTTCATCCAACCGTCGAGCTTGGCATTCTCGGCGTCGTTGAGCGCGGTGGCGACATCCGACAGGTAAACGGGGGAGCCGTTCTTGTAGGCGACGACAAGGCTCGCGTAATCGCTGGCGCTCTGGATCTGGTCGTTGGCGTTGATCGTGTAAGAGCGACTCGGCCCGTCGAAATTGCCTTTCGGCTGGTTGACATTGGCGTTGCCGAGCGTCGTGCGCAGATCGTCGATGTTGAGGCCCAGGGCCGCCAACTTGCGCGGATCGGCCTGGATGCGCACCGCCGGGCGGTGACCGCCGCTGATCGTCACGAGGCCGACACCAGCGAGCTGCGAGATCTTCATCGCCAACCGCGTGTCGGCGAGATCCTCGACCTGGGTCATCGGCAGTGTCTTCGAGGTCAGCGCCAAGATCAGCACCGGCGCGTCGGCCGGGTTGACCTTGGCGTAGATCGGCGGCGCCGGCAGGTCGGAAGGCAGCAGATTACCGGCGGCGTTGATCGACGCTTGCACCTCCTGCTCGGCAACGTCGAGGCTCAGATTGAGGTTAAACTGCAGGGTAATAATTGACGACCCGGCCGAACTCACCGACGACATCTGGCTCAATCCCGGCATCTGCCCGAGCTGAACCTCGAGCGGCGCAGTGACCGATCCAGTCATCACGTCGGGGCTGGCGCCGGGATAGAGCGTGACGACCTGGATCGTCGGGTAGTCGACCTCGGGCAGCGCCGACAAGGGCAGGAAGCGATAGGCGACCATGCCCACCAGCATGATCGCCACCATCAGCAGCGATGTCGCCACCGGCCGCAGAATGAACGGCCGCGATGGGCTCACGACAGCGGCCTACTCCCTCCCCCGCGAGCGGGGGAGAGTTGCGGTGGGGGTTGATCGCGGCCGGGACCCATAACGCCGATTACCCGCCGTTGCTCCCGCTGGCGGGGGCCGGGGTCTGCGCGGGCGCTGCCGCCGGCGCTTGGCCGGACGCGGGTGCCTGGCCGCGCTGGCCCTGGCCTTGCCCACGGCTCTTCCCGGCCGGCTGCCCGCCCTGCTGGTTGCCGCCCTCGGTGATAGTGACCTGGGCACCGTCTTTTAGCCGGTCGGCGCCGTCGGTGACGACCTTGTCGCCCGGATTGAGCCCCTTCAGCACCGCGACGTTCTCGCCGTCGTCGGGGCCGAGCGTCACCGGCTGCGCGGTCACGGTGTTATCGGACTTGACGAGATAGACAAAGGTGCCCGGCGCGCCGCGCTGGATCGCCGCTTGCGGCGCGATGTTGGCACCCTTCAGCGTGTCGACCGTGAGTCTGATGTTGACGAATTGGTTGGGGAACAGGTCAAGCGCGGTATTGGGAAAGGTGGCGCGAAGCTTCACTGTACCGGTCGTCGTGTCGATCTGGTTGTCGATCGTCGACAGCTGGCCGGCTTCGATCTTCTTGTCGCCGGAGCGGTCATAGGCCGTCGCGACGAGGGTCTGGCCGGCATGAACTTGTTTCAGCACCGCCTGCAAACTGTCTTCCGGTAGGG
>DATHCK010000021.1:0-14984 GCA_035319545.1 Allostellaceae bacterium | reverse complement strand
CGGCAACTCGTCCAGACGATCCGGGACCGCGCTGCCGATATCGGGGCAGCGGACGACGATATTCAGGCATGGGCGAAATGGGCGATTGAGCAAGCTGATGCCTTGGACCCGGCCAGGAACGGCACAGCAGCGGCGATGATCGCCGAATTACCCAAGGAGGCTCGATAACCGCCCGGTCTCAGCCGGTTGGTCCCATTTGCGCCCGAATACCGGGCTCGTACCCTATCTGGTCTTCGTCCACGGCAGCACGAGCATGATGTACGGCGTGACCAGCAACGGCGCGCTGCTGCAATTGCCGCCAGTCAAGCCGTTCGACGCCATTTTGGCGCGTGGGCTCCTCGAATTTGCGACGGACATCATCGTCGCGGTGATGATCCTCGCCGGTTTCGAGGCGATGGGCATCTCGGCAATGCCCGATAACCTGGGCGGCGCCGCAACGGCGCTGATCGTCACGGCGGTGCTCGGCTGCGGTGCCGGGTTTGTCAATGCGGTGTTGCAGACAACGCTGCGCTCCTGGGACCGGGTTTGGAACAACGTCACTCGGTTGCTCTATTTCTTTTCCGGCATCTTCTACGTGCCGGGAATGATGCCCGACTGGGCCCGCGACATCCTGGCCTGGAACCCGCTTCTCCACGCGATCGACTGGTTCCGCACCGGGTTCTTCGCCAGCTATGAACCGCATTGGCTCGACCGGCGCTATCTGGTTGTGAGCGCCGTGCTCGCGGTGCTCGCCGGCTTGTTGCTCGAACGCGGCCTGCGCCGGCATTTGCTGAGCGAGCCGGCATGATCGCGCTCGACGCGGTTTCCAAGACCTATCGCACGCGGCAGGGCGGTCGGCGCGTGGTGCTCGATCGGGTGACCGCAGAATTTCCCGAAGGCTGCAATGTTGGCGTGCTCGGGGCCAACGGCGCCGGCAAATCAACCCTGATCCGTCTGCTGGCCGGATCAGAGATGCCCGATCGCGGGCGCATCCGGCGCGACGGACGCGTGTCCTTCCCTCTCGGCTATGGCGGGACATTCCACGGCGCACTGTCGGGCCGTGAGAATGTCGCGTTCATCGCGCGGGTGTATGGCGCCGACCTGCGGCCGACAATCGACTATGTCGCCGATTTTGCCGAGCTCGGCGCGTATTTCGACATGCCGGTCAACACATACTCGGCCGGCATGCGCGCGCGGCTGGCCTTTGGCGCCTCGCTGGCGATCGATTTCGATACCTATCTCATCGACGAGGTTACTGAGATCGGCGACGAGCGCTTTCGCCGCAAATGCGCCGCTGCCTTTCGCGATCGGATGCGCCGCTCGGACATCATCCTCGTGACCCATAACAGCCGGACGATCCGACAATATTGCGAGCGCGGTGCGGTGCTTGTGGGCGGCGAACTGTGCCTCTACGACGATGTCGCGAGCGCGCTCGACGCCTACCGGCGCAGCGGGGCGGTGCTGCAATGATGCTGCTTCGTTCGCGCTCGCTCCGCGAGGCGCCGGAGGCAACGCCCGCCTCCCTTCCGACTGCTCCCATCGGCAGCGGCACGGTCACGCCGCTGTTTCTACCGGCAACGCCGCACCAAGACTTAACGAGGCGGGCGCGACGGTTGCTCTCGACGCGCGCGGCGTCGTTTATCGTCGTGGTGCTGCTGCCGGTCGCGTTCGCCGCGATCCACTATTTCCTGATCGCCGCGGACCAATATGTCGCCGAGTTTCGCATGAGCCTGCGCACTGTCGACACGCCGCGCATCGAAGGGTTGGCGCTGTTCGGCGGCGACGCGATGCACGGCACGGCGACGGGAGAATCGCAGATCGTCACCCAGTTCATCGCCAGCCGAGCGATCGTCGACGAACTCGATGCCAAACTGGACCTGCGCCGCATGTTCTCGCCGGCAGAGGCCGATTGGTGGGCTCGACTGCGGCTGCCCGCGACCGTTGAGCAGCTGCTCTATTACTGGCGAGGCCAGGTCGATCCGTTCTATGACACCTCGACCGGCACGATCGTCGTGCGGGTACGCGCGTTCACGCCCGACGATTCGCTACGACTGGCGCAGGCGATCGTCGCGGCGTCAGAGCGGCTGATCAACGATCTCTCGACGCGCGCCCGGCACGACGCACTCAGCTATGCCGACGCCGACGTCGCCGCTGCGGAGGCAAGGCTCAAGGCCGCGCTCGCGGCGATCCGCGAATTCCGCGACAAGGAAGGGATGATCGATCCCGGCCAGGCGGCGAGCGCCGACACGACACTCGCCACCAAGCTGCGCGACGACCTGCTCAAGGCCAATGCCGAACTCGCGACGCTCACCACCTATATGCGCGATGACGCGCCCGCGATCGGCGTGCTGAAAGCGCGTATCAGATCGCTCGAAGCCCAGCAGCACATTCTCGCGCGCGA
The DNA here is from genome assembly GCA_035319545.1 of Allostellaceae bacterium. GTDB lineage: Bacteria > Pseudomonadota > Alphaproteobacteria > ATCC43930 > CGMCC-115725 > DATARH01. Next base: position 12,604 of record DATHCK010000021.1, on the reverse strand, counting down.
GATGACGGCGAGCTCGGCAACCCTGTCATCAAGCCCGGCCGCTCCACCGGCTCTATCGCGCGAGCTTGGCTCTTACGAGGCACTTGACGCCGAACGGAAATTCGCGGAAGCCGCCTATCAGCACTCGCTCGAGGCGCTCGATCGGGCGCGCGACAATGCTGATCGACAACATATCTATGTCGAGAGCTTTGTGCCGCCGAGCTTGCCGCAAAGTTCGCTTTATCCGCGGCGCTGGCACGTGATCGCCACCATCGCCCTTGTCGTGTTCGCGATCTGGGCGATCGGCAGCCTCGCAGTGCAGTCCATTCGCGATCATCTCTAGGGCAGGCTGATGACGATCCACGAGCTTCGCCTTGGCGACCCTCTCCCTTCCGGCGGTCCCGCCGCCAGCGTCGCCGTGTTGCCGCCGCGGCGCGAGCGATTGGCCATTGTGTCGACCCGCAACAAGCTCTGCGGCATCGCCGCATACACTCAAGCGCTTGAGCGGCAGCTGGCGGATATTTTCGACATCACGGTGTTCGATCTCGATCAATACTTGCTACGCGGTCGGCACAAGCGGGTGCGTGCGCTCGGTGACCGCCACATCAAGGACATTTGCCAAGGAATTATCGAATTCGATGCGGTGAATTTGCAACTCGAGTTCGGGACGCTTGGAGGCGCCGCGAAAAACATTCACCGACGGTTCCGCTGGCTTGTCGAGGCGGCGCCGCGCCTCTCCGTGACATTCCATACGCTGAAGCGACCGACGGATTTTTCGTGGTCTGATTTTCTTCATGCGATCGTCACATTGAAATGGCAGCGGGCGGGGAACCTGAGAGCGGCCTATGCGCGCGAAAAGAGACTCTCCGAAGGGATCGCCGAGGAGCTACGGCGCGCCCAACAACGCAAGCCGGTCAGCATCATCGTCCATAACCGCCGAGATTTTTCCGACGCCTCCCACCTACTCGGACTGAAAAACGTCCACCATCACCCGCTGTCATTTCTTTCGGCCGAAGAAATCGAGACAATTACCAGCACCGCAAGACGCCAGCGATTTCCGCTGATCGATCAGCTACCCAAAACCACCAAGCTGATCGGAGTCTTCGGTTTCCTTAATGATTATAAGGGCTTTGGAACTGTTATTCATGCATTACACCACCTTCCGGCGGATCATCATCTGCTGATATTCGGCGGGACACATCCGAACGAAATCCAAACCAATCGGCCGGTTCATCCCTATATCGCCTCGCTTCTGCAAGACGGGCATGTCGACGCGACATTGTACGAACAGATTGCAGTTGGACCGGCTCGCGGAATCAACTTAACTCTCGACATCGAGGGGCAGCTTGCTCAACTGCTCGGCAGTCACCCACGTGATCTATCGGGGCGCATTCATTTCATGGGCACTGCCGATGATGCCGATTTTGTTGCCGGCATGGCGATCTGCGATGCCGTGGTCATGCCTTATCTGGAGGTCGGGCAATCGTCTTCCGGGCCGATCTCGCTGGCCGTCGAGCTCGGCTGCAGGGTCATTGCCTCGCGCACGCAAACCTTTCTCGAATTCGCGCGCTACCACCCAAACGCCATCGAGTTCTTTGATATCGGCAACCACCTCGAACTGGCGGAACGGATCGCCGCCCGTCCGCAATATGCGCAGCGGCGCGAGCGGCCGCGCTACACGGTCGAGACCAATAAGGCGATCTACCTCGCGGCCAACAGCTCCGCGGCCGAGACGCCGCAGTTCAAGAGCGCGCAGCGGCTATCGCGCCGGGCGGCGGCTGCGGATTAATCAGCTCGGCGGCGACCAGGGAACAGGCGCGCGCGGTTCAAGGTCGGTGACTACATCGACCACGACCGGTTCATTAGCGGCGAGCGCCTCGGCAAGCGCCGGCGCGATCTCGCCCGGCCGCTCGATGCGGATGCCGCGCACGCCAAAGCTTTCGGCGACCTTGGCGAAATCGGTCGGGCCAAATCGGACCAGCTCTTCGCCGCGTCCGGGCCGGTTGCCAGCGATCCGTCGCACGCCGGTCAGGTTCTGGCCAAAGCCGGAATTGTTGTTGATGACGGTGACGCTGGGGATTTGATAGCGCCGTGCCGACTCCAGTTCGGAGAGGTGATAGTAGAAACCGCCATCGCCGCTGAAGCAGATCACCTTGCGCTTCCCAGCCGCGCATTGCGCGCCAAGCGACGCTGGAAACGCCCAGCCGAGCGAACCGGCCGCGCGCAGATAGGTCTGCCCGGCGCCATTGAGATCGATCATCGTGCCCGTCCAGATGCCCGAATAGCCGGTATCGGCGACGAGCACGCCGTCCGCCGGCAGGGCTTGGGCGATCTCGGCGCAAAGGCGCTCGACGGCGATCGGCGCCGTATTCTTTTCGACGAGCGGCTGAATGGTCGCCCGCCAGTCCGCGACGATCCGCGCCGCCTCGTCGACAAACGCGCTGTCGCGCACTGGCCGGCCGATGATCTGGTTGAGCCGCGCCACGGTTGCCTTCGGGTCACCGACAACACCGGTCGTGTTCGGATAGGAGCGACCGATCTCGAGCGGATCGGCATCAATCTGCACGATCGGGGTGGCGATATCCGGGATCGTCCAGTTCAGCGTCACCTGATCGCCGGTGTCGCAACCTATAAACAGAACCATGTCGGCGCTGTGCACGATGCGATTGGCGGGAGGCGCTGAATAATTTCCGGCTACACCGGCACAGAGACGATCCGCGTCGGGATGAGGCCGCGTGCGCCGAGCGTTGTGGCGATCGGCGCGGCCAGCGCCTCGGCTAGCCCCAGTATTTCTCGGCCGGCGCCCGAGGCCGCCGCGCCATCACCCGCAACGATCGCCAGGCGAGGCGCCCCGAGCAGCAGCCGCGCCGCACGCTCGATATCGCCGTCGTCGGCGACCGGGCGATGCACCGGGATCGGCCGTTTGTCATGGTCAATCTCGACCGACGCATCGGTCTGGCCCAACTCGATGACATCGCCCTGCAGGCCGTTGAAGTCGAGATGCGTTGGTCGTATGGGGTCGGCGAGCGCCGCGCGCCACGCATGGCGCAACAGGCGCGGCAATTCCCCGGTCGCGTAGACGGGGGTCGAGAACTTGGTCACCGCGGCGAAGAGCGGCGCGTGGGGGATTTCCTGATAGGAATTGCGGTGCTGGAACGACGGCTCCTTGTGCCCGGTAAACGCAATCACCGGGCTGTGGCCGAGATAGGGGTCCTGGAGCCCTGAGGCGAGGTTGGCGGCTCCGACCGACTGCGCCATGCACACGCCCGGGCGCATCGCGACGCGGGCGTAACCGTCGGCCATGTACGCCGCGGCCTTTTCCGAATGCGCGAGGATAGGCTTGACCCCGACGTCGTTCAAAGCGAGCAGCGTCCGCCGCAGAGTCGACTCGACAAAAAAGACATGGCTCATGCCGGTGCTGGCAAGCGCTCGCGCCAGCCACTCGGCGCCGTTCAACGTCTCGGCCACTGGTGTTCCTCCCGATTTTTTACAGCGTCAGCCCGCCATCGACGACGACCGTCTGGCCGGTGATCATCGAATTACCGGCACAGAGAAAAAACACCACCTCCGCGATGTCGTGCGGCGAGCAGGCGCGCTTCAACGGCGTGCGGGCGACGGTCTCGGCCTTGCGGTCGGCCGGCCATTCCTTGTTCCACGGGCTGTCGACAAAACCGGGTGCGACGGCATTGACGCGAATTTCGGGCGCCAAAGCGCGCGCCAGGCTACGCGTCAGGTTGATGACGCCGGCCTTGCTCGCCGCATACGGGATAGAGCTGCCGCTACCCTGCACACCGGCGATCGATGCAGTGCTGCAGATCGCGCCCTTCGCCGCGCGCAACGCCGACACGGCGGCGTGAGCACAGCGAAACGGCCCTATCAAGTTGGTGTTGAGGATGGTTTGCCAAAACCCTTCGGTGAGGCGGTCGAGCTCGGGAAACGGGATCGGCGTCGGTGTGGCGGGCGTCCCGGCATTGTTGAAGAGATAGTCGAGTCGGCCCAGCGCATCGATCGCCCGGCCGACCATCGTTTCGGCCTCGATCGGCACGGCGACATTGCCGGGCGCGGCAACGATTTTATGGCCCTCCGCCTTCAGCCGTTCGATCTGTTCGGCACCGCGCGGATCGTCAGGCAGATGGTTGAGCGCCACCGTCGCGCCGGCGCGTGCGAAAATCTCGACGGACGCGAGGCCAATACCGGAGGCCGCACCGGTAATGAGCGCGGTCTTGCCGCTGAGGTCGATCGTCAGCATGCTGACGGCTCAGTGCTGTGACAGCATGTCCCAGGGCGTCTTGCCCTGGGGCAGCGGCGGAATCGCTAGAAGCGAGGCCATCGGCTCGCCGGCCTCATAACGCCGGCACAGCTCCTCGGGATCGTAGGTGACACCGACGGGGTTGTCGCGGAACGCGCGGCTTTGGAAATAGCCGTCGAGTTCCTTTGGCGTGGCGAAATTGTCGATCTGCAGCTCGACCCGATTGTTGTCGGGGTCGCGGTAGTAGATCGAGGTGGTGACACCGTGATTGATCGGCCAGTTCGGCATGATCCCGACCGACTTGAGCCGGCGATAGGTCGCGAGCAGCTCGCCCAGATCGTTGTAGCTGTAGGCGACATGGTCGGTGCCGGTCGACTCGGGGTCGCGCGCGCCGGCGCCGGGTATGTCGATCAGCGCGAGGCGGTGATGCTCGTCGTCATAGGAGAGAAAACATAGCCGCTCGTCGCGGAACACAATCCGTGCATTAAGGACGGTCCGATACCACTCGACCATCTTGTCGATCTGTCCGGTGCGCAGCACGAAATGCGCGAACTTGGCCGGGCTGATCGGCTGCGACGTGGGCGTCAATTTGCGCGCCGGGCTGACATCGTTCATCTCGGGCCTCCCTGATCGAATTTGCTAGTCCGCGTAGTCGGGTTCCTTCTTATCGAGCATGCGCTTCAGCGCATCAAAATGATGGTCATAGGTCGGCTTGTTGCCGTAATCCGGCCAGGTCTGCTGGTACTGCGCGATGGTGTGCTCGACGACAGCCGGCTTGACCTCACGCAGCTTTCGCCCGGTCCACATCGCGTAAATCTGCACCTGCGCGGCGCGTTCTAAGTAATAAAGCAGGTCGTAGGCCTCGGCGACGCTGCCGCCGCACACGCAGACGCCATGATTGGCCATAAACAGGATTTTCTTGTCGGGACCGATGATGCCGGCGAGCCGCTCACCCTCGGTCGGGTCGAGCGCCGGCCCGGTATAGGTGTCGTCATAGGCGATCTTGTCGAGAAAACCGATCTCGGTCTGGCCGATCGGCAAGATCTCCTGCTCCTCGAGCCGCGCCAGTGCGCTCGCATAGGGCATATGGGTGTGCAGCACGCAGGCATGCTGTGGTACGAGGCGATGGATCGGCGCGTGGATGCAATAGGCCGAGCGCTCTACCTCGCCTTCGCCGGCCAGCAGCGTGCCGTCCCAGGCCACTTCCATGAAACAGCTCGCGGTCACCTCGGACCAGTGCAGCCCGAAAGGAATCTGATAGTAGCGATCGGTCTTGCCGGGCACTGACAGGGTCAGATGGTTGAAGATGCCCTCGCTGAAACCGTGCATCACCGCCAGGCGGTGCGCCGCGGCCAGGTCGACCCGCGCCTGCCATTCCGCGGCGGTGATGGTGGGGCTGTCCTTCTCAAGAACGAGTGCCATGGGTACTCCTCTGCGCGCGGTGCGCCGCGATAACGAAAGACTAGGGCAATTCCGTGCCGCGCGGAACCGAGCAAGCCGCGCGCCAGACGCGCGCGATCTGCTTAGCGGCGGACGTCGATGACGGTGCGCCCGCGCAACTGGCCGCCGAGGATGCGCGGCGCGAGCTCGGCGACTTTTGACAGCGGTATCTCTTCGATCATCCGATCGAGCCGGTCGAGCGGCAGGTCGCGCGTCAGCCGGCGCCAGGCCTCGGCGCGCGGCTCCTTGGGGCACATCACCGAGTCGATGCCAAGCAGGTTCACGCCGCGCAGCAGGAACGGGATCACCGATGTCGGTAGATCGCTACCGCCGGCGAGCCCACAGGCGGCGACACTGGCGCGGTATTTGAGCTGGGTGAGGATCGTCGCCAGCGTCGCGCCGCCGACGGCATCGATCGCGCCATCCCAGCGTTCGCGGTCAAGCGGCCGAGCCGGCGGCGACGCGAGCGTCGAGCGCGGGATGATTTCGGCGGCCCCGAGACCATGCAGATAACCGGAAAGCTCGGCGCGGCCGCTCGACGCGACAACCTTGTGCCCGAGGCTCGACAGGAGCGCGATCGCCGTGCCGCCCACGCCGCCGGTGGCACCGGTGACAAGCACCTCGCTGCCATTGCCGAGACCATGTCTTTCGAGCGCGATGACCGCGAGCATCGCGGTGAAGCCGGCGGTGCCGATCGCCATCGCCTGGCGCGCGGTGAGACCGTTCGGCAACGGCACCAGATGGTCGGCCTTGACCCGCGCCTTCTCGGCATAGCCGCCCCATTGCAGCTCGCCGACCCGCCAGCCGGTGAGCACAACCTGGTCGCCGGGTTTGAAGGCGGGCGATTGCGACCTCTCGACCGTGCCGGCGAAGTCGATGCCCGGCACGTGCGGATAGGCGCGCACCAGCCGCCCCTGCCCTTGCAGGACCATGCCGTCCTTGTAGTTCAGGGTCGAATAGTCGATCGCGACGGTGACATCGCCTTCGGGCAGCCGCTCCTCATCGACGGTTTCGATCCGCGATGAGATCTTGCCGCCCGACTCATGCAGAACGAGCGCGCGGAAACTGCCCATCAGCTGCGAAGCGGCTCAAGAATGCTGACGAAATTGGCGACTGCGGCGCCGCCCATATTCATCACTCCGGCGAGCGAGGCGCCAGGGATTTGCATGCCCCCGGCCTGCCCGGTCACCTGCATCGACGCGAGCACGTGCATCGACACGCCCGTGGCGCCGACCGGATGGCCCTTGGCCTTGAGCCCGCCCGAGGGGTTGATCGGTAACCTGCCGTCCTTCTCGGTCCAACCTTCAAGGATCGCGCGTGAGCCCTCGCCCGGCGCCGTCAGGCCCATCGCCTCGTATTCGATAAGTTCGGCGATTGTGAAGCAGTCATGGGTCTCGACAAAATCAAGGTCGAGAAGACTCAGCCGCGCCGCCGACAAGGCCTTTTTCCACGCGAGCGCCGGGCCTTCGAACGCAAGAATATCGCGCCGGCTCATCGGCAAGAAGTCATTGACCTGCTCGGCGGAGCGGAAGGCGACAGCCTTTTTCATCGACAGCGCGGTCTGTATGTCGGCCAGCACTACAGCCGCCGCGCCGTCTGACACCAGCGAGCAGTCGGTGCGCTTCAGCGGGCCGGCGACGAGCGGGTTTTTGTCCGAGATCGTGCGGCAGAACTCATATCCGAGGTCGCGCTGCATCTGCGCCAGCGGGTTGGCAACCCCGTTCCTGTGGTTTTTCGCGGCGATGCGGGCGAGCGCGTCGGACTGGTCGCCGTATTTCTGGAAATATTTCTGCGCGATCTGCCCGAAAATACCGGCGAAACCGCCTTCGATCTGATCCTCCTCCTTGCGATAGCAGGCGCGCAGCAGAAGATCGTTGATCTCGGCGCCGGTGCGCTCGGTCATCTTCTCGACACCGACGACGAGGATCAGGCGGCCTTTGCCGGCGGCGATGGTGTTGAGCCCCATATGGATCGCGGCCGAGCCGGTGGCGCAGGCATTCTCGACACGGGTCGCCGGCTTGAAGCGCAGGCCGGCATCGGCCTGAAGGGCAAGAGACGCCGGAAACTCCTGCTTCACAAAGCCGCCGTTCATCGTGCCGAGATAGACGGCGTCGATATCGGCGCCGGAAACGCCAGCATCGGCAAGCGCGCCTTGCGCGACCTCGACAATCAGCGACTCGACGTCGCGGTCGTCATGACGCCCGAACTTGCTGTGCGCCCAGCCGACAATGCATCCAGTCATTCCGCTCTCCGTCGCCCCGCAGTGGCGAAAGCCAGCACGCGCGTCCGCCGTGCTAAGTCATATAGGCTTATCAGCCCGTATCCGCCAGCGCCGCCCGCGTGTCGAGTGGCGTGTCGTGGCGCTCGATATGACGGCGATGCCACAGCGCATAAAACAGCAGCGTCCAGGCTGCGGAGCCGCAGCGTTTGTCGTTGGCGGCGGCAAAGATGCGCTCAACTTCAGCCGGCCGGCACAGCTCGGCAATCGCCGGTGAACGAGCGACCAGCGCGCCGATCTCAGCCCCACGCCGCGCGATCCAACCCCCGGCGGGCACGGTGAAGCCGCGTTTGCGCGCCAGGGGCCGTGCTTCCGGCAGACGGCGCGCGAGCCAACGTCGCATTATCCATTTGCCGAGCCGATGCTTCACCTTAAGCGCGTCGGGCAGGCAAAAGGCGAATTCGGCAACGACCGGGTCGAGAAACGGGGTGCGGCCCTCAGTGCCGTGCGCCATCAGGCAACGGTCGAGCTTGGTCAGGAGGTCGTTCGGCAGCCAATCCACGCAATCGACAGCCTGGGCCACCTGCAGCCGGGTGCGGCCGTCTTCGGCGCAACGCGCCTCGGCGGCGGAAATGCCGTCGCGCCATCCCGTCATTTCCTCGCGCAGCACCCCCAGCCCGTCGAGAATACCGCGTGTCCATGGCGCTCGCCGGACCAGCCACCATGGCCGCGCGGCGCTACGATACCGTCCGTACCCGCCGAACAGCTCATCGCCGCCCTCGCCGGTCAGGATCACCTTGAGGCCGGCCGACCGCGCGGCGCGCGCGAGCTTGTACGTGGGTAGGATCGCATAGTCAGCCGCGGGATCATCGACCGCACCGGCAATCTCGGGCAACAACTGCCAGAAATCGCTTTCGTCGAAGGTCACCTCGACATGCTCGGCGCCAACCGCTTGTGCCGCGGCGCGGGCTCCCCGCCTTTCATCCGCGACATCGCCGCCTGAGAAGCCGACGGTAAAGGCCTTGATCGGGCGCTCGGCAAGGCGGGTCATCGTCGCCAACACCGCGGTGGAATCGATGCCACTCGACAGAAAGATGCCGAACGGCACATCGGACCGCTGGTGGACGCGCACACTATCGGTCAGCACCGCATCGAGGCGCTCGAGCGCCTCGGCTTCGTCCATCATGCGCCACGCGCCCCGCGGCAGCGCCTCAATCCGCTGGCGTTCAACGATGCGCCCCTTGCGGGCAACGATCGTTTCGCCGGGCAGCACGCGGTTGATCCCGGCAAAAATCGTCTCGCGCCCGGTGGTGAATTGCAGCTGAAGCAATTCATCGCGCGCGGCGACGTTGACGCTGGGCGTAACGATGCCCGCCGCGATCAGTGATTGCGGCTCCGAAGCAAACGCTAGAAATCGCTCGGTCTCGGCGTAGTAGAGCGGCTTGATCCCAAACGGATCGCGCGCCAACACCAGTTGCCCCTCATTCGAGTCGTGCAGCGCCAGGGCGTACATTCCGCGCAGACGGCCGGTGAAATCCAGCCCGTATCGGCGGTAGAGATGCAGTGGCAGCTCGCAGTCCGAGTTTGTCGCGAACGCGACGTCGGGCATTGCCGCGCGCAGCTCGATGTAATTGTAAATTTCCGCGTTCGCGATCAGTGCCGCACCGCGCGGCTCGTATAGCGGTTGATCGCCCGTGACTAAATCGATGATGGCAAGTCGCCGATGCACCATCCCGACATCCGCAGACCGATAGTGCCCTTCGCCATCGGGGCCACGATGCGCCAGCGCCGCCCCCATCGCGCACAACAAATCATCCGGCGGCGGGGCGCCGCCGAGCATCATCAGTCCGGCAATTCCGCACATCAAACAGCCAGTTCGTCGAACAGACGGCGATAGCGGGCAACGACCAGATCCTCGGTAAATTCCGCCTCGTAGGCTCGTCGACCGCCGAGCGCCAAGCGGTCGCGAAGTGAAGCGTCGCGCGACAGCGTGGTCATCGCCCCGGCGAGCGCCGCCGGGGCGATCGGCGTCAGCAGCCCGGTGACGCCGGGTTCGATCAACTCGCTCGGCCCGACGGTGGCGGTCGCAACAACGGCACGTCTGGCGGACCACGCCTCGATCACGACATTGCCCAGCGGTTCGTGGCGTGACGACGACACCAGGAAATCCGCCGTCGCGAGCAGCGCCGACACGTCCTCGCGCCAGTTCAGAAAGCGTACGCGATCGACAATCCCGAGAGACGCCGCCTGCTGCTTCAACGCCCCGCGCAGCGGTCCCTCGCCGACGATCCACAGATGTAGCTCGGGGGTCAGCGCTAACGCGTCCAGGAGCAGGTCAAAGCCCTTGTTTGGATGCAACCGCCCCAGCGCCAGGGCAAGCGGCACGGCCACTGGCGTCTCAAACGCGGCACGATCGACCGGCGCGGCCCCAGCCAGATCAGGCACGAAATTCGGTAAATAGTGCGCCTGCTTAGCCGGCCATCCGCTCTCGATCATGTAGGCGACGATCCCCCGGGTATTGCCGATGAGATGGTTGCAGTGACGGTAGTATTTCAGATCGTAATACCCGCCCAGCCGGCCGATATGCACGAAATCGCCCGGCGGGCAGAGCTGTGTGGCGCGACTCATCCAGGTCATTACGATTTGCGGCCGCGAGCGCGCGATCTCGCGGCGAAAAGCGAACCGGGTCGCGACATCCAGGCGATGCCGAAAGCCGAGCTCGGTGACCGCGATCCCCGCGTCGCGCAAGTGGCGCGAGCGATCGGCATCGCGGCGGATCACAAGGCTCTGATTTTCGCCAGCGCGCGTCAGCGCCGTCGCCAGCCGAACGAAAAAAATCTCGGCCCCACCATGCTGTTTTCCGGCTATGGCCTGAAGCAGGCGTCGCTTCATCGCCCGTCGACAGCCGGCGGCGGCGCGGCGACATTAAGATACTGTCCCCTGCGACAAATGTTCGTCACGTTCCGGTATTCGCTATCAATAGTTGCGTAATGATGGAGGTTAGCGTAGCCACGTGCAACCTTTATGCTATCGCCGATGTCGAGCATCGCGATGAACGATCCGCGCAATTTGGTAATCATTCGCCGGCCCGACGACTGGCATGTGCATTTGCGCGACGGCGCGATGATGGCGACGGTGCTGCCCTATACGGCGCGGCAATTCGCGCGGGCGATCGTCATGCCAAACCTAGTGCCGCCGGTGACGACGATCGCCAGCGCCCTCGCCTATCGCCAGAGGATCATGGCGGCGCTGCCGGCGGGCGCGGACTTCACCCCGCTGATGACCGCGTACCTGACCGACGGCACCGATCCCGACGAGATCCAGCGCGGGCATCGCGAAGGTGCGTTCACCGCGGTCAAGCTCTACCCAGCGCATGCGACGACCAACTCGGCGCATGGGGTGACCGATCTCGGCCGGGTCATGCCGGTGCTGGAGCGCATGGCGAAGATCGGCATGCCGCTGCTCATTCACGGCGAGGCGACCGATCCGGCGGTCGACGTGTTCGACCGCGAGGCGGTGTTCATCGACCAAATGCTCGACCCGCTGCGAAGCCGGTTGCCGGAGTTGCGGGTGGTGCTCGAGCACATCACCACGGCGGAAGCCGTGCAGTATGTCGAAGGCGGCGGTCCAAACCTCGCGGCGACGATCACCGCGCATCACCTGATGATCAACCGCAACGCCATTTTCCAGGGCGGCATCCGGCCGCATCTCTACTGCCTGCCGATCGCCAAGCGCGAAAAGCACCGGCTGGCGCTGCGCCGCGCCGCGACCTCGGGCTCAGCCAAGTTCTTTCTCGGCACCGACAGCGCGCCGCACGCGATCCCGACCAAGGAAACCGCTTGCGGCTGCGCCGGCATCTTTACCGCGGCATCGGCGGTCGAACTCTACGCACAGGTGTTCGACGAAGAAGGCGCGCTCGATAAGTTCGAGGCCTTCGCTTCGCTCAACGGGCCAGAATTTTACCGCCTGCCGCCGAACGAGACGCGGGTGACATTACGCGGCGAGGCGTGCTTGGTGCCGGATCATGTCGGCCAGGGCGAGCTCGCGGTATCGCTGTTCCGCGCGGGCGAGACGCTGAGTTGGCGCCTGGTCTAGCGCCCTTCAATTATCTCTAGAAGGATCTGCTCAAGCCGGCGCGATTGGGTCATCGCGTCGAAGCGGCCGAGCGCGACGCGGCGCGCCTCGTCGCCCATGGCGCGAGCCGCGCCGGGCGCATCGACCAAGCGGCGCAGCGCGGCATGCAGCGCCCCTGCGTCACCCGACGGTACGAGAAAACCGCTGCGGCCGTCCTCGACCGCCTCGCCGATCCCGGCGTGATGCGTCGCAACGACCGGCGCGCCGGACGCCATCGCCTCGAGCACGACATTGGGCAGGCCCTCGGCGTCACCACTCGCCGCCGCGATGCTTGGCACGCAGACGGCAAGCGCGCCGCGCATCAACTGGCGCAGCTCGCGGTTCGTTAGCCAGCCGGGAAACTCGATCATCGGCAGGTCGGCTGCCTGGCGCTTCAGCGCGCCGGCGATCTCGCCGTCGCCGACCAGCTTCAGCCGGACATCGCGACCCTCGCCCGCCAGCCGGCGCATCGCCTCGATCAGCGTCGGGATGCCCTTCTTTTCGACGAAGCGCCCGGCAAACAACAGGTAGGGTTGCGTCTCGGGCGGGGGCGTGTCGCCCGGTCCGTCCATCTCGACGCCGTAGCGGTGGACCAAGAGCTTCTT
>DATHCK010000020.1:0-5431 GCA_035319545.1 Allostellaceae bacterium | reverse complement strand
TCGGCGGCGCTGTTCACTGAGACCTACGGCAACCACGCGATCCGCATTCTGACCGGCGCCGGCTGCGAGTTTTACGAGGCGTGGGCCGACGGATTTGGCGAGCACCCGATCCTCAAGCCGCGCGGCGCGCTGATGTTTGCCATGCCTGGCCAGGAGCAATTGCTTGAGGCGGCATGGATCGATCTGTCGGCGGTCGACCCCCGCGTTCGCCGGCTCGATGCGGCGGCGGTGCGCGATATCGTTCCTGTGTTGCGACCTGATCACGTGATTGGCGCGGTCCACGAGCCTGATGCGATGGACATCGACGTCCATGAGCTGCATCAGGGCTATCTGCGGCTATTGCGACGGCGCGGCGGCCGCATCGTCACCGATGCCGAGGTGCGAGCGCTGGCGCGGGATAACGGCGTCTGGACAGCCACAACAGCGGCCGGCCAGTTCTCGGCGCCTGTCGTCCTCAATGCCGCCGGCGCGTGGTGCGATGTGCTGGCTGGGCGTGCCGGGCTGCCGCCCATCGGCCTCGTGCCAAAGCGGCGCACCGCGCTCACCATTGCGCCGCCGGCGGACATTGACACCAGCGCCTGGCCGATGACGCTCGACATTGCCGAGACGTTTTATTTCAAGCCGGATGCCGGTCGCTTGCTGGTGTCGCCGGCCGACGAGACGCCGATCGAGCCGTGCGATGTGCAGCCCGACGAGCTCGATGTCGCGATCGCCATCGACCGGCTCATGCAGGCGACGACGATCGAGGTGACGCGCGTCGAGCGCAAATGGGCGGGGCTGCGCAGCTTTGTCGCCGACAAGACGACGGTCTGTGGTTTCGACCCGCTCGCGGACGGGTTTTTCTGGCTCGCGGGGCAGGGCGGCTATGGCATCCAGACGGCGGAAGCCATGGCGCGCTGCGCGGTGTCGCTGATCGATGGCGGCGGGTTGCCGGCCGATATCGCCGCCAAGGGGCTCGATGCGGCGGTGCTAAGTCCGGGGCGATTTAGGTAATGGTAGTGCGGTCGTGCATTCGCCCGGCCTTCGGTGCCGGCCGTGAGCGCGCGAGCGCAATTCGATTAAATTTGCCGCTCGCGCTGGCGCTCTTCCTCGGTCGCGCGGTCGAGGATTTGTTTCGCGTCCTTGAATGCCGCCTCGGCGTCGTCACCCTGGCCGAGCCGGCGCAACACGGGAGCGATGTCGAGCTCGGCATAGGCGAGTCGTGTCGAATCTTCGCTCGATCCGTTGGTGAGCAGGTCGATCGCGTAGTAGAGCGCCTGCGCGGCGTTGTTGTCGCGGTCGAGCCCGACATAGATCAGCCCGAGATCGGTAAAGTCGTCGGCGATCAGCGGATGATTCGCACCGAGCCGGTCCTGGTCGATGACGATCGCCTGCTCGATGATCGGCAACGCCTCGGTGAAATGCTGCGCGCGCAGCAGCAAATTGGCCAGTTGCGCGAGGCTGCGCGCCTGCTCGGGGCTGTCGGCGCCGTCGCGTTGACGGTCGCGGGCGATCGCGGTGCGCAGCACCTTTTCGCCATCGTCGAAGCGGCGCTCGCTAGCGTAGACGGCGCCCAGCGCCCGCAATGGCTCGCTGGTCGTCGTTGTCGGATGCCGTTCGGCGATGGTGGTCGCCCGTTTCGCCCGGTTCTCCGCCGACGTGAGATCGCCGTGCGCAAGGGCGACCCGGGCGAGCCCGGCGAGCGGCCCGGCCAGAGCCGGACTGTCTGCGCCGAACCGCTGTTCGAGCGCCGGCACCGCGGCGATCAGCAGCGGCTCGGCGCGGCTGTAGCGATGGCGCAGCAGCTCAACGCTGGCCAGCGCGACCATCGCGTCGGCGGCATCTACCGAATCGCGGCCATAAGAGCGCACCGCGATCTTCAGCGCGCGCCGTCGGGAAGCTGCGGCGTCGGCCAAGGCGCCATCGTCAAACTGCGCGCCCGCGAGGCGATCGAGCAGCGGCAGCAAATGCGGGCTTGTGTCGCCGCTATGGCTTTCCTCGATCGCCAAGGTCTTGCGCAACCCTGCCACCGAACCGCCGTCGGTCGCGGCCGCCGCCGTCAAGAAACTGCTGGCTGCGACCAATCCCAGAACCAGCGTTCCCCAGCGTGATGGCAAATTGCGAAACTCCCGCTCCGCCCGGCTTTCCGCTCGCCGTCGTTCACCCAACGGGTCAACTATGTGGGTGTTCGCCCGGCCGGGCAAAAGTATCCCCGGCAAGAGAATGAGGACTTGACCGCCGCTGCGCCGCAACGGAGGTTTCCGGCATCATCGCCTGGGTAGCGGCGCCCGCCATGCGGGTTCGCCGAAACGGGAAGGAAAACTCCGAGATGGCGCAGGGGAGGGGCGGCAGGGCGACGTTGCGCGAGCGCCGCCATGTCGCGGATACCGCCGAGGGCCGTCGGCTCGAAGAGGCGAAGGCGGGAACGCCGTGGCGTCATTGGGGGCCGTATCTCAGCGACCGGCAATGGGGAACGGTGCGTGAAGATTACAGCGCGACCGGCGAGGCCTGGGACTATTTCCCACACGAGCATGCGCGTAGCCGCGCCTATCGCTGGGGCGAGGACGGGATCGCTGGCTTTGGCGACGAACACCTGTTCATGTGCCTCAGCCTCGCTTTGTGGAACGGCAAGGACCCGATCCTCAAGGAACGGCTGTTCGGCCTGACCAACGGCCAGGGCAACCACGGTGAGGACGTCAAGGAAATTTACTATCACCTCGACAGCACTCCGACGCATTCTTACATGCGGATGCTGTACAAATATCCGCATGCCGCCTTTCCCTACCACCAGCTTGTCGAGGAAAACCGCCGGCGCGGGCAAGGCGACCCTGAGTTCGAGCTGATCGATACCGGGGTCTTTGACGGCGATCGCTATTTCGACGTCATGGTCGAGTACGCGAAGGGCGCGCCAGACGACCTTCTCGGTCAGGTCACCGTGACCAACCGCGGACCCGAGGCGGCGACGATTCACGTTCTGCCGCAGATCTGCGTCCGCAATATCTGGTCATGGTGGATGATCCCCGAGCGCCCCTCGCTCGCCGGTCACAATGACGGGTCGGTGACCACATTCCACCCGAACCTGCCGGCGATGCGGTTTACCTGTGAGGGCGCCAACGAGCTGCTGTTCTGCGAAAACGACACCAATCCGCGCCGCCTGTTCGGGATGGCCGACGCGGAGGGGTACTTCAAGGACGGCATCAACGACTACGTCGTCAATGGCGACCGTTCGGCGGTGAACGCGGGCAGGGTCGGCACGAAGGTCGCGGCGCATTGCCGGGCCGAACTGCCGCCCGGCGGACAGGTGCGGTATCGCTTCCGACTCGCGGTCATCGAGGAGGGCGAGGATTTCGACGATGTGATGCGGCGGCGCCATGCCGAGGCCGACGAATTCTACGAGGCCGTGCAGCACGGTCTCGCCGACCCCGACGCGCGGATGGTGCAGCGCCAGGCCTTCGCTGGCCTACTATGGTCGAAGCAGTACTACGCGCTCGATATCCGCGAATGGCTGCGCGGCGATCCCCTGCAACCGACCCCGCCGGACGCGCGGCAGCACGGCCGCAACAGCGAATGGGTGCACCTCAACAATTCGGACATCCTCTTGATGCCCGACAAATGGGAATACCCGTGGTTCGCTGCCTGGGACTTGGCGTTTCACTGTGTGACCTTGGCATTGATCGATCCCGAATTCGCCAAGGACCAGCTCGTGCTCCTGACGCGCGAATGGTACATGCACCCGAACGGGCAACTTCCCGCCTACGAATGGGCGTTCGGCGATGTCAACCCACCGGTTCATGCTTGGGCGGCTTGGCGGGTTTACGAGATCGACCGACGAGCGCGCGGCGGTCACGGCGACCGCGCGTTTCTCGAGCGCGTCTTCCACAAACTGATGATCAATTTCACCTGGTGGGTGAACCGCAAGGACGCCGAGGGGCGCAACATCTTCCAGGGCGGCTTTCTCGGGCTCGACAATATCGGCATCTTCGACCGCAGTGCGCCGCTGCCAACGGGGGGCCACATCAATCAGTCTGATGGCACCGCCTGGATGGCGATGTACACGCTCAACCTGATGCGCATCGCGCTCGAGCTGGCGGGTCACGACCACGTCTATGAGGACATCGCGGTCAAGTTCTTCGAGCACTTTCTCTTTATCGCCGAGGCCATGACCAATATGGGGGGTGGTGGCGTCGGCCTGTGGGACGAGGCCGACGAATTCTACTACGACGTGCTTGAAATTTCCGGCTCCGATCCGGTGCCGCTGCGCGTGCGCTCGATGGTCGGCCTGATTCCGCTCTTCGCGGTCGAGGTGCTGGACGGCGCGACGATCGCCCGCCTTCCCGAGTTCGCGACGCGGCTGCACTGGGTGCTCGAAAAGCGCCCCGAGCTGGCCCGGCTGGTGTCGCGCTGGCTCGATCAGGGCGACCAGGAGCGCCAATTGCTGTCGCTGTTGCGCGGCCACCGGATGAAATGCCTGCTGCGGCGAATGTTGGACGAACGGGAGTTCCTCTCGGAATTCGGCGTCCGTTCGATGTCGAAATTTCACGAGCAGAACCCTTTTGTGTTGGAGCACGACGGCAGCCGTTTCGGGGTCAGCTACGTGCCGGGCGAATCGACGACGGGCGTCTTTGGCGGCAATTCGAACTGGCGGGGCCCGGTCTGGATGCCGGTCAATTTTCTACTGATCGAGTCGCTCTATCGCTTCCAGAGCTATTACGGAGACGACTTCCGGGTCGAGTACCCAGTCCATTCCGGCCGGTTCCTGTGTCTTGCCGAGGTTGCCAACGAGCTCGCGCGCCGGCTTTGCCGGCTGTTCTTGCGCGACGGCAATGGACGCCGCCCCGTGCTCGGCCCGCCACCGCCGGCGGGCCGGCCAGATTTCCAGGAATACCCGCTGTTCTACGAATATTTCCACGGCGATACGGGCCGCGGCTGCGGCGCCGCGCACCAGACCGGCTGGACTTCGCTCGTCGCGATCTTGCTGCAAGCGAGACCTGGGGCGCGCACCTTGCCGGCCGATATACCGCACCACACCCATGCGGAGGCGGCTGCGGTCGCGGAGTAAGAGAGCGGCCCGATGGAAGACCCCTTCACGCGCCTCACGCCCATTGCTTTCGGCCCGGAAACGCTTAGCGAGCTCTCTGCGGCCGAGCGGCGCGAATGGTGGGTTGGGAATGGTCGCGGCGCTTATGCCGCTGGTACGGTTGCGCTGAACTTGACCCGGCGCTACCACGCCCTCCTCGTCGCGCCCGTCGCCCCACCGCTCGGCCGCGTGCTGGTGCTGACCAAGGCCGATGCCACCGTGACAATCGGCGGGGTCTCCTATCCGCTGTTCACCAATCGCTGGAGCGGTGGGACGATCGCTCCGGAGGGCCACCGCCATATCGCGGAATTTCGCCTCGACGGCACGATGCCGTGCTGGCGGTTCCGCTGCGGCGCGGCGACCGTAGAGCATCGC
>DATHCK010000019.1:0-16481 GCA_035319545.1 Allostellaceae bacterium | reverse complement strand
CACATCTCGGCGCGGACTACGCCGGGCTGATGATGATCACGGGTGCGGTCATTCTCGGTTTTACCGCGCTCTCGTCGTTCACCGTGGTGCGGGTTTACCTGTCGGAGCAGTTCCCGACCGCGCTGCGTGGCCGCGGCAATGTATTCGGCGAGGCGTTCGGCCGGATCTTCGCGGGCGTTTTGGCGCCGTTCCTGATGGAGCCGCATGTCGGCGAGCCGTTCACCTTCTTCGGCACGATCACGATCGTTGTGCTGTGCGGCGCCTTTATCCCGGTGCTGTTCGGTAAGGAGACCGTGGGCCAGCTCGAAGCGGTCGCCGGCGAGCACGGCTTGGTGCCCGAGGCGGCGGAGTAGCGGCTAGCCGACCAGCGCCTGCTGCAACGTGAAGTCGTCCTCGATAAAGAACTGGATGGCCTCGTCGATGCCGGCGTCGGGCTGAAACCCAAGCGCCTCGGCGCGCGGCGCGCTGAGTTTACGTGGCCAACTGCCGACGATCGCCTGGATCGTCGCGTCGGGCTGCCAGGCGATGCGCTTATAGGCGCTGTCGCCGCCGGCGCGACGCAAGGCATAGGCCATCTCGCCGACCGAAACCGAATAGCCGGGCAACTGTAGCGTGCGGTTTAGCCCGATCGCGTCGCCCGGGATATCGAGCGCATGCGCGAGCGATGCCACGATCCGCCGCGGCGAGGCGAGCGCCATCACCGTGTCGGGCGAGACCGGGCACACCGCGTCCTTGCCGGTCAGCGGCTCGCGGATGATCGACGAGGCAAAGGTCGAGGCGGCGCGGTTCGGCAGCCCCGGCCGCACCACCACCGTCGGCAACCTGAGCGCGCGGCCATCGACAAACCCCTTGCGGCTATAGTCGTTGACCAGCAGCTCGCCGATCGCCTTTTGCGTGCCGTAGGAACTTTGCGGGGTCAGCGCCGTGTCGTCGCCCACCGCCGGCGGCAGCATGCCGCCATAGACCGCGAGCGAGCTGGCGAAAATGACGCGGGGCCGGCTGCCGAGCGCGCGGCACGCGTCGAGCACCGCGCGCGTGCCGTCGAGGTTGACGCGGTAGCCGAGATCGGGGTCGGCCTCGGCCTGGCCGCTGACGATCGCCGCCAGATGAAAGATCGCGTCGGTGCCTGGCGCGATCAGTTGCGTGACGGTCGCGCGGTCGGCGATGTCGCCGGTAACGAGCCGCACGCGCTTGTCATCGGGTAGCGGCAGCGCCGAGGGCGCGTTGTCGAACAGCACCAGTTCGTCGAGTGGCTCCGACGCGCAGCCCTTCTCCAGCAACAGAAGCGCCAGCCGCCGGCCGAGAAACCCGCATCCGCCGGTGATCACGATCTTCATCTCTTTGCGCTCCTTGCCGCCCCCTTCGACTGGGTAGACACTAATACGGCGCTATCAAAGAGGACAGGACATGGGACCGCTCGAAGGAGTGAAGATCGTCGAGCTCGCCGGCATCGGCCCGGCGCCGTTTTGCGCGATGCTGTTCGCCGACATGGGCGCCGAGGTGGTGCGGGTCGATCGCGCCGCCAATGTCGGCAGCGATACCGACCGCGACGGCAACGACGCGCGCTTCAACCTCTTGCTGCGCGGCCGGCGCAACATCGCCGTCGACCTCAAGAACCGGGCCGGCCAGGACGCAGTGCTGCGTCTCATCGACCAGGCCGATGCGCTGATCGAGGGGTTTCGTCCCGGGGTCATGGAGCGGCTTGGCCTCGGCCCCGACATTTGCCTCGCGCGCAACAAACGCCTCGTCTATGGCCGGATGACCGGCTGGGGTCAGGACGGACCGATCGCCCACATCGCCGGGCACGACATCAACTACATCGCGCTGTCCGGCGCGCTGGCCGCGATCGGCGAGAGGGGCGGGCCGCCGGTGCCGCCTTTAAACCTGATCGGCGATTTCGGCGGCGGCGCCTTGTACCTGGCGATGGGGGTGCTCGCCGGCATCTTGAGCGCCCGCGCGACCGGTGAGGGGCAGGTCATCGACTGCTCGATGGTCGAAGGCGCGGCGTCGCTGATGATGATGATGTATGGCGCGCTCGCCTCGGGCGCCTGGGTCGAACAGCGCGGCCATAACCGCACCGATGGCGGCTCGCACTTCTACCATGTCTACGAGACCAAGGATGGCGAGTACATCTCGGTCGGCTCGATCGAGCCGCAATTCTACCGCCTGCTGCTGACCCACAGCGGGCTCGAAGGCACCGATCTGCCGCCGCAATCCGACCGCGCGCAGTGGCCGGCGATGCAGGAGCGCTTTGCCGAGATCTTCAAGCAGAAGACGCGCGCCGAATGGGTCGCGATCATGCAACAAACCGACATCTGCTTCGCGCCCGTGCTCTCGATGTCGGAGGCGATCCGCCACGAGCACAACCGGCATCGCGGCAGCTTTGTCGAAATCGACGGCGTGGCCCAGCCG
The DNA here is from genome assembly GCA_035319545.1 of Allostellaceae bacterium. Classification (GTDB taxonomy): domain Bacteria; phylum Pseudomonadota; class Alphaproteobacteria; order ATCC43930; family CGMCC-115725; genus DATARH01. The sequence continues at coordinate 14,069 of DATHCK010000019.1, read as the reverse complement.
GCCCCGGCGCCGCGGTTTCTCGGCACGCCGACCCGGGTGCGGGGCCGGCCCGCCTATTGCGGCGAGAATACCGGGGAGGTGCTGCGCGGCTGGGGATTTTCGGTCGCCGAGATCGCCGAGCTGCACGAAAATGGCGCGGTGAAGTCAGCCGACTGATCCAGATCAAGGTGTCATAGACCCCGGGCTTCTAACGTCACCCTGCCGTCCGCACTTCGCCTGCCGTGCAGACCGGCCGGATGGGGCAGCACCTTGCGGGTGAACCGGCCCGCCCATATGCTCGATCGACACCCTTGGGAGGATCCCGATGGACACGATCGAAGCCAGACCGCGCGAAGCTAAGTCCGGTGGAGCGACGCTTCTTGATGAGTTGCCGCTGCGCCTGCACCACAACGCCTATGTGGTCAAGGACCACGAGGCGAACCGCTGCTTCCTCGAAGACTTGCTGGGCATTCCGCTGGTCGCGACTTGGTGCGAGCGCACCTATCGCGCCGATCTCGGCCGGGAGGTCGATTTCTGTCACACCTTCTTCGGCCTCAAGGATGGCGGCGCGTTGGCCTTCTTTCAGTTCGCCGATCCCGAAATGTACGCGCTGACCCAGGCGAAAGCGCCTCCCAAGGTCGACAGCCACTACCACATCGCGCTGAAAGCCAGCGACCAGACCTATAATGAGCTGAAGGCGCGGCTCAACGCTGCCGGCGAGCCGTTCCGCGAGACCGATCACGGCTATTGCAAGTCGATCTATACGCGCTCGCCCGACGGGATGATCCTCGAATTCACCTGCGATCCGCCCGACGTCGCCGAGATTGACGCGCTGCGTAAGGCCGACGCGCATAGCGAACTGAAGCGCTGGCTCGCCGGCGACCGCCGCGTCAACAACGAGTTGCGCCACCGCGACTGATCGTCATTGCGAGGCGCCGAAGGCGCCGCGGCAACCTCCCGCCGCAAGAGGAAAGGCGAAAGGGGATTGTTTCGCGTCGCTCGTAATGACGCCGGAAATTTGGAGGAAAGCACATGAAGGTCGGTTTTATCGGGCTCGGCATGATGGGCAAGGGCATGGCGGCCAATCTGCAAAAGGCCGGGCACCAGCTCATCGTCTATGACCTGCGCCGCGCGGCGGCCGAACCCTATATCGCCAACGGCGCCGTCTGGGCCGACAGCCCGAAAGCGGTCGGCGAGCAGAGCGAGGTGGTGTTTACGTCGCTCCCCGTTCCGGCCGATGTCGAGGCGGTCGCGATCGGCCCCAACGGGCTCATCGAGGGCATGAAGCCCGACACCGCGTTCTTCGATATGTCGACCAATTCGGTCTCGGTGGTGCGCAAGCTCAACGCGACTTTCGCCGAAAAAAACATCTACATGCTCGATTCGCCGGTGTGCGGCGGGCCGTCGGGCGCGGCCAGCGGCAAGATGGCGATCTGGGTCGGCGGTGACGAGCAGCAGTTCAATCGTTATCAGGCGGTGCTCGGCGCGATGGGCGATCAGGCCGCCTATATCGGCCCGAGCGGCGCCGGCACGATTGCCAAGCTGGTGCACAACTGCACCAGCGCGGTGATGAATGTCGCGCTCGCCGAGGTCTTCACCATGGGCATCAAGGCCGGCGTTCCACCGCTCGATCTGTGGGAGGCGGTGCGCCAGGGGGCGACGGGTCGTCCGCGCACTTTCGACCGGCTCGGCAAATTCCTCGCCGGCCAGTACGACCCGGCCGATTTCGCGCTGCGTCTTTTGCACAAGGACGTGTCGCTCGCGGTGGGGCTGGGGAAGGAGGTCGGTGTGCCGATGCGGCTCGCCAATCTGGCGCTCGAGGAACTGACCGAGGCGATGACCCGCGGCTGGGGCCAGCGCGACAGCCGTGTCGGCATGCTGCTTCAGGTCGAGCGCTCGGGCATCGAGCAGCCGCATGAAGACATCAACAAGATCAACGCGATCATCGCCGACAAGACCAAGTGAGGATGCGATGCCCGCAGGACTTGGGCCTTACCGCCTCGAGGCCTTCAACACCGCCAAAGCCTCCGAGAACAAGATCCACGACGACGAGGTCGCGAAGAAATTCGGCTTTGGCGGCGGCCTCGTGCCCGGGGCGATCGTCTATGCCTATATGACGCATCTGCCGGTCGAGCGCTGGGGCCGCGCCTGGCTCGAGCACGGCACGGCCGAATGCCGGTTTATGAAGCCGGTCTATGACGGCGACCGTGTCACCGTGACGGCAACCGAGACGGACCGCACGCTCGACATCAAGCTCGAATGCCGTGGTGTCGTGTGCGCGACCGGCACCGCTTCGCTGCCGGTCACGCCGCCGTCGCCGCCGGCTCTCGCCGATTTCCGCGCCGTTCCGCAACGTTCTAGCCGCCCGCCGGCGGACCAGGCGTCTCTCGCGATCGACACTTGGCTTGGGATGGACCCGCTCCCCGTGACATCGGAGCTGATCGCGCAATATGTCGCCGACGTTCGCGAGACCTTGCCGCTCTATGCGAAGGAGGGGCTCCTACACCCCGTCCTGGTGCCGCATATCGGCAATTTCGCGTTAAATCGGAATGTGACGCTGGGCCCGTGGATGCATGTTGGCAGCAAAATCCAGCATTTCGCCGCCGCGCGCCTAGGCGATACGCTGACCGTGCGGGCGCGCGTCGTGAACAATTACGAGCATAAAGGCCATCTTTTCGTCGACCTCGACGCGCTGATCGTGGCCAACAGCACAACGCCGATTGTGCGCACCGGTCACATCTCGATCTATCGTCCGCGCCAGCTTGCCGCTGCCTAGGGACGGTCGGACGCGTAGGGTTCCCTCTGGCACAGATGGGTTCCTCGGAACACGAAACGGCGGCGGCGCGTTTTCCAGGCATCACTTTTGGTAACAAAGAAAAGGTGAAGCCATGAAAACGATCCTCAGCGCTCTCGCGGTGGTCATGCTGCTCGGCGCGGCGCCGTCGGTGCCGGCGCAAGCCGCCTGCTGGCCGACCCCGTATGGCATGCATTGTTCCCATGATTGGGGCTGGCACCGCCATTGGGGTTATTGGCACCACGACTGGTAGCCGATAGCTCTACACAAGCCTGACTGGACTGGCGGTGCGGGTGCGTTTCGCGCCGCCGTTTCGTTTTTCTGGTTTGCTCGTGAAAAATTTTTGAGTGGTGGAACTATGAAACGGTCCCGGTGCGTATCTTAAAGCATGCGTATCTCGGAAAACCGAAAGGTGACGCCATGAAGCTGCTGCTTTGCACCCTTGCTGCGATCGTCGTGGTCGGCGCCTTCACGGTGCATCCGGCTGATGCGGCCTGCTGGTGGACCTATTGGGGTTGGCGCTGCGGCCCGGGCCCCTATTGGCATGCCTATTGGGGTCATCCGTGGGGCTGGCACCCCTATTGGGGCTGGCACCATTGGGGCTGGCACCGCTGGTAAGCCTTCACTTCGGATTGGCGGCGGAGGGGTGGAACAACTCCTCCCCGTCGAGCCGATAGGCGCCGATCGCGGCCTGCCCCGGCTCGGTACTGAGCCACGTCCAGAGCTGGTGCGCCAGCGCGAGCTTGGCGGTTGCGTGGGATTTTGGGTTTAACTCGATGACGTCATAGCGGTTGAGCAGTGCCGAATCGCCCTCGAGCATGATCCGCAGCGGCCCCTTGTTCTTGAAACTGAGCCAGGTGCCGCGATCGGACAGCGTATAGGCCGGCATTGCCGCCGCGGCGTTGAGCGCGGCCCCCATGCCGCCGCCGATATCGCGGTACCAGGTGCCCGCGCCCTTTTGCGGATCGATGCCGGCCGCCTTCCACAGGCGCAGCTCGAGCGCGTTGGTGCCGCTCTTGTCGCCGCGCGAGACAAAGGGCGCTGCCGCAGCGGCGATCATCGCGAGTGCCTTGGTCGCGTCGTACCCGCCATCGATGTGAGCGGGATCGTCCTGCGGTCCGACAATGATGAAGTCGTTCCAGGCGATTTGCTTGCTGTTGATACCGTTGCCGTCGCCGAGGAATTTCTGCTCGGCCTCGGGGTCGTGGACCAGCACGATGTCGGCGTCGCCGCGCCGCGCGGTGTCGAGCGCCTGACCGGTGCCCAGCGCAAGCACATGGACCGTGACGCCGGTGGCCTTGGTGAATTGCGGCAGGATCACGCCGAGCAGCCCCGAATTGTCGACTGAGGTGGTCGAGGCGAGAACGATGGTGTTGTCAGACGAGGATGGATCGGCGGCGCTGGCGAACGGGCAGAACGCGAGCACAGCGACGAGGCCGAACCACGACTTACGCATGATACGCGCTTCCCCCTTTATTCGTTCGAGCGCTCGGCGAGGACGAAGGCGCCGGCGCAGATCATCGTCGTCAGGCCGATCAGCACCAACCCCAAACCCAGCGCCAGCGGCAAATTGCCCATGTTCGTTTCGAGCACGATCGCGGTCGTCATTGTGCGCGTGTAACCGGCGATATTGCCGCCGACGATGATGATCGCGCCTACCTCCGAGACCGTCCGGCCGAATCCGGCGAGCGCCGCGGTCAACATCGACGCGCGCGCCATCGCGATGATCGCCGGCACGGCGCGCGGCTTGCTCGCTCCTAGATCCATTAGTGCATCGCCATAGGTCGCCCAGCAGCTCTGCGCCGCGCGATGCGCCAGCGCGGTGACGATCGGCAAAGCCAGCACCGCTTGTGCGATCACCATCGCTGTCGGGCTGAACAGCAGGCCGAAACCGCCCAGCGGCCCGGAATGCGAGAGCAGCAGGTAAAGCGCGAGCCCGACGACGACAGGCGGCAAGCCCAACAGCGCATTGGCCGCGACGACGATCGCGCCGCGTCCGGGAAACCGCCAGATCGCCAGCGCCGCGCCCAATGGGAGGCCTAGAGCCGTCGCCACGGCACTCGCCGAGAGGCTCACCGACAGCGACAGCGCGACGATTTGCCGGAACTCCCGGCTCGCGAGCGCATCGGTGAGAGAAATGAAATCGTTCACGGTTCGCGTTTAGCGCGAATCGAACAAGCGCGTCAGCTTTTGAACCACTTCGTCCAGAACGGGCCGTCATCCGGCGCCTGCGTCGCGGGCAGCGTCGGCATCGAGGTCGGCGATCCTGGCACCAGCGCGTGCGGGTCGGGTCCCGGCCCGGGCACTGAGGGCGGCGTATTCCACCAGCCGCTGCCGAGCGCGACGACAAGCTGCGCGGTGTCGAGCAGCCGCTGCGTCTGGGCGCGAACGAGGCCGAGCACCGCCTGCTCGCGCTGCCGCTCGGGGTCGAGCAGCTGGAGCAGGGTCGAGTTGCCGGCCTGATAGCTGAGCCGCGCGAGCCGCAATGCCTGATCGGCCGAGGCGACTGCGGCGAGCTGACTCTTCACCGCTTCATCGTCATGCGCGAGCGCCTGCAACTCGTCGGCGACTTGGCCAAAGGCCTGGATCACCGTGCCGCGATAGGCCGCCCATGAGGCGTCGAGCGCGTCCTTCGCGGCGCGCTGCTGGGCGCTCAGCGTGCCGCCATGAAAGATCGGCGCGGTCATCCCGCCGAGAGCGTTCCAGCCGACAAACGGGCCGCTCAGATTGTTGATATCGGTCGCGGTTTGAGCAAAAGCACCCGTTATCGTGAACTTCGGGTAGAGGTTGGCGGTGGCGACGCCGAGCTGCGCCGCCGAGACGTGGAGCTGGGCCTCGGCGGCGAGAATGTCCGGACGCTGCCGCACCAGTTCCGACGGCAGGCTCACCGGAACCACCCCCGGCAGGGTTAGCCCGTCGAGGTCGAAATCGGGCGGCGACCAGTCGGCCGGCGTCTTGCCGACATAGACCACGAGCGCGTCGCGCGCGACGCTCAGCTGCTGCCGCAACGGCGGCAGCAGCGTGCGGTCGTTGTCGAGCTGGGTCTGCGCGGTGGTCACGTCGACCATCGTCGCTGTGCCGCCGGATTGCGCGGTCTTGACGAGGTTGAGGTTGCGCTCGTCGTCGGCGAGGATCTGGTTGACGGTTTTGATCTGGGCGCGCAGCCCGGCAATGGTGATCGCCTGCGCCGTGATGTTGCCGCCGAGCGACAGATAGGCCGCGGCAAGCTGGTAATCGCTGACATCGGCCTGCGCCGAGACCGCCTCGACATTGCGCCGAATGGCGCCAAAAACGTCGAGCGTGTAGCTGACTGTCGGTCCGACGCCGTAGATATTGACCGGGATCGCCGGGCGATTGACGCCGCTGATCTGGACGTTGACCGCCTGTCGGCCGACCTGGGCACCGAGATCGACCTGAGGATACTCGGCGCCGAGCGCCGCGGACGTCAGCTCGCGTCCCTGGGCGAGCGTCGCCGTCGCCTGCTGAATGGTTGGGCTGTCGGCGAGCGCCTGGCGCATGACGCCGTCGAGTTGCATCGAGTGGAACATCGTCCACCAATCGTCCTTGACCTTGGCGCCCATCGCGACGCGTTGCGCCGCTTTGGTCTTTACCCCCGGCGAGTCGGACGGGGGCACCGGGTCGTCAGGCGTGGTGTAGGCTTTTTCCTCTGGCGCTGCGGGCGAAAAGAAGTTCGGCCCTTGCTCGCATCCGGCGAGCAGCACCATCACCCCCGCGAGCGCTGCTAGCGGGCCCGCCGTTCCCCCCTTTGCCGGCATTATTTTGTCTCGGCCGCGCGCGCTGTCCCAAAGACGCGATCATAACCGCGCTCCAGCCACACGAGCCAGGGGCGGCGATATTGCGTGTCGACATTGACCGTCGCGCTGAGCCCGGCGTGAAGCGGCATGTCGGGGTCGACATTCTCAAGCGCGAGACGCACCGGTAGGCGCTGCACCACCTTGACCCAGTTGCCGGTCGCGTTTTCCGGCGGCAGCAGCGAGAAGGTGAGGCCGGTGCCGGGGCTGAGGCTCTGGACCTTGGCGTGGAACTCGACGCCGGGATAGGTGTCGACCTCGACTGTCGCTTCCTGACCGGGCCGCATATGCGTCAGCTCGGTCTCCTTGAAATTCGCCTCAACCCACAGCCGGTCCGACATCAGCGAGAAGACTGGCGTCGCTGAGGTCATGTAGTCCCCGACCTGCAGCTGCTCTACCTTGGTCACGGTGCCGGCTTCTGGCGCGCGAACCACCGTGTCGTTGACGTCGATCTGCTTCTGATCGACGACTGCCTGGGCGCGCTGCACCATCGGGTGCTCGTTGACTGGAATGTCGGGGTTGCCGCCCAATTGCGCGAGCGTGTTCTCGATATCCTGCTGGCTCGAGGCGACGCGTTGGCGGGCGACTTCGAGCGCGTTCGACGCCTGGTCGAATTGCGCCTGCGACGACACGCCTGAGCCAAGCAGCTTTTTCTGCCGGTCGTATTCGCGCTGGCTGTAGTCCAGCGTTTCTTGCGCCGATTTGTTTTCGGCGAGCTTTTGCTGGTAAGTCGCTTTCAGTGCCTCGACCTGCAACCGGGCGATGCCAAGCTGAGCCTTGGCGTCATTGAGCGCGGCCTGCAGATAGGCTGGGTCGATCCGGTACAGAACCTGGCCCTTGGTGACGCGCTCGTTGTCGCGGACCTCGATGGTCATGATGCGGCCGGAGACATCGGCGCTGATCACCGTGCGCGCCGCCTGGACGTAGGCGTCGTCTGTCTCGACGTAGCGGCCGCTGGTCACGTACCACCACACCGCGCCGATCGCCACGATAGCCGGGCCGGCCACCATCAACGGCATGCGCAAGCGTTGCCGCAGCGGCCGGGTGGGCGTGCCGATGCGCCCGTGGCGCTCGCCGAAGACGCGCCGCAGTAGCGGCGCGGGCGACTGCCCCTCGGTCGATGTGGTCATCGCGTGCCCTCGCTGACCGGCGCGGCAACCACCGCCGATTTTGGCATCAGCGGCCGGATCGTCGCGGCGAGCGGCCGCGTCGGGCCGCGATCGGTCAAGGCGCCGTGCACGCGGCGCAGCAGGTCGATCAACTGCTCCGCCTCGTCGGGCGACAGCGCGGCCAGTACTTGATCCTGCGTTTCGGTCGCGACGTCCCAGATGCGGCCCAGCACCGGGCGCGCCTTGTCGGTGAGGAACAGACGGCGGGCGCGGCGGTCGGTCGGGTCGGGACGCCGCTCGATCCATCCCGCCTCTTGCATGCGGTCGATCTGGCGCACCAGCGTCATCGGCCGGATTTCCAGAAGGTCGGCGAGGCCGGCCTGGTTGATGCCTTCGTTGCGGGCGAGGTAGCCGAGCGTGCGGCACTGCGCGCGGGTCAACCCCAGGCGTCGGCCGTTGCGGTCAAAGCGGCGGCCGTAGAGCCGCGCCACGTCATGTGCGAGAAAACCGAAACTGCGATCTGGATCCACGTCATTGCCCCAAAAAATAGCATCGCAGGGTGATAATAAGGGATTAGTACGATTTTTCCCATGCGCCTAGAGCTAGTTGCGCCAGGGCAGGGTTTCGCGAATGTGATAGCTAGCTAGCCGAGGGCGCGCGCTTCCAGGCGAATGCGTCGGGCGAGCAGCAGAAGATTGCATGCGGAAAACCCCACCGCAATTGCAACTGCCGCAAATGCCAGCGGCAAAATCGCCACCTCGCCGATAACGATGAGGTAATTCGGATGATCGAGCCAGCGATAAGGGCCGCTGGCGACGAGCGGCGCGCCCGGCAGCACGACGAGGCGCGTCGTCCAGCGCCGGCCGAGGCTCCAGATGACCCAGACGCGCCCGGCCTGGAGCGCAAAGAACACGGCCAACAGCGGCCAGTTCGGCGATGTCGCTGCAGGCACGGTCGCGAGCAGCGCGACGAGCCAGGCAGCATGAAGCAGCACAAACCATTTATAGCCGGCGCGATCGAACTCGATCGCGCCGGCCTGAATTAATCGCCTCGTGTTGGCGCGCGCGAGCAGCAATTCGCCGCCGCGCTGCAGCGCGACAAAGGCAAGCACGGCGTGAAAGATCGTCATGCCGCCTCGAGCAGGACAAAGCCGGCGCTGAAGCCGGGGCCAAGCGCGGTCAGCAACACCCGGCCGGCCGGCTCGCCGCAATCGCGCGCCTCGGTGAGCACTTCTTCCAAAACAAACAGCACGGAGGCCGCCGACATGTTGCCGAACCTCGCCAGCGATCGGCGCGCCGCGGCCGCGCCGCGGAAGCCTGAACCAAGGATCGCCTCGTAGGCGTCGATCACCTTTGGCCCACCGGGATGACAGACAAAACAGTCAATATCGCCAAGGTTCAGCCTTCGTCGAGCGAGGAACTTGTCGAGCACCGAGCCGAGTTCGGTGGTCACGAGGCGCGGGATGTCGCGCGAGAAGACCGCCTTCAACCCGTCGTCGGCGACATCCCAGCCCATGATGTCGAGGCTCTTCGGCCAGGTGTGTTCAGCCGAGGCGATGATCGCCGGGCCATCGCCGCCGCTACGCAGCACTGCTGCTGCCGCTCCGTCGCCGAAGAGCGCGGTCGCCACGATGTTGCTGCGCGCGAGATCGTCGCGGCGGAACTGCAAGGTGCACAGCTCGACGACGAGCAGCAGCACCGGCTGTTTTGGCATCGCCTCGGCGAGCGCCGCGGCTCGCGCCAGGCCCAGCGCGCCGCCGGCGCAGCCCAAGCCGAAGATCGGCAGCCGCACGACATCGCGGGCAAATGCCATGCGTTCCATGAGCAGCGCATCGAGGCTCGGCGTCGCGATTCCCGTCGTCGACACGGTGACGATCGCGCCGATCTCCGCGGGCAAGAGGCGGGCGCGGTCGAGCGCGCGGCGAGCGGCTTCCTCGATCAGGCCGAGCGCGCCGGTGAGATAGGCGGCGTTGCGGTCGGGCCAGGAATGCGCCTCGTCGAACCACTCAATGGGCATTACCGAATAGCGGCATTCGATGCCGCTATTCGCGTAGACCTGTACCAGTCGCTCGAAATCCGGCGAGCGCCCGAACAACTGCTCGACACGGGCGACGACATTGCCCTGGTCGAGCCGGTGCGGCGGGACGGCGGTCGCAAGGGAAGCAAGACGCGGCAGCGTGCGCATTTTTATCAAGCGGCAGAAAACGGAACGATAGGGTCTCGTTTAAATGAGACCGCATCACGTCTTCGCGAGATGCAAGCGCAATGCCCCGCGACCGGCCGGTCACGGGGCATCGATGGTCCGTCGAACGATCCCGGCTTGGCGCGGGGATCGCGGCAGCGCCGTCAGTTCGTGAACCGATAGAACTTGGCCGCGTTCTCGCAGGTGATCTTGTGCACCTGGTCGGGCGTCAGCTCGGCGAACTGCTCCTCGATAAAGCGATCCGATTCCGGCCATACGCCGTCGGTGTGCGGATAGTCGGAGCCCCACATCATCGTCTCGACCCCGATATCATCGAGGAGCTTGGCCCCGATCCGATCGAACTGGAAGGTGCACTTGCAAGAGCGCTTCCAGTATTCCGACGGCTTCAGCTTCATGAGATCGCGGAACCGGTCCTCGAACTCGAAATCCATCCGGTCGAGCGCATAGGCGAGCCAGCCCGCGCCGCTCTCGCCAAACGACACGCGCAAGGTCGGGTAGCGGTCGAATACGCCGGCGCCGATCATCGCCGCGATGATGTTGATAAGCCCCATCTGGAAGGCCGACACGCCGGTGAACATCGCCGCGCGCCGCACCAGCGGGCTCGCCTCGCTGCGGGCCTTGGGGTTGGTTGTCGGAAAGGTGTGGAAATGCAGTGGCAGATCAACCTCGGCGACCGCCTTCCACAGTTTTTCCCAATCCGGGTGCCACATCGGCACCATGTCCCACGAGCATGAAAGCTCGAGCCCGCGTAGGCCAAGCTTGGCGACGCGGTGAATCTCCTTCACCGCCTCGTCGATATCGCCGTAGGGCAGGCAGGCGAGCGCCAGCTGGCGCTCGGGATACTTGGTCCACACCGCCTTCAGCCAGTCATTGTAGATGCGCAGCAGCTCGTTCGAGGCTTCCTTGTCCTCAAGCCTGGAAGCCGAGCCGAGGATGCCGTAAATGATCTCGGCGTCGACGCCGTCCATCTCCATGTCCTTCAGGCGCAGCTCCGGATCGCGCGCGCGGTACTTGCCCTTCTTGGCGTCGTCGTAGAGGCCGACCTCGTTCATCTTGTCGACCCGGTAGTTCTGGCCGGGGACGTATTTCGCGCCACCCGGGCCGACACCGTTGACTAGGCCGTAATCGGCGCCGTTCGAGGAGACCCAATGCGGCCCGTCCGGCCCATCGACGACATGCGGCATCTTTTCCTTGAGGTCGCGGCGGGCGTTCTCGACGAACAGCTCCGGCGGCATGCACGGCATATCGAGATGGCAATCGGCGGAAATGCGCTTGTATTGCATGGGTCTATCCCTTCCGGACGGATCTATCTGGCGAGAACTGTAAACCCTCGCGGCCAGATTTGCCTATGCCGTAAGTGCACGCCGCCATGTCGGCAGGGTGGGCCGAGCGCGGTCAGGGCGTCTTGGTGTAGCTGACGACCTCATACTCGATGCCGTCCAGGTCGAGAAAATAGAAGCGACGGCCCGGTTCGTAGTCGGCATGGCTGAACGGCCTGAGCCCGGCGGCGATCACGCGGGCCTCGATCGCGTCAAGATCGTCGACTTCGACCGCGATGTGGTTCAGCGGTCTGCCCTTGGCAAAGACTTCCGGTACGCGAACAGACTCGCCCGGGGTGTGCAACGCCACGTAATGGTCGTTTGAGCCAACATGAATTGTGTGACCGCCGTTTTGCGCCGGGCCCCTCCAACGAACGTGCCAGTCGAACAGAGCCTTCATCAGGGCCGACGTGCGCTCGGCGTCCGCGACGGTGATGTTCACGTGCTCAAGGCGGGGTAACGACATTGGCTCCTCCTGCATGGCGCGAGCGGAGATCGCTTGCCGTTGTCATTTCTAGAACCTCAAGTTAACTTGAGGTCAAGGTATTTTTGGACGACCAAGGTGACCCCTCCCTCCACGCTGTCGATCGGCGAACTTGCTCGAAGGACCGGGCTTTCAGTGTCCGCGATCCGTTTTTACGAGGCGCGCGGCTTGGTGCAGGCGACCCGAGGTCCCGGTAATCAGCGACGGTTCGCCCGCTCCGACATTCGCCGCTTATCCTTCGCGCTTATTGCCCAGCAGCTCGGTCTGAGCCTCGCGGAAATCGAAACCGAACTCGCGATACTGCCGCAAGGCCAGGCGCCGACGCGCGCGGACTGGCGCGCCATCGGCGCGCGGATGCGAGAGGTCCTCGCGGTCAAAATCGCCATGCTGCAGAGAACGCACGAACTGCTGGATGGCTGTATCGGGTGTGGGTGCTTGTCGCTCGATCGCTGCGCGCTTTACAACCCGAACGACCGTGCCGCCCGCGCCGGTCCGGGGCCGCGTTTCCTGTTGGGAAACAAGGCCTCTGACTTTGATGATGAATGACCGCAAGCGGAATCGGGCGGGGTCGGGGTGCCTTCTGCACCCTACGCCCGCGCGTCGTGGATCGCCTGCCAGATGCGCGCCGGGGTCGCCGGCATCTCGAGACTCTTGACCCCGAGCGGGCTGAGCGCATCGATCACCGCGTTGACGATCGCCGGTAGCGCCCCGACCGTACCGGCTTCGCCCGCGCCCTTGGCGCCTAAAGGATTGCGCTTGGTCGGCACCGGGTGCGAGTGGATTTCCATATAAGGCATCACATCGGCGCGGGGCATCGCGTAGTCCATAAAGCTTCCCGTGAGGTTCTGCCCCGACTCTGGGTCATAGACCACCTGCTCCATCAGCGCCTGACCCAGCCCCTGCGCGACGCCGCCATGGATCTGGCCCTTGAGCCCCAGCGGGTTCACCACCGTGCCGACATCGTCGATCACCACATAGCGCACGATCTCGAGCGCGCCGGTGTCGGGGTCGATCTCGACCTCGCAGACATGGCAGCCATTGGGGTAGGTGTTGTCGTCGGGTGAGAAGGTGCCGGTCTCGTAGAGCCCGCCCTCCAATTCACGTGGCAGCCGCGCGGCCTGGAATGAGGCCTTGGCGACATCGGTCAGGTTGATCCGTCGGTCGGTGCCGGCGACCGCGAAATTGCCATCCTCGGCGGCGAATTCGATGTCGGCCTCGGCGGCTTCGAGCAGATGCGCGGCGATGCGCTTGCCCTTGGCGATGACCTTGTCGGCCGCCATCCACAGCGCCGAGCCGCCGATCACCGTCGAGCGCGAGCCGTTGGTGCCGATGCCGAACGCGACGCGGTCGGTGTCGCCGTCGATGTATTGCACGACCGACGGATCGAGCCCGAGTTTCTCGTTGAGCACCTGCTTGAAGGTCGTCTCGTGGCCCTGGCCCTGGTTTTTGCTGCCCATCAGGAGGGTCGCGTTGCCGCTCGGGTGAAAGCGGATTTCGGCGAATTCCTGCCCCGGCCCCGCCGCCTTCTCGATCGGGTTGGCGATGCCGATGCCGCGTAGCCGACCGCGCGTTTTAGCCTCGTCGCGCCGCTTGGCGAAGCCGGCCCAATCGGCCTCCGCGAGCGCCTGCTGCTGGTTCGCTGGGAAATCGCCGCAATCGTAATTGAGGCCGAGCGCGGTCTTGATCGGCAGCTTCTCGGGCGGGATCAGGTTCTTGGCGCGCAGCTCGACGCGGTCGAAGCCCAATTCGCGCGCCGCGTCGTCGATCAGGCGCTCGATGACATAAGTCGCCTCGGGTCGTCCCGCGCCGCGATAGGGCGCGGTGCCGTTGGTGTTGGCCATCACCGCATAGACGCCGACATAAGCGGCTGGAATGTCGTACGTACCCACCAAAGTGCCGACATTGCCAAAGGTCGCGAGCAGGTTGCGCTCGGACGAGATATAGGCACCGACATTGGCCAGCGTCTTGACCCTGAGCCCGAGGAACTTGCCGTCTTTGTCGAGCGCCAACTCCGCGTCGGTGACATTGTCGCGCGCATGCTCGTCGGCCTGGATGCACTCGCTGCGCTCGCAGGCCCATTTCACCGGCCGGCGCAGTTTCTTGGCCGCGAGCAGCACCAGCCGGTGCTCGGGATATTGCCAGCCCTTGGTGCCGAACCCGCCGCCGACATCGCCGGCGATGACCCGGATATGGCTTTCGGGAATTTTAAAGATGCGGGTCGCCAGCGCCTGCCGCACGCGGTGCGGGTACTGCACGTCGGCGTAGAGCGTGAAGCGTTCCTCGCCCGGGTCCCACATGCCGATCGCGCCGCGCGGCTCCATGAAATGCGCGTAGACGCGGCTGATCACATAGCGTCGCTTGACGACATGC
>DATHCK010000018.1:0-9786 GCA_035319545.1 Allostellaceae bacterium | reverse complement strand
CTACATCCAGTCCGGCGCGTCGAACGAGACGATCGAGGACGCCGCCCGCGTCGCGCCGAAAAACTCGTGGTACCAGCTCTATTCCGCGCGCGATGCGAAGGTCACCGAGGACCTCATCCGCCGCACCGCCGATGCCGGGCTGTCGACGCTGGTGCTGACGGTCGACGTGCCGGTGCATTCGAAGCGCGAGCGCAACACCCGCAACGGCTACGCCAGCATCCGCGGCAACTGGCTGCAGGCGGCGCTATCGCTCAAGCCGACGCTGCTCGCCGAGGCCATGCAGCACCCCGGCTGGATCTGGGAATACATCAGCAACGGCGGGACGCCGCCGCTCGGCAACTGGCTGCCTTATCTGCCGCCCGGCGCGAGTGCCGAGGACACCGTCAAGTTCAACCGCTCGATGGTGCCGGCGCACGCGCAGACCTGGAAGGACCTCGAGAGCTATCGGAAGCTCTTCCCCGGCAATCTCGTCGTCAAAGGCATCATGAGCCCGGCCGACGCGATCCGCTGCGCCGAGGCCGGGTGCAACGGCATCATCGTGTCAAACCACGGCGCGCGGCAGCTCGACCAGGCGCCGGCCTCGCTCGATGTGCTCCCGGCGATCAAGCGCGCGGTCGGCGACCGCATGACGGTGATGCTCGACAGCGGTATCCGGCGCGGCGCCGACATCCTTATCGCGCGCTGCCTTGGCGCCGATTTCTGCTTCTTCGGTCGCCCGACACTTTACGGCGCGGTCGCCGGCGGGCTCGACGGCGTCAAGAAGGCAGTCGACATCTTCCGAGGCGAAATCGACCTCGTCATGGGCCAGATCGGCGCGCCGAACCTCGACGTGCTCGGCCCCGATTTCCTCTGGCAGGAGGATTGGGAGCGCAACCGCTGAGCTAGGCCATCGCGGGCCGCATCCCGCCCTTGAGGCCTTGCCGCGTCAAGAGGAAGCCGACGATCGTCAGATTGGCGAGGTTGAACACCACGCCGAGCGCGAAGGCCGGGGCGTAATAGCCGAAATGGTCGTAAAGCGCGCCGGCGAACCAGCTGCCGAACGCCATCCCGCTCATGCTGACGAAGAGCACGGTCGGTACCCGCCACGACGCTTCGGATGACGGGAACAGCTCGCGCACGACCAGCACATAGGCCGGCACGATGCCGCTGAAGCCGAGCCCGTAAGCGGCGGAGACCGCGAAAAGCCCGGCCTCGTTTTGGGTCAAGAGAAACGCCGCGATCGCCAGCGCCTGACATGTCGAGCCGAGCATCAGCGTGACGAGCCCGCCGACCCGGTCGGCGAGCCAGCCCCAAAACTGCCGGCTGACAAAGGCGGAACCGGTCATCACCGAGAAGATCAGCGCGCTCTGCGCCGGTGCCACGCCGACATCGGTGCAGAACGCCACCAAATGGCTTTGCGGCAGCGCCATCGGCACGCAGCACAAAAACCCCGCGGCGCACAGCATCGCCAGCACGAGATTGGCCGGCAGGCCCAGCGTCCGGCCGCCGCGAACCGCGCCCGCTCCGGCCTCGGCACGCGATGGCTCGGGCGCGGGGTGCAGGAACAGCGCCGCGATCGGCGGGATCGTCAGCACCGCGACGACGCCAAACCCGGTCATCGTTGCCTGCCAGCCATAGCGCGCCATCGCATGCTCGAAAAGTGTCGGCCAGATCACGCCGGCGATGTATTGCCCGGACGCGATCAGCGCCAGCGCGGTGCCGCGCCGCCGGTCGAACCAGCGGCTGACATAGACGAGCAGCGGCGGGAATAGCGCACCGTTGCCGAGCAGGCCGAGCAGCAGCCCCTGCCCGACAAACAGCGCCCAGATCGTGCCGAGCGACGACAGCGCGAGGCCCAGAGCGATGTTGATCGCGCCAAAGATCACGATGCGGCGCACGCCGACGCGGTCGGCGACCCAGCCCATCAGGATGCCGCCGAGCCCGGTGCCGACCCAGGTCAAGGCCGCCGCCAGCGCGGTGACCTCGCGCACCGTGCCGAGGCTGGCGGTGATCGGCTTCAACCCGACGACGATCAGAAGCGGCGAGCCGTAGGAGATCGATAAGAGACCCAGCACCGCGCCGGCGGCGACCCACGCGCCGCGTCCTTCGACAACGCGTCCCAGCTCCTTTGCCGTCGTTCCGCCAGCGTCCGGCATCGGCCGGCTCCTCCCTGGTTCTCTTGCCCGTTTTTTGGGCAGGCGCGTCTGATACCGCCGAACCCGCTGGCCGGGCAACCGTCGATCCGGCAGCACTGCTTCCCGATAGTGTCAATTGTGGTTGAAGCGAGCCGCCCCGGCAGTACGATCGGCTGACGAGAAACTGGGGAGGACGCGATGGGCAAGCGGATTGTCGTCGTCGGCGCCGGCGCGGTCGGCAGCTACACCGGCGCGCACATGGCGAAAGCCGGCGAAGACGTTACCTTCATCGATTTCTGGCCGGAGAATGTCGAGGCGATCAACCGCGACGGCGTCCGCGTCACCCACCATCAGGGGCCGGAGCCGTTTTCGGTGAAGGCCCGCGCGCTGCACCTTACCGAGGCGCAGCATCTCGCCAAGGAGGCGCCGGTCGACATCGCCTTTGTCTGCGTCAAGTCCTACGACACCGAGTGGGCGGCGCGGCTCATCAAGCAGTATTTGTCGCCGGGCGGCTACATCGTCTCGCTGCAGAACTGCATGAACGAGGAGACGATCGCCGGCGTCGTCGGCTGGGGCAAGGTGATGGGCTGCATCGCCAGCCATATCAGCGTCGCGCTGCATGCGCCGGGGCAGGTGCATCGCGGCGGACTCATCGGCGGCAGCCGCCACATTGTCTACCGCACCGGCGAGCCGAGTGGCCGCGTTACCGAGCGTGCGCACGAGGTCTGCCGTCTCGTCTCGACCGCGGACAGTGCCAAGGTCACCGACAATCTCTGGGGCGAGCGCTGGACCAAGCTCGTGCAGAACACGATGGCCAATGGCGTCTCGGCCTGCACTGGGCTTTCCGGCGCCCAATGCGCCGACAACGAAGCGATCCGCCATTTCCAGGCGCGGCTCGGCAGCGAGGCGATCCGCATCGGCCAGGCGCGCGGCTACAAGCTCGAGGAGATCGACCACCAGGAGCCGGAAACCATCGCCCGCGCGGGCGAGGGCGATCCCGAGGCGCTGCGCAAATACGACGACCACAAACTGAGCGCGCCGCGCGGCGCCTCCGACCAGCGTCCGTCGATGGGCCAGGACATGGCAAAGGGCCGCCGCACCGAGATCGAGTATCTCAACGGCTTTGTCGTCCGCGAAGGCGAGCAGGTCGGCATCCGCGCTGCCGCCAACGAGCGGCTTGTCGATATCGTCAAAAAGGTCGAGCGCGGCGAACTCAAACAGGACCCGGCGCACATCACCGAGCTGCGACTGAACTGAACGCTAAGGCGACGCCGTATCTTCGATGATTTCGTAGTGGCGCACGAAATTGTCGAAATCGGTTAGCGCTGCGACGGCTCCAGGCTCGACGACAGCCCGATCGGCGCCATCGCGGGCAAAAGCGCGGATGGCATCCAACGACTGCCAGCGGGTCAGCACGACGTATTCGATCCGCCCGCCATCATCGCGGCGGCACAACGTGGCCCCGAGAAACCCGGCGATGCTGCGCAGTTCAGGCAGCACATTGCTGCGGAAATGCGTCGGATAGGCGCTTGCTCGGTCGGGGCTGGTGCGACCGCGCCATTCGCGAATGATCATCCCGATGCCTCAACTCGCCGCGGCACCCTGTTTCGCGATCTGCGCCGACAGCCGTGCGTACACCCGGCGGGCGTTGCCCTCGAAGATCTTTGCCTTGTCCGTCGCGGTGAGCGGCAGCTGGTCGATGTAGCGCTTGGTGTCATCGTAATGGTGCCCCGTCTCGGGGTCGATGCCGCGCACCGCGCCGATCATCTCCGAGGCGAAAAGGATGTTGTCGACCGGGATCACTTTGGCGAGCAGCTCTTGGCCGGGCAGGTGATAGACGCAGGTGTCGAAAAACACATTCTTCAGCATCAGCTCGCTGAGCAGGCCGAGCTTGGCGTCCTGCGCGAGACCGCGATAGCGCCCCCAGTGATACGGCACCGCGCCGCCGCCATGCGGGATGATGAACTTGATGCTCGGGAAATCCTTGAACACCTGCGACGTCATCAGCTGGTTGAAGCCGGTCGTGTCGCCGCTGAGATAGTGCGAGCCGGTGGTGTGGAAGGCCGGGTTGCACGCGGCGCTGACATGCACCATCGCCGGGATGTCGTACTCGACCATCTTTTCGTAGACCGGATACCAGTAGCGATCGCCCAATGGCAGATCCTGCCAGTGGCCGCCCGACGGGTCGGGGTTCAGATTGACCCCGATAAACCCGTACTGGTTGACGCAGCGGTCGATCTCGGCGAGGCAGTTTTTCGGGCTGACGCGCGCGCTTTGCGGCAGCATCCCGACGCCAATAAAATTTTTCGGAAACAGCGAGCAAACGCGGTGGATCAGCTCGTTGCAAGCGCGCGCCCAGGCCTCGCTGGTCGTCGCGTCGCCGAGATGGTGACCCATGCCGGCCGCGCGCGGCGAAAAGATCGTCAAGTCGGTGCCGCGCTCGCGCTGCACCTTGAGTTGCCCGCCCTCGATCGTCTCGCGGATTTCGTCGTCAGTGATCGCCGGGCGGGGCGGCGCGGCCTTACCGGCGGCGTGCGCCTCGATCTGCTGGGTGCGCCAGCCTTCGTGCTGGCGGGGAGAGGTCGTGTAGTGGCCGTGGCAATCGATGATCATCGCGCGATGCCTCCTCCCAGGGTCGTCCCGACGTAAGCATTCCGCCCGTGGGCGGTCAATGCGCCGTCTGCTTTTGTTTGCCGGTGCGCTGCGCCGCGAGGCGCGCCGACACCGCGCCGTAGGTCGCGACGCAATAGGGCACGATATAGGTCAACCCGAGCTTCACCCAGTTCAGCTCGCCGTGTCCGAGCATGGCGCCGCCCTGATTGATCGCATTGAGCAGCGTGCCGACCACCACGGTCACGCAGAACGCCCGACGCGGAACCCCTTCCGTCGTGGCGTAGAGCCAGATCAGCCGCCAGTCCAATGCTCCATCCTCTCAGGGGAAGCATGCGCTGAGGTTTTGCCGGCGCCGCCCGCATAGCGGAAGACACTCCCGCGTCTTCGGCGGGTCACCCCTTCCAAAAGCGCATAACTGTGCTAAGGTTGCGTCTGGGTTGGAGAGACCGCAAATGATTGCGGCGCTGGCGGGTCTTGCCACTCAACCCCGAACAGGGGGTTCCATGCTCCATCAGCATCCCGCCGACGCCCTCGGCGGGATGCTTGCTATCGGGCTGGAGTCCTACTGGTCGCGACCAAGGGTCGTCGTGGCCGGGCCCGGATATCCGTGGTGGGTCTCGTTCTCGTAATAATCATCACCGACATCGTCCGAGGAGCAGGCCGTCATGGCGACGCCGAGCATCAACCACGTCAGGAAGAGGACGAGTGTTACCAAGGACTTCATGTTTGTCTCCCGCGACGAGGTTCACTCAGGTTTCCAATGATGTGCCGCCGCGCAATTGACACGATGCTCTAGGTGATCTCCGTCGGGCCAGCGAAACGCCAGAGCCCGACAGCGGCATTGTAAACCGATCCCGTTTGTCATTCTTCGTCCTAGCATGTCGCGCCATCCCTGTCTCGGCGCCTTCTTGCCAACAGCGCACGGCCGGCTCACTTTGCCGCAGCGATAGGCGGCGCCTGCGGGAGGAACGATGCGGCTTGGGATACATCTGCCTCAGATCGGGCGCAAAGCCTCCTCGGATGGCATCAAGCGCGCCGCGCTGCAGGCCGAGGCGCTGGGTTTTGCTGATGTGTGGACCAGCGAACACATCATCATGCCGGCGGGGGCGATGTATCCGCCGTCGCCGAATTTCTATGACCCCGTGTTGACCTTGACCTGGGCCGCGGCCTGCACAAGCCGAGTGTGGCTCGGGACCAGCGTGCTGGTGCTGCCGATGCGCCATCCGCTGCCGCTCGCCAAGGAACTGGCCACTCTGCAGAATCTGTCGGATGGCCGACTGATTCTCGGCGCCGGGGTCGGCTGGCTGGAGGCCGAGTTCGCCGCGCTCGGCGTGCCGTTCAACGAGCGCGGCCGGCGCACCGACGAGGGCATCGCGATGATGCGCGCAGTGTGGAGCGACGATCCCGTCAGCTTCGAAGCGCACTGGATACCGGCGGTCATCGACAACATGCGGATGATGCCGAAGCCGCAAAAGCCGATCCCGATTTGGATCGGCGGGACGTCCGACGCGGCGCTGAAGCGCGCGGCGCGGCTCGACGGATGGCACGGCTCACGGGCGACGCCGGAGCAGGCTGAGCCGCTTGTCGCCCGGCTGCGCGCCGAGCGCCCCGAGCCGGAATTCACGATCTCGCTGCGCGCGTCCTGGGACGGCAAGGATGCCGGCGCGCTGAAGGAGCGCCTCGAGGGCTTTGCCGCTGTCGGGGTCGGTCATGTGATGGTCGAGCCGTTCGATCGCGAGATCGGCGACTGGCTCGACTCGGTCGAACGCATCGCCAGGGCCGGCACGGAGTTTCTCGAATGAGCCTCAAGCTCGCCACGACCCTCAAATTTTCGCCGCCCCAATCGCCACAAGACCGGGGCGGGATCGGCATGGATTTGGTGTGGGAGGCCGAAAAACTCGGCTTCGACGCAGTTTGGGCTGGCGAGGCTTACGGCGCCGACGCGGTGACGCCGATCACCTGGGTTCTGGCGCGCACCAGCCGCATCAAGGCCGGCACCGGCATCATGCAGATGCCGGCGCGCACCCCGGCTTGCGCGGCGATGACCGCGCTGTCGCTGCAGGCGCTCAGCGGCAACCGCTTTCTGTGCGGCATCGGTCCGTCGGGTCCGCAGGTTATCGAGGGGTGGCATGGGGTGCCGTTCGGCCGGCCGCACGCGCGCACCCGCGAATATGTCGCGATCATCCGGCAGATCCTGGAGCGCAAGGCGCCGCTCGAACATCATGGCGAGCATTACGACATTCCCTATACCGGCCCGGGTTCGACCGGCCTCGGCAAGCCGCTGCGCAGCATCGGCCAGGGCGATTCGAACCTTAAAATCTACACCGCGCCGATATCGCCGTCGGGCTTGCGCACCGCCGGCGAGGTCGCCGACGGCGCGCTGCCCTATTTCATGTCGCCCGAGAAGGCAGGGGCGATCGTTCATCCGATCCTCGAAGGCCGCGCCAAGGCCGGCAAGCCGCCGAATTTTTACGATTTTGATCTGGCGCCCTTCGTGCGCGTTGCGGTCGGCGACGATCTCGCCGCCTGCCGCGACAAGCTTCGCCCGCAATTGGCGCTTTATATCGGCGGCATGGGGGCGCGTGGCCGCAATTTCTACAACGACCTTACCAAACGGCTCGGCTACGAGGCGGCTGCCGTGGCGATCCAGGAGCATTTCCTCGCAGGTCGCCGCAACGAGGCGGCGGCGGCCGTGCCCGACGCCTTTATCGACGAGATTTCGTTGATCGGCCCGCCGGCGCGGATCAAAGACCGGCTCGGAGCCTGGAAGGAGCTTGCCGAGAATAGCTGGGTCGGCTCGCTAGTGCTGGCTGGCGCCGACGCCCAGGCCATGCGTGTCGTCGCCGAGGCGGTGCTCTAGGCGGACAAGGAACCATTATGACCGACATCGAATGGACCGGCGGCGATCTGCCGACTTTTGTCACCCATCTCGAATGCGGGCTGACCGGCGAGCGGTACGAGGCCGATATCATCCACGGTCTGTCGAAGGCGGGGCGGCCGCTCTTGGTGCGCTACGATCTCGCCGGCGTCGCCAAGGCGCTCACCAAGGACAGGCTCGCTGCGCGGCCGCAGACGATGTGGCGCTATCGCGAGATGCTCCCCGTGCGACGGCCGGAAAATGTCGTCTCGCTCGGCGAGGTGGTGACGCCGCTGATCTCCCTGCCGCGCCTTGCCTGTCAGATCGCCAGGGGCGGCGAGATCATTGTCAAGGATGAAGGCCGGTTGCCCACCGGCTCGTTCAAGGCGCGCGGCCTGGTGATGGCGGTCTCGATGGCGAAGGAGCTCGGCATCAAGACCATGGCGATGCCGACCAATGGCAATGCCGGCGCGGCGATGGCCGCCTATTGCGCGCGCGCCGGGATGAAGGCCTATGTCTTCTGCCCCGACGACACGCCCGCGGTGAACATCCGCGAGATCGCGATGCAAGGCGCCGAGGTGTTCCTCGTCGACGGGCTTATCGATGATTGCGGCCGGCTCGTCGCCGAGGGCGAGAAGGAGATCGGCTGGTTCAACTGCTCGACCTTGCGCGAGCCGTATCGGATCGAGGGCAAGAAGACGATGGGCCTGGAGCTCGCCGAGCAGCTCGGCTGGGAGGTGCCGGACGTCATCTTCTATCCCACGGGCGGCGGCACTGGCCTCATCGGCATGTGGAAGGCCTTTGCCGAACTGGAGGAGATGGGCTGGATCGGCAAGAAGCGCCCGCGCATGGTCGCGGTGCAGGCGGCTGGCTGCGCGCCGATGGTCAAGGCGTGGGAAGACGGCGTCGAGCACGCGCCGCGCTGGCAGGACGCGCATACTTTCGCCGCCGGCATTCGTGTGCCGGTCGCGGTCGGTGATTTCCTGATCCTGCGCGCGGTGCGCGAGAGCGGCGGGTTTGCGATCGCCGTCGATGACGACGCGATCCAGGCGGCCTGGGAGGAGGTCGGGCGCGCCGAGGGGCTGCTGCTCTGCCCCGAGGGGGCGGCGACCTACGCCGCCTATCGCCGGGCGCTGACCGATGGCCGCGTCGGTCCCGGCGAACGGGCGGTCCTGTTCAATTGCGCGAGTGGCCTCAAATACCCGATGCCGCCGGCGGGGACCCCGCTGAAGCTCGGAAATCGCGTTGATTGGCAAGCGCTTGTAGGCGATTCGGCGCGACGTTAATCTACACTCGCACGACGGGCGAAACGGCGTGCTATAACGATCCATCGTCGTTTGACGCGGAGAGATGGGGGATGGCTGAAGCGGTGTGGAGCGGCGCTTTGCGTCTGTCGCTCGTGTCTTGTCCGATCTATCTTGCACCGGCGACAAATGACGCGAAGCGGATCAAGCTCGAGCGCCTGAGCGCGCGAACCGGCAACCCGGTCACCGAGCAGTTTGTCGACGCCAAGACTGGTGACGTCGTGCCCACCGAGGCGCTGGTCAAGGGCTACGAGTTCGAAACATCGCGCTACGTGACGCTGAGCGAGGAAGAGTTCGCAACGCTCGGTCATGACACCGCCAACATCATCGATCTCGAGCAGTTCGTGCCGCGCGACAAGATCGATCGGCTCCACTTCGCGGACACTTACTACATTCATCCCGACGGCCAGCTTGCCGCCGACACCGTCCATGCCCTGCGGCTGGCGATGCAGCGCAGCGAACGCGTGGCGCTGGGCCATGTCCGGCTTGGCGAGAGCGAGCGGCCGGCGCTGATCGAGCCATGCCAGGGCGGGCTGATGGTGTCGACGCTGCGCACCGCCGACGAGCTGGTCCAGCCGGATTTTGTCGAGCGGCCCGATGACGACATTCCGGGGGACATGATCGAAGTCGCCGAGTCGATCATCGCCCGGCGTGCGGCCGATTTTGACGCGCAGCAGTTGCGCGACCGCTTCCAGGACGCCTTGCGGCAAGTTTTTGACGAAAAAATCAAAGTGTTGCCGCCGGCTCAAACCGAAGAGCGGCGTCCGCGTCGCGCGCCGCGGCCTGAGGCGCCGCCTCCGCCTCCGCTCCCGGAGATCGCGGCGTCTCCGCCGCCCGAGCCGGAGCCGGTCGTCGCGGCGTCTCCGCCGCCCGAGCCGGAGCCGGTCGTCGCGGCGTC
>DATHCK010000017.1:0-14719 GCA_035319545.1 Allostellaceae bacterium | reverse complement strand
CAGGCTGCCGGTCACGTTCGGCGGTGGCATCATGATCGTGTAGGGCCGCTTGGCGCTCTCGGGGTCGCAAGCGAAGCCTCCGGAGGCTTCCCAGGCCGCGTATTGTCGCGCCTCGACCTCGTCCGGCCGGTAGGTCTTGTCGAGCGTCATGCCGAGATTATGGCGCTGACGGGCCGATCGAGCCGACCACCCGCGCGATCTCGGCTTTGATCAGACGTTCCACTAACCCGGGCAAATTCTCGTCGAGCCAGGCTTGCAACATCGGGCGCAGCGTTTCGCGCACGAGGTCGTCGAGCGAAGGGTCAAGACCGTCGCCGCGTGGCAGGGCGGCGAGCCGCGCGAACGATGTGGCGACCGCACCCGACGCGGCGTCAGACACCAGCCGCGGTTCTTTGTCTGCGCCGTCGGGTCGCGGCGCCGCCGGCTCGATGTGCCCGTCGGGCAGAACCAGCACCGGCGCCTCTGGCGACACCAGCGCGACTGGCGCGATATGTCGCACCGAGCCATCATCGTTGAGCGCTTCCGTCAGGTCGAGAACGTCGCTACCCGCCCGTATCGCTGGAGGCCGCGTGGCGGCGACGTCATCTTCGGCGAGAATACGGCGGATCGAGGCCAGGATTTCGTCCATCGACGGTTCCGGCGACGAGCTCTTGTCCGACATTGAAATCACCTGCGCCCGCAACTGCGGCAACTCGGCCTTAACATGTGGAATCGGGGCGCTTGGTGCAACAGCGGCTATTCTTTTAGACCGTTACCGAAGCCAAACAATTTGTTCTTCACCGCGCGGTAGTGCTTGTCCATGTCGTAGAGCTGAACCGGCAGGTTGAGATCGGGCGCGATCAACCTTCCGGTGGCGGCGGCGACGTTGTACTCCGCGACCGCGGCGTCGTGCTGCGCGCCCACGAGTTGCGACTGCGTCGTGAACAGTTGCTGCTCGGAGATCAGCACGTCGAGCACTGTGCGCGAACCGACCAGCGCCTCCTGCTGGGTGCCCTCGAGCGCGATTTGCGCCGCCTTCACCGCCGCGCCGAACGACGCGATCGCCGCGCGCGCCGACTGCAGCGTCTCCCAGGCTTGGGTCGCGCTCTGGACTGCGGCGCGGCGCGCGTCATCGACCTGGCTGCGGCGCTGCCCGACGGTCTGCTCGGCCTGGCGAGTCTGCGAATAAATGGCGCCACCTTCATAAAGCGGCATCGTCACCTCGGCCAGCACCGAGGCGGTATCCTCGCGTGCTGTCCTCAGCGTCACCGAAGGCGAATAGCTGCGGTTCAAATCGCCGACGATCGAGACCTGCGGCAGCAACTGACCGCGCACGACATCGACATTGTCGCGGGCAGCCGCCTCCGTGAACATCGCCGAGATCACGTTGAGATTGTCGGTCGAGGCGAGCGCGAGAGTGTCGTCGCGGGTCGCCGGCAGCACCGGCCGCTCGTTTGTCAGCGTTAGGCGACCCGGCGGATGACCGACCGCGCGTGTGTATTCGGCCCGGCTGACTTCGAGCTGACCCTCCGACGCGATGCGATTGGCGGTGGCCTGAGCGAGGGAGGATTGCGCTTGCGCGACGTCGGTGCGGGTAACCTCGCCGACACGAAACCGATCCTGTGTTGCCTCGAGTTGCTTCTTCAGCACATTTTCGTTGTTGCGGTTCACCTCGACCAGCGTCTGGTCGCGATAGGTGTCGAAAAACGCCTGGGCCACGGCCTGAAAGACCGTGGTCTCGACCGCGAGCGTCTGAGCGCGCGCCGCCTCCACCAGGTTGATCGACTGCCGCGTCTGCGCCTCGGTGCGACCGCCGCGGTAGATCGGCTGGGTCAACTGAAGGTTCAGTTCCCTGGTCCAAAAGTTGGAGAAGCAGGTTTGTCCCGGAGCGGCGCCGGCGCACGCTGATGTATTCTGTTCAGCGATGCCCGCGCGGTTATAGCCGGCTTCGCCGGTGAACGTGACCGTCGGGCGCCAATTGGCCAGTGCTTGTGGAACGCCCTCGTCGGTCTGTCGCAGCAAAGCCCGTTGCGCCAAAAGCTGCGGGTTGGTGTTGTAGGCGTAGGACAGCGCCTCGGTCAGCGTTTGGGCAGCGGCGTCTCTCGGACCCAGCAGCAGCGCCAGTGCGACGATGATGCCCAACGCGGCCACCGGCCAAACGCCCCAATACGTCGATCCGGCCGACGTGGAACTCACCTGCGAGGTCGGCTCAGGCACATCCATCCTCAAAACACAAAAGCCGGCTTGCCGGCGAACCCCGGCAGCAGAGGCGTCGCCGCGTCAAACATAACGCGCGCGGCGAGGATTCCGCCAGTGCGCGTTACGAGAGTGGCGCGGCCAGGGCCGCTATCCGGCTTGACGATCGCCACCATCCGGCCGCCCTCAGCGAGCTGAGCGGAGACTTCCGGGGGAATCTCCGCGACCGCCCCGCCAAACAGGATCACGTCATAGACCGGGCGGGCGCGGCCGCTTGGCGGCCGCGGTTCGTCGACAAAATTGACATTGCCGATGCGATGCTCGACGAGCGCCGCCCGACCTTGCCGCGCGAGCTCGGCATCGTCCTCGAGGGCGACGACGCTGCGGCACAACGCCGACATCAGCGCAGCCTCGTAGCCGACCCCTGCACCGAGGACGAGCGCATTGTCGCCCCGGTCAATCTCCGCCGCCTGGAGCAACCGTGCCGCGACCATCGGCGCCATCAAAAAGCGCCCGCCGCCGAGTGGCAGATCATCGTCGGAATAAGCAATGGGACGCAGCCGCTCCGGCACGAAAACCTCACGCCGGATGATCGCGAATGCGTCGATCAGCCGCTCGTCGGTGACTTTGTTGGGCTGCAGCTGGCGCTCAATCATATTAGCGCGGGCCGCTTCGTAGCCGGTCATCGTTTCACCGCTCAGAGGATCGCCTTGATCGCCGGGCGAATGCCCGTATGGCGCCGGTTATATCGGCCCCGTCAATCAATCACAATTGCTCGCCGCGCATGGCAAGTTGCACTTCGAGTTGTGTCGCGCGGCCAAAGAGGTCAGCCGCCGATTTTCCGGATCGGCTGGCCCGCAGGCAACGACACCAGCAACTCCACCGCGGTCAACCCCAAGCGCGGATGACGCCACCGCGGCGCGATCTCCGATAAAGGTTCAAGTACGAAGCGGCGCTCGTGCAGCCGTGGATGCGGCAAGGTGAGACGCGGTGTGTCGACGATCAGCCCGTCGTAATCGAGCAGATCGAGATCGAGCGTGCGGGCTGCGTTGCGCTCGCCGCGCACACGACCGAAACGCGCTTCGACATCGAGCATCCGAGCCAGCAGCACCTCTGGCTCGAGATCTGTCGACAGCATCGCCACTGCATTGGCGAACCAGGGCTGATCCGACAACGGCAGCGGCGCCGATCCGTACCACGAAGAGCACATAGCAGGCTGAAGATGCGGGCCGGCGAGCGCCGGCAAGGCAGCCCGCGCCGTCTCGAGCGGCGTCTCGAACGGCGGCGCGGCGAGATTGCTGCCAATGCCGATCAGGATCACGTGGACTCGCTGGCGGAATGTCGCCTTGACGCGGTGCCGGTGGCGGATGACACTTCCGTGACTTTACCAAAATTTCCGGAGTACCAGATGATTTTCTATCCACAAGAGCGCATCGCCATATTCATCGACGGCGCCAACCTTTATTCCGCCGCGCGAGGTCTTGGATTTGACATAGATTACAAGCGACTTCTCGATCTTTTTCGATCAAAAGGGCGTCTGATCCGCGCGTTTTATTACACGGCGCTGATGGAAGACCAGGAATATTCGCCGATCCGGCCGCTCGTCGACTGGCTGGACTATAACGGCTACACGATGGTCACCAAGCCGACCAAGGAGTTCACCGACACCATGGGACGGCGCCGGGTGAAGGGCAACATGGATATAGAGCTGGCGATCGACATGCTCGAAATGGCCCAGCATATCGACCACGCGATCCTGTTTTCCGGCGACGGCGATTTCCGCCGGCTCGTCGAGGCGGTGCAACGCCGCGGCGTGCGTGTCTCGGTCGTTTCGACGATCCGCTCGTCGCCGCCGATGGCCTCCGACGATCTGCGCCGCCAGGCGGACAGCTTCGTCGAGCTGCAGGAATTGGCGCCCAACATCGCGCGCGCCCATGTGCCGCGCGATGACATGGCGCGCATGCGCGGCGAGCCGGTCGAGAGCGAGGAGTGACGGCGCCGGGCTTTACGCCGCCCTCGCCCGATTGCCCGCTTTGTCCTCGACTGGCCGGGTTCCGCGCTACCCAGCGCGCGGCGCATCCAGATTGGTTCAATGCCCCCGTGCCGCCATTCGGCGCCGAGACAGCCGAACTGCTGATCGTCGGACTGGCGCCCGGGTTGCGCGGCGCAAACCGCACCGGCCGTCCCTTCACGGGCGACTATGCCGGCGACCTGCTTTACGCGACTTTGCGCAAGTTCGGGCTTGCCGAGGGCAGCTATGCCGGTCATGTCGGCGACGGGCTCGCGCTCAATCGCGTGCGGATCACCAATGCGGTGCGCTGCGTGCCGCCGCAGAACAAGCCGGAGACAGCCGAGATCGCCGCTTGCCGGCCGTTTCTCGCGGCCGAGATCGCCGCTCTGCCACGGCTGCGCACGCTCCTCGCGCTCGGCGCCATCGCCCACCACGCGGTGCTCGCCGCCAAGGGGCTGCGCCGTGCCGCCTACCCGTTCGCGCACGGCGCGTTGCATGAACTGCCGGGCGGCGTGGTACTAGCCGATAGCTATCACTGCTCGCGGCTCAACACCAACACCGGTACGCTGACGACGGAAATGTTCGAGGCCATGTTTGCGGCGATCCTGGCGCGGCTCACCCCCGCGCCCGCATAATGCGGGCTTTGTCGCGCTGCCAGTCGCGATCCTTCTCCGCCTGGCGGCGGTCGGCCTTCTTTTTGCCGTGCGCCAAGCCGAGCTCGACCTTGGCGCGGCCGCGCTCGTTGAAATAGATCGAAAGCGGCACGATCGTCATGCCCTCGCGACGGATCGCGCCCAGCAGCTTATTCATCTCTTTCCTATGCAGGAGCAGCTTGCGTGGCCGGCGCGGCTGATGACTGAAGCGGTCGGCCGCCTTGTACTCGGGGATATTGGCGTTGACGAGAAACAGTTCGCCCGCCTGCTCGTCGGCATAGGCCTCGTTTATGCTCGCCTGACCCGTGCGCAGCACCTTGACCTCGCTGCCCTGGAGCACGAGCCCAGCTTCGAGCGTATCCTCAATCAGGTAGTCGTGGCGGGCGCGCCGATTTTGCGCGGCGTACCGGTCTCCTGAACGCATCAGGTTTAGTTGATGAGGCCAGCGCCCCGCATCGCGTCGCGCACCTTTTCCCGCGTCGCCAGATTGGTCTCCCACAGCGGCAGCCGTACCTCGGGCGTGCAGCGGCCGAGCAGCGAGGCGGCGTATTTGACCGGCGCCGGGCTCGTCTCGACAAACAGCGCATCGTGCAACGGAATGAGGCGCTCGTTGATCTTGCGCACCTTGGCGACGTCACCCTTTTGCCACGCTTCGTGCATTTCGGAGCATAGCGCCGGCGCGACATTGGCGGTGACCGAGATGCAGCCGTCGCCCCCCTGCGCGAGATAGGCGACCGCAGTCCCGTCCTCGCCCGACAGCAGCGAGAAGTCCTCGCCGATCTCAACCCGCATTTTCAGCGGCCGGGTCAGGTCGTTGGTTGCGTCCTTGACGCCCACAATGTTGGGCAGTTTGGCGAGCCGCGCCATCGTTGCATTCGTCATGTCGACCGCGCTGCGACCGGGAATGTTGTAAATGACGATCGGCAAATCGACCGAGTCGTGCACCGCCTTGAAATGCTGGTAGAGCCCTTCCTGGGTCGGCTTATTGTAATAGGGGCAAACCACCAGCGCCGCGTCGGCGCCCGCCTTTTTGGCGGCTTTTGTCGCGTGGATCGTATGCGTCGTCGAGTTGAACCCGGTGCCCGGGATGACCGGCGCCCGGCCCTTCGCCACCTCGACGGTGAGCGCGATCAGCCGTTCCTGCTCGTGCTCCTCAAGCGCTGGGCACTCGCCGGTCGTGCCGATCGGCACGAGGCCGTGCGTGCCCTGGCCGAGCTGCCAGGCGACATGCTCCTGGAACGCGGTCTCGTCGACCTTACCGCCACGGAACGGGGTGATGAGCGCGACGAACGAACCTTTGAACATGGCGTCCTCCCAGTCCCGAGGTGGCGAAGCTTACAACGATAGTCCTCGGCGGCCCTTACAGCAATAAGACCGTGCGATAAGCGAGAAATTCTGCGGCGCCTTGCAGGCGCCACAAAAATCCGTAAAGAGTGTCGCCTTCATTTTCCCGAAAACGGGAGCCGCCGGCATTGGCACCGGTTTTTCGTCTGCTGCTGATCGCCGTTGTGCTCGCGGCGCTATCGAGATCGCTCTCTGCGCAGGACTTGTCGGAGCCTGATCGCGCGGCCGGATTGGCAGCGATCACGGCGGCGCGCGCCGGCAATTGGACCGAGGCCTATACCGACGCCGGGCGCAGCAGCAACCCGCTGCCGATGAAGATCGTCAAGTGGCTTGACTTCACCCGCTCCAACGTCACCGGCCGCTTCTCGGACATCTCGGTGTTTATCGAGCAGAATCCCGACTGGCCGAGCCAGAAAATTCTTCGCCGGCAGGCCGAAGCCGCGCTCGCCTCGGAAAGCGACGATGTCGCCAAGGCCTGGCTCGGGCGTTTCCCACCCGTAAGCCCGCTCGGCAAGGCGCGGCTGGCGTCGATTCAGATCGTGAAGGGCAACACGGAAGGCGGGCTCGCAGCGCTGCGCGAGGCCTGGATCGATGGCGACTTCAACGCACTCGACGAGCACGATTTCCTCGCCCGCTACGGCGCTGATATCCGCCCCGAAGACAATGTCAAGCGGCTCGACCGCCTGCTGTGGGATCGCCAGGAGGACGCGGCGCGCCGTATGCTAAGCATGGTGCCGCCGGATGACCGCGCCGAGGGAACCGCAAGGCTGGCGCTTTACGCGAACGCGCCGGCCGCAGGTGCGCTCGTGGCGCAGGTGCCGCAGGGGCTGCGCGACGACCCCGGTCTCATCTTCGATATCATCCGTTGGGATCGGCACGGCGACCAATACGACGCCGCGGCGCAGCTTCTCCTCGCCCATCCCGACAATCCGGTGCGGCCGGCCAATTGGGCCGGCGAGCGCGAGATCGTCGCCCGCCGCCTGCTTTCGGGGGGCAATGCCGATCTCGCCTACCGGGTTATCCAGCAGAACACGCTGAGCGACAGCCCCGCCTATTCCGAGGCCGAATTCCTGTCGGGCTACATCGCGCTCCGCTTCCAAAAGAACCCCCGGCTCGCCTTCGAGCATTTCGCGCGCGTATTGGCGCGATCGACGACCCCGTGGGGCAAGTCCCGCGCCGCCTATTGGAGTGGCCGGGCCGCCGCCGCCGAAGGTAATCCCGACCTTGCCGCCAAATGGTATGGTGCCGGCGCCGAGAACATGGCGACGTTTTATGGCCAACTCGCCGCGCATCAGCTCGGCAATGACGCGCCGCCGCATCCTCTGCCCGAGCCGCGCGCGACATCCACGCAGCTCGCCGATTTTAGCGCCCGACCTCTGGTGCAGGCTGCCAGCCTATTTGCCGCCGCCGGCGATCGCGATCACCTCAAGATATTCCTGATGCAGGAAGCCGACCTGTCGAAGCAGCCGATCGAGTTTGCCATGGTGGCCGCGTATGCCGAGCGGCTCGGCCGCGTCGATGTGGCGATCGCCGTCGCGAAGCGCTCGATCGACGCTGGGATGCCGCTGATGATCCACGGCTATCCAGTCACGGCGCTGCCGTCTGGCGGCAATGTCGAGCCGGCCCTGCTGCTCGCCGTTGTGCGCACCGAAAGCGCGTTCGACCAGTACGCAATCAGCGGCGCCGGCGCACTTGGGCTCATGCAGCTGATGCCCGGCACGGCGAAGCTGATCTCCAAGCAGCTCCAGTCTCCCTTTTCGGTCGACCGGCTGACCAGCGATGGGGTCTATAATCTGACCCTCGGCCGAGCCTATCTTGACAAGCTGCTGGACGATTTCGGCGGGTCTTATCCGCTCGCCATCGCCGCCTACAATGCGGGACCAGGGCGCATCCGCGAATGGCTCCAGGATTACGGTGACCCACGGGGCAAGCAGATCGAGATGGTGGACTGGATCGAAGCGATCCCGTTCACAGAGACACGCCTTTACGTGCAGCGCGTGCTGGAGAGCGTGCAGATCTATCGCGGCCAGAGCACCGGCAACACCACTGCATTTTCACTAGCTGCCGATCTCGCGCGTTAGATTGGCGTCAGTCCTTAGCGTCCCGCCGAAACCGGGATGGTCATCGGCTGCACATAGCGGCTGAGCGCGAGGAATTTTTCCGGATCCTGCGGCTCGCCGTTGACCACCACCTCGTAATGCACGTGGGGCCCGGTGGCGCGGCCGGACGATCCGAGATAACCGATCTGCTGATGCGCCGCGACATGCTCGCCGACCGACACCGTAAAGGCGTGGAGGTGCGCGTAGCGTGTCGCGATGCCGTTGCCGTGGTCGATCTCGACGATCTTGCCGTAATCGTCGCGATACGCGGCGAAGGTTACCGTGCCTG
This sequence comes from Allostellaceae bacterium, assembly GCA_035319545.1. Lineage (GTDB taxonomy): Bacteria > Pseudomonadota > Alphaproteobacteria > ATCC43930 > CGMCC-115725 > DATARH01. The sequence goes on along the minus strand of DATHCK010000017.1, from coordinate 6,148 downwards.
GAGCAGTCGCATACACCGGTGTGTCGTAGGGCGCTGCCAGATCAATCCCGGTGTGGAATTCGCCTCGCCCGTCTTCGGGATCGCCGCGCGCGCCGAATGGACTGGTGATCTCGTAGCTGTTGAGCGGGGCGCTGACCGGCAGCGTCTTGACCATCGCGCGCAGCGCCGCGAGTTTCTCCGGGCTCAGCGTCGCGTCGGTGATCGCCTGGCCGCGCGACAGCGGGACGACCGGGCCGCCTTCGGCACGATTGACGCCGTACTCGGAGAAAAGATGCCGGACGTCGACACCGGCGGAAGCCAGCACCCGCGCAAACTGATCGACCGCGCCGTGCGCGATCACGGCGGGCGCATTGACCACCGCGCCGGCGGCGCTCGCGACGGCTGCCGGCGCGGCGAGCGGCGACGGAGTCGCGTTCCGTTCCGGGGCATTGAGCACGCCGGCGACGCGCTGCGGCTCGGCCTGCGTGTCCGGAGCCGAGGCTGTCGAAGCGGGCGCTGCCACCGCGACGGCCGGCTGCGCATGCCGCAGAGCGGATTGTCTCTCCAGCTCGCCGACCCGCGCCTTCAGACGGTCGCGATCGGAGGACAGCTCCTGAAGCTTTTTCTGCCACTGGTCGAGCTGGTTCAGCAGATCGGCCTGCTTCGCCTGCTGTTGCGCAAGATCGGTCTCGGCCTTGCTGAGCCGCGCGGCCAGCGTCGCCCGTTCCGCCTCGGCGATATGCAGCTGCTGCGACAGTTGCGCGACCTTGTCGCCTTTCCCGGCTGGGGCGGTTTCGGCCCCGGGCGGCGCCGCCGGCTGGGCGTGCGCACGCATCTCGTCGGTCAACGCCGTAACACGGTCCTGCGCCGCGATCAGATCACGATTTGACGCGGCGATCTTGTCGCGCAGTTGCGCCAACTCGTCCTGCAGATCGATATTGGCGGCTTCGACCCGGCTGGTCGCGAGCTGAGCATCGCTCAGATTGTGCGCGTGCCGCACATAACCCGCTACCGCAAATCCCACCGCGATGATCGCCAACCCCGCAGCGGAAGCGAGTAGTACATGTTTGCGATCGGCACGGCCGCGGATGGTATTGATGGCGGAAGCGACCGGCTGCGCAACAAATCCGATTTCGGGGAGACGCATGGCTCCCTTTTGCATCAGATTGCCGATCATTATCCCCGCCCCCACGGCCTCAACTGGCCCAAGCCTGACAAGCTGTCGTGGCTGTCACCGGTTTCAGCGTCCGGCCGCCACCCCCCGCTTGAGAACAAAGCCTAACCAACCGATTCAGGTATTGCAACAACAAATCCACCAACCCGCACACAGGAAAATCACTATATCTTTCAAAGAAACAACTCCGATCTATTTCTTGGAAATCATTCCACAGTTACCGAGACAGCAAAGAAATTCGCAATACCGTCAGGTTTTGACAGGAACATCAGAATCACAGATAAAAAACGATCGGTATTGTTCAGCCATCGCGCTCAGCGCGGGGATTACCCGATTTTATCCACCGATTTCTGCAAAAAGCGCGGCATCACCGCAACAGTGCGTTGCAAAAATGCAACGCGCGTCTTTTAAGCCGACAGCGACACCACTGGGGCTATTGCTTCGTCGGTGAGGGACTGCATCCGGTAATAGCCGGCAAAGACGCCGTTGCGCCGCAACAGCTCGTCAAGCGTGCCCCGTTCCGCGATACCGCCGTCGCGCAGTACGACGATTTGATCGCAGGTCCGGATCGTCGACAGCCGATGTGCGATGATGAAGGTGGTGCGCCCTTGCATCAGCGTCTCGATCGCCGCCATGACCAGCGCCTCGGTTTCGACATCGAGCGCCGAGGTCGGTTCATCGAGGATCAGAATCGGCGCGTCGCGCAGCAGCGCGCGAGCGATGGTCAACCGCTGCTTCTCGCCTTCCGATAGCGCCACGCCGGATTCGCCGACCATCGTCTCGTAGCCGTCGGCAAGTTCGAGAATGCGGTTGTGGATATGCGCGCGGCGCGCGGCGTCCTGGATCGCGGCATCGTCGGCGCCCGGCCGGCCGTAGGCGATATTGTCGCGCACCGACAGCGGAAAGATCAGCGGCGGCTGCAACACCATGCCGATTTGGCTGCGGAGCGATTTGAGTTGGTAGTCGCGTGCATCGACGCCGTCGATCTCGACGATGCCGGCGATAGGATCGAAGAACCGCGGCAAGAGGCCGAGCAGCGTCGACTTGCCGGCGCCGGTCGGACCGACAACGGCGATCTTCATACCCGGCGCGACAACGAGGTCGATGCCGTCGAGCACCGGCGTCTCAGGCACATAGCGGAAGCTTACCCCACGCCAGGCAATCGCGCCGCGCGCGCCTTCGGGCGGGAAGAGAAGCGCGCCGCTCGGCAGATCGGGCTCGGTGTCGAGCACCTCGAAGACCCGGCGCGCGCCGACCCTGGCGCCGGCGATCAACCCCCAGCTCTGGGTGATCTGGTTGATCGGCGTGTAGAGCTGCGCGAGATAGGAGATGAAGACGAGCAGCTGACCGAGGGACAGCGTCCCCGTCATAACCGCGCGCGCGCCGACATAGACCACCAGCGCCGTGCCGGCGGCGATCGTCAGATTGACGACACCGGAATAGAGCGTCTGCCAGCTGTAGAGCCGCATGGACCAATTGAGGCTTTCGCGGCTCGCACCGAGAAAGCGGCGATGTTCGTCATCCTCGCGGGTAAAGGCCTGGACGATCTTGATCGCGCTCATCGTCCACTGGACGAGCGAATAGACGCGGCTTTCGCGCTCGCGCGCCTCGGTCGAGATGCTGACGATCTTCTTGTTGAAGCTCGAGATCAGCACAAAGAGCACCGGGACGACGGTCAGCGCCACAACGGTCAGCACCGCATCCATCGGGAACAGCACGACAAGCATCCCGCCAAGCAGGATCACCGCCGAGAGGATCGGCAGGATCCCGTTCATGATCATCGTCTGCACAGCGAAGCTGTCGGCGGTGATGCGGTACATCAAATCGCCGATCCGCTGCCGGCCGTGATAGGCGAGCGACTGGCGCTGCAAATGCGCGTAGAGTGCGCCGCGCAGATCGTTGACCATGTTCTGGCCGACACGGATCGTTGTGTAATAGTGCAGCTGGGTCAACGCGCCGCTGCCGAAATTGACCAGTACCATCCCAACACAGGCGAGTAGCAGCAGCTCGGCTTTCGGCATCGAAAAGAGCACGCGGAGCGGGCTGTCCGCGGCCGGGTTTTTGCCGCCTAGCACATAGTCGACAACGATCTGCAGCGGCCACGGCTTCAACAGTTCGAAGCCGGCGATCAGGAACACCTGCCCCAGCGCCCAGATCACCTGCCAGCGATAGGCCCGCAGATACGGCAGTATCTTGAGCAGCACCGCCATCGCCTTAGGCGGTCCCTGCCTGAGTAATTGCCCCCGTTCCGCCTGGTTCGGGCTTCAGCGGCACCAGCGCGCAGTCGCGCGCCGCCTCTTCGATCAGCGGATGCAGACGGCGAACAAGCCGCGTGAGCTGCCACGCGGCGACGCCGGCGCAACCAGTGGTCAGCAACGCGAAAACCGTCGCTGCTATGCCCCAACCGCCAATCAGGCTCAGCGCGGTCAGCGCGGCAAGCCCGCCGATCGCGATGCCGGCGCAGGGCGACAGGCTCAGCGTCGAACGCACGCGCAGGAGCCGCTTGTCGGCGCCATGATTCTCTTCAGCGACCAGGATACGCGCACCTCCGGCCAGCCCGGCGGCGACCTCGAAGTCCCAGCCCTGCCACCCTTCATCCATCGCGATCGGGAAATGCGCGGCGACGCAGTCGCGCATGAGCGCGGCGAGCAGCTTTTCCTTTTCGGTGCCCGTCTCGTTCCAGTACGACAGGACAAAACCCAGCCCTTGCCACCGCAGGCTTTGTTCGCCAGGGACAATCGGCACGGGCGCCGTCGCCGATAACGCCTTCAGCCGCCATTTGATGCGTGTCCAACCACGCAGTAAGGGCCCGAGATAGATCAACAGCGCGATCAGCGCGCGCGCTTTCGGGCCCTCGAAACGCGGATCGATCTTGGCGCTCGAGCCGCCCTTGACGCATATCGCCCAGGTCAACAGCAGCGGCAAGGTCAGCAGCCACCACCAACCGCCGGCGATGACACCGATCAGCGCCAGCGGCAGCGACGCGGCCGTCCATTCGAAGGTCAGCGGCAGGTAGTCGAAGATGCCGGCCGGCGCCTGGTAGAGCGACTGGAACAGGCCGCGGCCGAACGTCCCGGAATAGATCAGCGGCTTGCGCCATAGCAGCATCGCCGACGAAAGGTCGCCATAAATGCGCCCGCTCCATTTCGCCTGGCCGAACGCGTTGAAGCGCTGCGGGTGCTTGGCGAAGACCAGCGCCTCGGCCTTGCCGTAGCCCTTCTGCTGACCGATATAGGCCTTTACCGTGTTGCGGCGGAAATGCCAGACAAAACCCGCCGCGCTGTAGCCGATCTGATGGCCGGCGTCCTGCAGCCGCCAGCAAATGTCGACGTCGTCGCCCGCGGCGCGGAAGATCGGGTCGAACCCGCCGATCCCCAATAGCACATCGCGGCGAAATGCCATGTTGCAGCCGGCGATGTGCTCGGCGACCTCGTCGTCGAGCAGCACATGGCAGGGCGCACCGGGCGACACCGCGACCGCTTCCGGCACCAGGCTCGTCTCCGTCGGTGAGAAATTCGGGCCGCCGCACGCGGCAAGACCCTTTGTCTCCATCGTGCCGACCAAGTAGTTGAGCCAGTCCGGGTCGGCGACACAGTCGCTGTCGGTATAGGCGACGATCTCGCCGGTCGCCGCCTCGGCGCCGACATTGCGCGCGACCGACAGCCCTTTGTTCTCCTGACTGATGGTCCGGCAATAGGGATAGCTCTCGGAAATCGCCAGCGTGCGATCGGTCGAGCCATCATTGACGACGATGACCTCGTAGTCCGGATAGCTGAGTCTTTCGAGCGACGCGAGGCAAGCATCCATCGTCCGCTCGGCGTTGTAGGCGCACACCACCACCGAAACGCGCGGATAGTGCGACAACGGCGGCGGCAATGGCCCGAGATACTGTGCCGCAACCTCGGCGAAGGCCTGCTTCGGCCGGCGCTCGCGGTCGACGAGACCGAATTCCCAATCCTCGATTGGGTGGCCGCCGGTGAACCACTCGTCGGTCCAGGCAAAAACAAAAGTGCCGGCGACCCCGCCGGCAAACGCGGCCTTGATGTGCCAGGAAAGGATGTCGCGCTGCTCCGCCTCGCTGCCGCGCAGCGAATCGGCGCCGAACTCGGTCAGCACCAACGGCTTGTTGACGCAGAGATTGTGCAGCCGGGCGACATAGCGGCGAAATGAGCCTTCGTCGTGCAGATAGACGTTGAAGCACACGAAATCGCAGCAATCGGCGACGTTAAGGTATTCCGTTGACGGAAAACTCGCGTAGCTGACCAGCGCACCCGGGTGCTCGCGCCGCACCAGCGCGGCCAGGCTCGCGACAAACTTCTCGACCCGCCGCACACCGTGCCAGCGGATGATGTCGGGCGGAATTTCGTTGCCGACGAGATAGGCGAAGACCGCCTCGTGCCGCGCGCAGGCACGCACGCCGTTGACAATCGCCTCGCGGATGCCGGCCTCGACTTCGACGCTGTCGAGAAACGTGACATGTTGCGACCACGGTAGCCCAACCAGCATCTTGAGGCCGTGCCGTTGCGCGGCGTCGAGCAGCCACACCGGCGGCACGGTAAACACCCGCACCGTGTTGATCCCCGCCGTCACCATCAGCGCGAAGTCGCGCTCCACCATCGCCAATTCTGGGAACTGCGCGCCGTGACCGCCGGGCGCGAACGGGCCGTAGGTCACGCCTTTGACAAAGTGCTTCGCGGCGCCGACGCGGAAGAACTTGCCGTCGATGCCGACTGGACCGGCGCTCGGCACGGGAACCGGCGGTGCCTCGGCCGCCACTTCGTCAACAAGGCTCATCCGGCTTCCTTCAGCTGACACGATGCGCCGCCCAGAGTGGGGGCGGCGGCAGCGGTCGCATAACGGGTGGTGGTGCGGGAAATTCCCTGCTTAGTCTCCTGGGTTGCGCGCTGCGTTGTGTCGCCGCATCTCCCAGGCGAGCGCGGTGCGGATGATTGTGTCAAGATCGGAGCATTCGGTCCGCCAGTTGAGGACAGAGTT
>DATHCK010000016.1:0-10054 GCA_035319545.1 Allostellaceae bacterium | reverse complement strand
ATGATCCAATTCCACCCCTCGCTGCTGCCGCTGCACCGCGGGCCCTCATCGATCCCGTGGGCGATCATCCGCGGCCGCCACGAAACCGGGCTGTCGATCTTTCGGCCGACCCCGGGGCTCGACGAGGGGCCGATCATCCTGCAGAAGCGGGTCGTCATCGGCCCCGACGACACCGCGGGCTCGCTCTATTTCGACAAGATCTTCCCGCTCGGGGTCGAGGCGCTGGTGCAGGCCGCCGACCTCGTCGTCGCGGGGCGTGCCACCGAGTCGACCCAAGACGAGGACGAGGCGACCTATGAAGGCTGGGTGCGCGAGGCCGAGAGCAAGATCAACTGGGCCAGCCACGTCGATTTCGTCTACGACCTGATCCGCGGCTGCAACCCGGCACCCGGCGCGTGGACCCAGATGGGCGACAAAAAGCTTTATCTGTTCGACGCGAAAAAGGTCATGGCGCCGACCTTTGGCGCGGTGCGCGGCAAGAAATTGGGGGAGATCGTCGTCGCGGGTCCGGACGGCATCCGCATCCATTGCCAGGGCGGGTTTATCGACTGCTCGCGCCTTAGGATCGATGACGGCGCCAAGATCAAGTCGAGCGACGCGGGCCTGGAGGCCGGGACAATTTTGGGGGCGTAGCCGCCTAGCCCGCCACCACTTCACGGTACAGCGCGGCGTATTGCCGGGCGGATTGCGCCCAGCTGAAGTCGCGGGTCATCGCCTCGCGCACCATCTGCCGCCAGCTTGCGCGGTTGGCGTATTGCGCGCTCGCCCATTCGAGCGTCGCGGCGAGCGCATCGGCCGTCGCCGCTTCGAACATGAAGCCTGTCGCGGTCTTGTCGCGTAGCCGGGCCGGCGTCGCGTCGACAACCGTGTCACAGAGCCCACCGGTCCGGCGCACCAGAGGCAGCGTGCCATAGCGCAGCGCGTACATCTGCGTCAGCCCGCACGGCTCGAAGCGCGACGGCACCACGACGACATCAGACCCAGCGATGATGAGCCGCGCAAGCGTCTCGTCATAGGCGATCTCGGCGCCGACCGTACCCCGTTGCGTCTCGGCCGCACCAGCGAAACCGGCTTCGAGATCGCGATCGCCGCTGCCGAGCAGCGCGAGCTGCCCGCCTCCGGCGATGAGATCGGGGAGCGCGGCTAGCAGCAAGTCGAGCCCCTTTTGGGCAGTCAGGCGACTGACCACCCCAAACACCGGCGCGGCGCCGTCAAACAGCTTGAACCGACGGCGCAGCGCGGCCTTCGCCGCCGCCTTGCCGGCCTCGGCGGTCTCGACGTCATAGGCCAGCGGCAAGGCCTCGTCATGCGCCGGGTCCCAGATCACGGGATCGACGCCGTTGAGGATGCCGGTCAGCGCGTCGGCGCGCGCCCGCAGCAGCCCGTCGAACCGCTCGCCAAACTCTGGTGTCTGAATTTCGCGGGCGTAGGTCGGGCTGACCGTCGTCAGCCTGTCGGCATAGGCGAGACCCGCCTTCATAAACGACACGCCGCCGTAAAACTCGATCCCCTCGAGCCCGTAAAAATCGCCGGGCAGCGACAATTCCGGAAAGATGCCAGCCGGGAAAAAACCCTGATAGGCCAGGTTGTGGATGGTGAAGACGCTCGCCGCGGCGACCGGGTTCTCGGCCTTGAGGTAGGCGGGGACGAGGCCCGCATGCCAATCGTGCGAATGCACGATGTCGGGCCGCCAATTCGGGTCCACCCCACCGCCGAGACCGGCCGCGACCCAGGCGAGCAATGCAAAGCGACGATGATTGTCGCTGAACTCGCGACCCTCGGCGCCGCCGTAGGGGCCGCCCGGCCGGTCGTAGAACGGTGGATGGTCGACAAGATAGGCGGCGACCTTGCTGCCCGGCAGCGTGGCGAGCGTGACGCGCACCCGCTCGGCGGCAAAGGGCGTCGCCAGCCGCGTGACATCGGTGAGGTGAAACGCATCGAGAAACGCCGGGAAGCCAGGAAGGCACAGCCTGACGTCGACGCCCTCCGCCAGGAGTGCCGGCGGCAGCGCCGCCAGCACGTCACCCAGCCCGCCGGTCTTCACCCAGGGATACAGCTCCGCAGCGACGTGCAGCACGCGCAGCGTGCGCGGGCGGCGGGCTTGGGCCAAGATCGGCTCAGTTCTTGGTGCGATCGACGAGCGCGTTCTGCTTGATCCACGGCATCATGGCGCGCAACCGTTCGCCGACCTTTTCGATGTCGTGCTCGGCGGCAGCGCGACGCATCGCCTTGAAGCTCGGCTGGCCGGCATTGTTCTCGAGCACCCAGTCACGCGCGAAGCGACCAGACTGGATGTCGGCGAGGATGCGTTTCATCTCTTCCTTGACCGCCGGGCTGATCACCCGATCACCGCGGGTGTAGTCGCCGTATTCCGCGGTGTTCGAGATCGAATAGCGCATGTTGGCAATGCCACCTTCATAGATCAGGTCGACGATCAGCTTCACCTCATGCAGGCATTCGAAATAGGCCATCTCCGGTGCGTAACCGGCCTCGACCAGCGTCTCGTAGCCGGCGATGATGAGGCTCGTCAGCCCACCGCATAGCACCGATTGCTCGCCGAAGAGATCGGTCTCGCATTCCTCGCGGAAGCTGGTCTCGATGACGCCCGCGCGCCCGCCGCCGATCGCCGAGGCGTAGCTGAGCGCGATCTCCTGCGCGTTGCCTGAGGGATTCTGGTCGACCGCGACGAGGCACGGCACGCCGCCGCCGCGTAGATATTCCGAGCGCACCGTATGGCCCGGCCCCTTGGGCGCGATCATGAACACATCCATATCGGAGCGCGGCTCGATGAGCCGGAAATGGATGCTGAGGCCGTGCGCAAAGGCGATCGCGCTGCCCTCGCGCATGTTGTTTTTGAGATCGCCGTTGTAGAGCGCCGCCTGCAACTCGTCGGGCGCGAGCACCATCACGACATCGGCCCATTTTGCCGCCTCGGCCGGGGTCATCACCTTGATTCCGGCCGCCTCCGCCTTTTGCGTCGAGGCGGAGCCCGGCCGCAGCGCGACGACGACATCCTTGCAGCCGCTGTCGCGCAGATTGTTGGCGTGGGCATTGCCCTGACTGCCATAGCCGATGACCGCGACCTTCTTCGCCTTGATCAGGTTCACATCGGCGTCGCGATCGTAATAAACGCGCATGAGACTCTCCTTCGATCAAACCTTTATAGCGTCGCTTCGAGAAAGCGCAGCAGCCGCGGCGCGGTGCGCGCGCCAAAGCTGCCCGGCTCCTCGACCGGGTCCGATGCCCAGAAATGGCCGGCCTCGGGAATCACAATGTTGCGGGCGAAAAATCCCGCCTGCTTCAGCACGATAAGGAAACGATCGGACTGAGTGACGGGATCGACGATCTCGTCCTCGCGGCCGTAGATCAGCAGGAACTTCGTGCTGTTCTTGTCGATCGTCGCGTAGCTCATCGGCGACGCCTCAAAGAACACGCGCCGGCTCGCCGAAGGCGGCCCGCCGAGGAACTTCTCGGTGATCTGGTCGCGCGGCCGGTAGATCTGATCGTGCTCCCACTGCGCGGCCATGTCGTAGACGCCGTAAAAGCCGATGCACGCCTTGACGGCGGCCGAAACTCCGGCATGGGAGTCGTCGCGGTGCTCGGATGAAAGCAGCGGCTCCTCGCCCGCGAGCGCAACCAATGACGTGAGGTGCGCGCCAGCGGAGTCGCCGATCAGCGCAATACGGTCGGGGTCGATGCCGAGCTCAGCGACGTTGGCACGGACGTATTGCACCGCCGACTTGACGTCGCAGGCTGCGGCCGGCCACGTCTTCCGCCCCGGCTTCATGAGCCGGTATTCGATCGAGAATAGCGCGTAGCCGCGCGCCGCCAGATACGGCCCCCAATGCCGGTAGAATTTGCGGTCGCCGATCTGCCAGCCGCCGCCATGCGCAGCGACCAGCACCGGCGCCTTGTCTACCCCGCGCGGGTGATACAGGTCGCCGAGCAATTCCTCGCCGCCATGAACCGCAAAGAGATTGTCAGTGCGGATCACGATCTCGTATTGCGTCATGTGCTGTCCCCCGGACCGCTAGAACTTCCCGGGGCCGCGGGCGATCGCCACCGCGCCGGTGCGCGACACCTCGACAAGGCCGAGCGGCTCCATCAGGTGAATAAAGGCATCGAGCTTCTCGGCCGAGCCGGTGATCTCGTAGACAAAGCTCTCGGTCGTCGAGTCGACGACGCGGGCGCGAAAAATGTCAGCAAGACGTAGCGACTCGATGCGCGGCTCGCCTTTGCCGGCCATCTTGATGAGCGCCATCTCGCGCTCGACAAAGGGGCCTTCGTCAGTCAGGTCGTGCACCTTGCGCACCGGCACGAGGCGCGAGAGCTGCGCCTTGATCTGCTCGATGATCATCCGTGTGCCCGAGGTGACGACGGTGATCCGCGACAGATTGTTCGTCTTGTCGACCTCGGCGACGGTGAGGCTGTCGATGTTGTAGCCGCGCCCCGAGAAGAGGCCGACGACGCGCGCCAAGATGCCCGGCTCGTTGTCGACGAGCACCGCGATGGTATGGCGTTCGACGTCGGTCATCTACACCAGCACCATGCCTTCTTCCGAGACCGGCTTTTTTGCCTCGTCCTCGGGACCCAAGAGCATTTCGTTATGCGCCGCGCCCGAGGGGATCATCGGGAAGCAGTTCTCGAGCTCGTCGACCGCGACATCGAGCACCACCGCGCTCGGCGTGTCGATCATGAAGCGGATCGCATCGTCGAGTTCGGCCGGGTCGGTAACGCGCCGCCCCTTTGCGCCGAACGCCTCGGCGAGCTTAACGAAATCGGGGAGCGCCGCGGTGTAGCTCTCGGAATAGCGGGCGCCATGCAGCAATTCCTGCCACTGGCGCACCATGCCCATGTACTGGTTATTTAGGATGAACGCCTTCACCGGCAGGCGGTACTGGGCGATCGTCGACATCTCCTGGATGTTCATCAGGATCGACGCCTCGCCGGCGACATCGATGACCAGTGCATCGGGATGCGCGACCTGCACACCGACCGCGGCCGGCAGCCCATAGCCCATCGTGCCGAGCCCGCCCGAGGTCATCCAGTGGTAAGGTTTTTCGAACTTGAAGAACTGCGCCGCCCACATCTGATGCTGGCCAACCTCAGTGGTGATGTAGGGGTCTCGGCCCTGGGTCAGAGCGTAAAGGCGCTCCAATGCGTATTGCGGCTTGATGATGTCCTTCTTGCTCTTGTCGTAACGCAGACAGTCGCGACCGCGCCACGCCTCAACCTGCTTCCACCATCTCTGGCGGCCGGCCGGCAGCCGCTTTGGCGCGACTTTCGTCCAGCCTTCGATCAGCGCCTCAAGGGCCTCGCCGCAATCGCCGATCAGCGGCACATCGACCCGTACATTCTTGTTGATCGAACTGGGGTCGATGTCGATGTGGATCTTCTTCGAGCCGGGCGAGAAGGCGTTGAGCCGGCCGGTTACCCGATCATCAAAGCGCGCGCCGATCGCGATCATCACATCGCAATCGTGCATCGCGAGATTGGCCTCGTAGGTGCCGTGCATGCCGACCATGCCGAGGAAATGTGGGTCGCTCGCCGGCAACGCGCCAAGCCCCATCAGGGTCAAGGTGCAGGGCGAATCGATGAGCCGCACAAACTCGGCGAAGCGCGCGCAGGCCTCGGGCCCCGAATTGATCAGCCCGCCGCCGCCATAAACCAGCGGCCGCTCGGCCTTGGCGATCAGCGCCAGCGCCTCGGCGATCTTTGCGCTATCGGGCTGGGTCTGCGGCCGATAGCTCTTGTGCTCGATCTGCTCGGGCGCGGCATAAGAGCCGGTGGCGAAGAGCACGTCCTTAGGCAAATCGATCACCACCGGGCCGGGCCGGCCACTCTTGGCGATGTAAAATGCCTCATGCATCACTTTGGCGAGGTCGCCCACATCGCGGACCAGATAATTGTGCTTGGTGCACGGCCGAGTGATGCCGGTGGTGTCAGCCTCCTGAAAAGCGTCGTTGCCAATGAGATGCGTCGGCACCTGACCGGTGAGGCAAATGATCGGCACCGAATCCATCAGCGCATCGGTTAGCCCCGTCACCGCGTTGGTCGCGCCGGGGCCGCTCGTGACCAGCACGACGCCGACCTTGCCGGTCGAGCGTGCGTAACCCTCGGCCGCGTGGACCGCGCCGCCTTCCTGGCGCACCAGCACATGGCGTAAGCTGTTCTGTTTGAAGAGCGAATCGTAGATCGGCAGAACCGCACCGCCCGGGTAGCCGAAGACGACCTCGACACCCTGATCGACAAGCGACCGGATGACGATATCGGCTCCGCACAGCGACTCGGGCGACATGATTCTCTCCTGATCAAGACGCAAGCGCGCCGGCGGAGGCCGGCGCGGGAGCCTGCACCGTACCAGTTATCCACCGCCGGTCAATAGAAATTGATCAATAAAATGACGCGAGCAGTGCAAAAAACTTTCCGAATATTGCTCAATGCAGATCAGGTCTGCGTCGAGCTGATGGCGAAACCAGGTCATCTGGCGCTTGGCGTAGCGCCGGGTCGATTGCTGCGCGGCGGCGATCGCGTCAGGCAGGCTAGATTCGCCACGCATATGAGCGAAGAGCTCGGGAACACCAACCGCCTTCATCGCCGGCAGATCGGGGGACAGGCCGCGAGCGAGCAGCGCGGCGGCCTCCGCAAGCCCGCCGGCCTCGATCATCGCCGCGAAGCGCGTGTCGCAGGCGGCGTAGAGTGCCGCGCGCGGCGGCGCCAGCAGCAGGGTCGCGAAGCGATAAGGCGCGGGCGCGGCGAGCCGGCGCTGCCAGTCGCCGATCGGCATGCCGGTGGCGCGTACGACCTCGTAGGCGCGCGTGAGGCGCGTCTTGTCGCCGGGCGGAAAGCGTGCCGCCGAGGCCGGGTCGAGCCGCGCCAATGCCTCGCGGAATTGGACTCCACCCAGTTGCGCGTACAGCGCGGCGGCTTCGGCGCGGGTGTCGGACGGGATGTCCGGCACCGCAGCGAGCCCGCCGATCAGCGCGCGCAGGTAAAGCCCGGTGCCGCCGGTCAAGATCGGCAGCCGCCCGGCGGCGAGCGACGCGCCGATTTCCGCAAGCGCGAGGTCGCGCCAGCGCGCAGCCGAGCCGCGCTCGGCGGCGTTGAGAAAGCCGTAAAGCCGGTGCGGCGCTCGCGCCTCATCCGCTGCGCCGGGTCGGGCAGTGAGGATCTTGAGGTCGCGGTAGCATTGCAGCGCATCGGCGTTGATGACAGTCCCGCCATAATGCTCGGCCAGCGCGAGCGCCAGCGACGACTTCCCGCTCGCGGTCGGCCCGGCGATGATGATGACGACTTCCTGGTTCAGCTTCGTTGCGTCCTTCGAGAGGCGCCTAGACGGCGCTCCCCAAGATGACGATTTTTCTTATTGCCATCAAAAACCTTCGTCATCCTCAGTAGGCTGCGAAGCAGCTGTCTCGAGAGACGCGATGACTAAATGCAGTCTGTTGTCACGCTGATCGCCGGACCGGGCGCGGAAGCCCAGTTGCGGGCTTGTACACCCAGGTTCGACGTCGACTGGCTCGCGCCGGGCGCGTGCGACATCGCCGGAGTCAGCGAAGCCGATGCGCGCTCGGCGATCGGCGATCGGCCGATCGACATCGTCGCCCAGCCCGCCGCGGGTCGGTGCAAGAAGCTGCTCATCGCTGATTTCGAATCGACGATTATCGAGAACGAGATGCTAGAGGAGCTGGCCGATTTTCTTGGGCTGCGCGGGCCCGTTGCCGAGATCACGCGGCGGGCGATGAACGGCGAGATCGATTTTGTCGGCGCGCTCACCGAGCGGGTGGCGCTGCTGCGCGGCCTGCCCGAGCGCATGCTCGAGGCGGCGGCAACGCGTATCCGGATCATGCCGGGCGCGCGGGCACTGATTGCGACGCTGCACCGTCGCGGCGTGACGACGGCGCTGGTGTCGGGCGGGTTCACCGTCTTCGCCGAGCGGGTCGCGGCCGAGCTCGGCTTCGACCGCGTCGTGGCCAACCGGCTCGATATCGCGGGCGGCAAGCTCGCCGGCACGGTGAGCCCGCCGATCGTCACCGCGGCGACCAAGCACGAAACGCTGCTGTCGCTCGCCGCCGAGCTCGGCATCGGGCTCGACGCAACCCTGGCCGTCGGCGACGGCGCCAACGATCTACCGATGCTACACGCGGCGGGGCTCGGGATCGCGTTTCACGCCAAGCCCACGGTCGCCGCCGCCGCGCGCTGGCGGATCGACCATGCCGACCTGACCGCGCTGCTTTACGCGCAGGGATACCGGCAGGAAGAGATCCCCGCTATTTAGTTCCGAACAGCCGGTCGCCTGCATCGCCCAAGCCCGGCAGGATATAGCCGTGCTCGTTGAGGCAGCGATCGAGCGCCGCGCAAACGATTGTCACATCCGGGAAGACGCCGTGGACATGGGCGACACCTTCCGGCGCCGCGACCAGGCAGACGAACTTCACCGAGCGCGCCTTCAGCTCGATGAGCCGCGAGATCGCCGCTACCGCCGAATTGCCGGTAGCCAGCATCGGATCGACAAGGATCGCGTCGCGCTCCGGCAAATCGTCGGGCAGCTTCAAGTAATATTCAATCGCCTGCAGCGTGCGCGGCTCGCGGTAGAGCCCGATATGGCCGACCCGCGCCGACGGCACCAGCTCGAGGATGCCGTCGAGCAGCCCGTTGCCGGCCCGCAGGATCGAGACGAGGCAGAGCTTCTTGCCGGCCAGCACCGGCAGGCACGCCGTTTCGAGCGGCGTCTCGATCTCGGTTTCCTCCAGCGGCAGATCGCGCGTCGCCTCGTAACCGAGCAGCAGCCCCACCTCGCGCATTAGCTGACGGAACGCGCCGGTGGGCGTGTCCTGCGCGCGCATCAGCGACAATTTATGCTGCACGAGTGGATGGTCGACGAGACGAAGGTCGGGCATGGCGGTATTCCGTCGGCACGGCGCGTCTTTTAGGACGCACGCTCGTTTTGCAGTTTCGAGACACCTAAAATTTAGAACAACGTGCCGTCGCTGGCGATGGTTAGCGGCGGCGAACCGTCAGGCCGGCGCGAGAACGCGATTCGCCGGCCGGCCTCCCAGCTGCCGCCTTCGAGCACACAGGCGAGCGGAAATTCCGCTGCGCTCTTGCCCAAGAGCGCGCGGACCCGCTCCGCGAGACGGTCGAGCAGGATGACCGTCAGCGCGCGCCATTCGACGACGGCTTCGTCCTGCGGGTCGAGAAGGCGCGTCGCGTGCGACGGGTCGCGCGGCTCGACGACGCCGAGATCGAGGAAGAGGCCACCGTTACGGTATTCGGCGAGCCCAGTGAGGGCGTCGAGCTCGGTGACCACAATCCCCGCATCCTGCAACGGCTCGACCAGCGAATAAGCGAGCCATTGCGACAGCTTATGAAACGGCACCAGCCCGTCGCCCGGCACCGCGCGATGCCGACCGCAGTCGCCCAGCGGGCGGGCGGGCCAGATCGGCCCGAGGGCGACAAGCACGGTACGGAGGATTTCCGCAGCGGTAATCGTCGCGCCCTGCGTCCAGAAATGGTCGTAAAGATTGCCGAGCCGCGCCGGCCGGCCGAACAACACCGGATTGTCGCCCGCGACCTCACCCAGACGGCGCAGCAAATCGGCACGCCCCGTAAAGCCGGCAAGCGCGTTGCCGTCCCCGTGCTGCATGGTCGCGGCGAGCGCTTCGGGGTTCAGCGCCGCTAATGCCGTCGCGTCGGCGCGCCACGGCAGCGCCGGGTCGAACGAGAACAGTCCGGCCTGCATGGTTCTGAAGGCGGCGACGCCGAGCCCTTCCGAACGCGAGAACACCTGCTCCGTCTCATCCTCGCGGTAACGCCACTCGGCGCCCGCGCCAGCGTCGAGCAGCACCGAGACGATCGTCAGATCGATCCGCGCCCGCGCAGCCTCGGCCCGATCTACGCCAGGCGCGACAAGCGCCGTGCGGTCGACCCCGCCCGCCGAGAAATGCCGCCAGCGGCTGTGAAACGGCACGCGCAAATCTGGGTAGCGTTGCCCAGTGATGTCGGCCACCAGCGCCGCCGCAGCTTCGAGCCTGTCGAGGCCCAGCCGGAAATG
>DATHCK010000015.1:0-7166 GCA_035319545.1 Allostellaceae bacterium | reverse complement strand
CGCGAAAAGCCTGTCGAGAAGCTGAGGGCGCAACCTATCGCGTGTCCGCTATTCGCCGTCGCCCATGACGCGACGCGCGCGAACCATTATATCTTCCCTCGTGGGGCTGGTTTGAAGTTTCCCCTCAGTTCTGCAACTTGCGCTTTGGGAAACTTCAAACCGCAGGCCACACGCACCTTTTTAGATGGCGGTGCGGCTTTGATCCGAAATTCGCATCGAGCATGGCCCAAAGCGCTGGGCGAATTTCGGATTTGCCGCACCGCGAGCAGCGCCCAACCAGACCGATGACACACTTGCCCGACCCGCGCCGCAAGCGGCTGTTGTTTCGCTCGTGGCACCGCGGCACGCGCGAGGCTGATCTGATCCTCGGCTCGTTCGCCGACGAGCACCTCGCGGCGTTTGACGAGGCGCAGCTCGACCGCTACGAGGCGCTGCTCGACCGGCCGGACCCGGAAATTTTCGACTGGCTGACCGGCCGCTGCGCGCCGCCCGATGATTGCGACCATGACGTGACCCGGATGCTGCTCGCATTCAAATACTCGCCGCGGCCGACGTGATCCGCTGATGCCGCTCGACGATCTCAGCCGCATCATCGGCGGTCTGCCGCGCCGCGCGACCCTGTTTGGCGCGCCCGAAGGCCATGACGCGGCGGTGCTCGGGCGCCTGTTGCGCGACGGCAAGGCGCAGTCTTGGCTGCATGTCTGCCGCGACGACGCGCGCATGGGCCGTTTCGCCGCGACCCTGCAGTTCTTCCACCCCGGCCTCACGGTCTTGACCTTTCCGGCCTGGGATTGTCTGCCCTATGACCGGGTGTCGCCCAACGGCGAGATCACCAGCCGGCGCATCGATACCTTAACCTCGCTTGGGACACGGCTGGCGGCGGGCGAGCAAGCGGGGCCGATTTTCGTGCTCACCACGGTCAACGCGGTGGTGCAGCGCGTGCCGCCGAGGAAGCTGTTTGACGATCGCGTGCTGGCGATCGGCGTGGGTGGGCGGATCGGCCTCGACCGGCTGCAGAGCTTTTTTCTGAACAACGGCTATTTCCGCACCGACACGGTGCGCGAGCCGGGCGAGTTCGCGGTCCGCGGCGGCATCGTCGACCTCTACCCGTCGGGCGCGGCGCAGCCGGTACGACTCGATTTCTTTGGCGATCAGGTCGAATCGCTACGCTCGTTCGACCCGCTGACGCAGCGCTCGAGCGGCAAGCTCGACCGGCTCGAATTGAAGCCGGTCAGCGAGGTGCTGCTCGACGAGCCGGCGATCCACCGCTTCCGCACGCGCTACCGCGAACTCTTCGGCAATGTCGGCAGCGATGACCAGCTCTACGAATCGGTGAGCGCCGGACGGCGCTACGCGGGCATGGAGCATTGGCTGCCGCTTTATTACGAGCGGCTGGAGACGCTGTTCGACTACCTGCCGGACGCGGCGGTGTCGTTCGACTATCAGAGCGACGAGGCGCGCGCGCACCGGCTCGAAAGCATCGCCGATTTTTACGCGGCGCGACAGATGATCGCCACGTCGGGCGCCAACAACGCCGCGGCGCCGCTCTACCGGCCGGTGAAGCCCGAGCAGCTCTTTATCGGCGACGACGAAGGGCGGCAGGTGCTGGATGGGCGCACGGTCGTTCAGTTGTCGCCGTTCGCCGCGCCGGAAGGCGAGCAGGTTGCGTTCGATGCCGGGGCGCGGCCAGCGCGAAATTTCGCCGCCGAGCGGGCCGACCCCAAGATCAATCTGTTCGAGGCGGTACGCGACTATCTCGACGGCGAGCGCAAATCCGGCAAGCGTACCGCGGTCGCGGCGTACAGCGCCGGCTCGGCCGATCGGCTCGCGACGGTGCTGCGCGAGCGTGGGCTGACCGAGCTGCGCCCGGCCCCTGACGGCGCGGCGCTCGACGCGTTGCCGCGCTCGGCGGTGGGGCTGGCGATCCTGCCGCTCGAGCAGGGCTTCGCGACCGACAGCCTCGTCATGCTCGGCGAGCAGGACATTCTCGGCGACCGGCTCGCCCGTGCGCCGCGGCGGCGGCGCAATCTCGACGAGTTCATCGCCGAGGCGGCGAGTCTGGCTTCGGGCGATCTCGTCGTCCACGAGGAGCACGGCATCGGCCGCTACGAGGGCCTCGAAACCATCGAGGTCGCCGGCGCGCCGCATGACTGCCTCAAGGTGCTTTATGCCGGCGACGACCGGCTGTTCGTGCCGGTCGAGAATATCGAGGTGCTGTCGCGCTACGGCTCAGAGGATGCCGGGGTTCAGCTCGACCGGCTTGGCGGCGCGGCTTGGCAGGGCCGCAAGGCGCGCGTCAAGCAGCGCATCCGCGAGATCGCCGGCGAGCTGATCCGCGTCGCCGCCGAGCGGCAGCTGCGGCCAGGCGAGGCGATCACCCCGCCCGAGGGTATTTACGAGGAGTTCGCGGCGCGCTTTCCCTATCCCGAGACCGAAGACCAGCTGCGCGCGATCGAGGATACGCTCGGCGACATGGCGTCGGGCCGGCCGATGGACCGGCTGATCTGCGGCGATGTCGGCTTTGGCAAGACCGAGGTGGCGCTGCGGGCGGCGTTCATCGCCGCGTTCTCCGGTGCTCAGGTCGCGGTGGTGGTGCCGACGACGCTGCTGTCGCGCCAGCACACGCGCAGCTTTACCGAGCGTTTCGCCGGGCTGCCGATCCGTATCGCGCAACTGTCGCGGCTGGTGGCGGCGAAGGACGTGAAGCAGATCAAGGAGGACATCGCCGCTGGCCGGATCGAGATCGTCATCGGCACGCACGCGCTGTTGGCCAAGGATGTTCGGTTCAAGCATCTGGGGCTCGTCATCGTCGACGAGGAGCAGCATTTCGGCGTCGTGCAGAAAGAGCGGCTGAAGCGGCTGAAGGCCGATGTGCATGTGCTGACGCTGACCGCGACGCCGATCCCGCGCACCTTGCAGCTGGCGCTCTCCGGCGTGCGCGAGATGAGCATCATCGCGACCCCGCCGGTCGACCGGCTGGCGGTGCGCACCTTTGTGACGCCCTACGATCCCGTGGTGGTGCGCGAGGCGATCTTGCGGGAGCGGGACCGCGGCGGGCAGGTGTTTTATGTCGCGCCGCGCATCGCCGATCTCGGCGAGGTGCGCGAGGAGCTGCGCAAGATCGTCCCCGAAATCCGTATCTGCATGGCGCACGGCCGCATGGCGGCAGCCGAGCTCGAAGACGTGATGAGCGCTTTCGACGAGCGTGCCTATGACCTGCTGCTGTCGACCAACATCATCGAGTCGGGGCTCGACATTCCCTCGGCCAATACGCTGATCGTCCATCGCTCCGACATGTTCGGCTTGGCGCAGCTCTACCAGCTGCGCGGGCGGATCGGCCGCTCGAAACTGCGCGCCTACGCCTACCTGACGCTGCCCGAACGCAAAAAGCTGGCGCCGACCGCGCAGCGCCGGCTCGAGGTGATGCAGACCTTGGATACGCTCGGCGCCGGTTTTCAGCTGGCGAGCCACGACCTCGATATTCGCGGCGCCGGTAATCTTCTGGGCGACGAGCAGTCGGGCCACATCCGCGAGGTCGGCATCGAATTGTACCAGCAGATGCTGGAAGAGGCAGTCGCGGTGGCGCGCACCGAAGGTGGCGACAGCGCGATGCGGGACGAAGAATGGAGCCCGCAGATCACCATCGGCACGCCGGTGCTGATCCCCGAGGATTACGTGACCGACCTGTCGGTGCGGCTGGGGCTGTACCGGCGCATCGCCGGGCTTGCCGATCGGCGCGAGAGCGAGGCGTTTGCCGCCGAGTTGATCGACCGCTTCGGGCCATTGCCGGCCGAGGTCGAGAATCTGCTGCAGATCATCGCCATCAAGCGCGCCTGCAAGACGGCCGGGGTCGAGCGGGTCGAGGCCGGCCCCAAGGGGGCGGTCATCCAGCTACGCGGCAACCGTTTCGCGAACCCGGCGGGGCTGGTCGAGCTGATCCAGAGCCAGGCCGGCAGGCTGCGCCTGCGTCCCGACCAGAAGCTCGTCTATCTGCGCAACTGGGATGACGAAGCGGCGCGATTGAAGGGCGTCACGGGGCTGATGCAGACGCTGGTGAAGCTCGCCCGCGCCGCGAGCGACGACAAGCCGCCGATGCCGCCGCCGACCCCAGAATTGCGCAAGCCGCAACTCGCCGGGCGCGCGTAGCGCGGTTGCAAAACCCGCATATCCCGGTCGCTGATAAGCAAGGCTTACGATCTTGCCTTTGGCTGCTGGCTGGGCCAGCATGACGCAGCCTCCCCAAAGGGGGCGTCCTTGGCGAGCCCTGAGGTGATTGGCCCCCGGGTAGTTGTCAGATGGAGGAGAACGAGATGGCGCGCGTCTATAAGCGGATCGATTCCGACGGTCACATCCTGGAGCCGGTGTCGCTGTGGAACGACTACATGGACCCGAAATTCCGCGACCGCGCGCCGAAGATCATCATCGACAATGACGGCAAGGAAAAACTGTTCCTCGAAAACCAGGTGCTCGGCTCGCAGCAAGGCATGGGCGGCATCGGCGGGGTCGGCGCGCGCCAGGGCGAGATCAAGGCCGAGACGATGAAATACGAGGACGGGCGGCCGGGTGGCTTCGACCCGCACAAGCGCATCCCCGATATGGACCTCGACGGGATCGATGCGGCGTTCCTCTATCCGAGCATGGGCCTGTTTTCGGGCGCGGTGCACGACCCGGCGCTCGCTGGGGCGCTATGCCGTGCCTACAACCGATGGCTCGCCGATTACTGCAAGCCTTACCCCGATCGGCTTTTCGGGATCGCCATGCTGCCGATGCAGGACGTCGACACCGCGGTCGAGGAGATGAAGTTTGCCCGCAAGGAACTGGGCATGAAGGGCGGCTTTATGCGCCCCAATCCCTATAACGACCGCCTCATCCATGATCCGGCCTACGAGCCGTTCTGGACCGCGTGCGAGGAATACGATTTTGTCGTCGGCTTTCACGAAGGTGGCTCGTCGGGGATGCCGACGGTTGGCATCGACCGCTTCCAGGGCCGCGCCGCGCAGCACATCATCAGCCATACGATGGAGATGATGCTGGCTTGCCTCAGCATGATCTGGGGCGGGGTGTGCGAGCGGCACCCGAAGCTGCGCGTCGGGTTCCTCGAGTCGGGCGGCGGCTGGATCGCGCCGTGGCTCGACCGGATGGACCGTCATTTCGACGATCAGGGCTTTAACGACAGCGGGTTGAAGAACCGCCCGAGCGACATCTTCCGCCGGCAATGCTGGATTTCGTTCGAGCCGGTCGAGGGCAGCCTCGCGCATCTCGCCGATTATGTCGGCCCCAACAAGATCCTGTGGGCCACCGATTACCCGCATCGCGACGGGTTCTTCCCCGGTGCGCCGGACATGATCGAAAAGCAGCTCGACGCGGCCGGCCTCTCGGCGGCGACCAAGCATGGCGTCATGGCCGGCGGCGCGATGGCGTTCTACGGATTGCATTGAGGGAGGAGAACATGGCGCGGCAATACAACGTCGTCGACGCGGACGGGCATATCCTCGAGCCGCTCAATCTGTGGACCGACTATATCGAGCCGGCCTATCGCGACCGGGCGCCGCGGCTCGTCACCAACAACCATGGCCGGCAGCAGTTGCAGGTCGACGCGGCGCTGCTCGGCAGCGCCGAGCGCGGGCTGGGCGCGATCGGCGCGATCGGGGCGCGCGACGGCCACGTCATCGCCGACGGGTTTGAATACAGCCAAGGCCGCGCCGGCGGGTTCGATCCGCACAAGCGCATCCCCGACATGGACATGGACGGGATCGACGCGGCGTTCCTCTACCCGAGCATCGGGCTGTTTGTCGGCGGTATCAAGGACCCCGGCCTCGCCGGCGCGACCTGCCGCGCCTATAACCGCTGGCTCGCCGATTACTGCAAGCCATATCCCGATCGTCTCTTCGGGGTGGCGATGCTGCCGATGCAGGATGTCGACCAGGCGATCAAGGAAATGACCTTCGCGCGCAAGGAACTCGGCTTCCGCGCCGGGTTCCTGCGCCCGAACCCGTATAACGACCGGCTGATCCACGATCCCGTCTACGAGCCATTCTGGAGCGCGGCCGAGGAGCTCGACTTCGCGATCGGCTTCCATGAGGGCGCCTCGCCCGGCATGCCGCAGGTCGGTATCGACCGCTTCCAGGGCCGCGGCGCGCAGCACATCATCAGCCACACGATGGAGATGATGCTGGCGGCGCTCAGCATGATCTGGGGCGGGGTTTGCGAGCGGCACCCGAAGCTGCGCGTCGGCTTCCTCGAGTCGGGCGGCGGCTGGATCGCGCCCTGGCTCGACCGGATGGACCGCCATTTCGACGATCAGGGCTTTAACGACAGTGGCCTCAAGATGCGGCCGAGCGAGATATTTCATCGGCAATGCTGGATTTCGTTCGAGCCGGTCGAGGGCTGCCTCCACGCGCTCGCCGATTATGTCGGTGCCAACAAGATCATGTGGGCCACCGATTACCCGCACCCGGATGGGTTCTTCCCCGGCGCGCCCAAGATGATCCAGAAGCAGCTCGAGGGGCTGTCGGAGGAAACCAAGCGCGGCGTCATGGCCGGCGGCGCGATGGGGTTCTACGGGTTGAATTGAGCCGCGTACCGAGAGCGGGCGCCCTCAATACAGCTTGAGGCGCCCGTCTCGCGCTTTTGGCAAGCGGATTGCTCGACAGCCTGACGAACGAGGTGTTCGCCAGCGCCGTCGAGGAGAAATCCGTGAGCCAAGCCCCTCATCCCGTCGATGAAGTCCTGCCGCTGCCCAAGCTGTTCGCACTTGGGCTGCAGCATGTGCTCGTGATGTATGCGAATGCGGTCGCGGTGCCGCTGATCCTCGGGGGTGCGCTGCACTTGCCGAAGGACCAGATCGCGATGCTGATCAACGCCGATCTGTTCGCCTGCGGTATTGCGACGTTGATCCAGACCGTCGGCGTCGGCCCGGTCGGCATCCGCCTGCCGATCATCATGGGGGTCACCGCGGTTTCGATCTCGCCGATGCTGGCGATGGCGGCGATGCCCGGCGTCGGGCTGACCGGGATTTACGGCTCGGTGCTGATCGGGGGGATCTTCGGGCTCTGCGTCGCGCCGTTCGTCAGATACGTGCTGCGCTTCTTTCCTGCGGTGGTGACCGGCACGATCATCACGATGATCGGCGTGGTGTTGATGCGGGTCGGCGTCAACTGGGCGGG
>DATHCK010000014.1:0-7807 GCA_035319545.1 Allostellaceae bacterium | reverse complement strand
CCAGCTCGGTCTGTCGGACGGCACCGAAGCGGCGATCTGGCACCTCGGCCAGCACATCGCCAACCCGGACCCGAACCCGCTCTATCCGGGCACGACGATGCTGAAAGATCCCGGCGCGCAGCCGACCTTCACCGGCTGCTTCCGGTACAACTGGAATGACGGCTGGGACAACATCAACGGCTGCGCCAACGGCATCAATTCGGGCGCATGGGGCTATAACAACCTGCAATGGTACGGCTTCACCGCCTATCACAAGTGGAATGACAACTGGCACATCGCCTTCGAGATGTACGACGAGCACCAGGATCATGTGCTCAACGCCGACAACCCGACGGCGGCGGCGATCCTGGCGGCGGGCGGAACGCCGTTCTCGCCGCAATACATGCCGTTCAATGCGGCCAATCCGGCGCATTGCGGCGGCAATGCCGGGCTGAGCTGCTACGCGCACGCGACCGGTGTCACCTCCTACATCAACTATTCGCCCGATCCGCTCGACAATTTCTCGCTGCGCCCGGAGTTTTACGGCGACTGGCAAGGCCAGCGCACCGGCACCAAGGCGGTGTATTACGGGCTCGGCCTTGGCTGGCAGCACTGGCTGTCGCCGCAGATCGAGCTCCGCCCCGAGGTCGATTACTACCGCTCGAACGGCGCCAACGCGTTCAACGGCAATGCGAACGCCGGCATCGCGCCGACGCGCAATTTCGTCGTGCTCGGCGCAATGGACATGATCCTGCACTTCTGACACGGAGCGCCCCGCAAATGCTGAACCTTTACGCCGACACCGATGCTTGGCCGGTACTGTCGCAGATGATCCGGACGGCGCAGCGCCACTCGCTCGAACTTTACGTGGCGACACGCGATTTCTTCACCGCCGACGGCCATGTTCACCTGATTCTGCAGGAAGAGCGGATCAACAGCGGCGCGTGGATCGCCGCCAATATCGCGGGCGGCGACATCTGCGTGACGGGCGACCCCACGCTCGCGGCAAGCTGTATCGTGCGTGGAGCACAGGCTCTGTCGCCGGCGGGCCGGGTATGGACGGGCGAGGGCGACGCGGGATCGATTCTCGGCTCGGTGGCGAACGCGCAGGTGCTCGCGCGCTCGCTGGAGGCGGCGATCAGCGCCCGGCGCATCGCCCACCCGGTTCCGCCGGCGGCATGGCGCGCCCCGCCTGGCGGCGCCTTTGCCGCCACTCAGGGCTTGCGCGCGGTCAGATCACGATAGATAGGGGTCAGCGCCACAATTCCTTGCTGGCGATGCGCGCGCCTTCGGCGAGCGCGGCGAGCTTGACCCAGACGACGCTGGGATGAACCTCGCAGGTCGCGGCGAAGCTGGCAAAGCCGCAATCGGCGCCGGCGATGACGTTCTCCTTGCCGACCACGTTGGCGAAGCGGCCGATGCGCTCGGCGACCAGCTCCTCGTGCTCGACGATGTTCGAGGAATGGGTGATGACGCCGGGGATGAGGATCTTGCCCTCGGGCAGCCTCACATGCTCCCAGACGCGCCATTCGTGCTCGTGGCGCGGGTTGGCGGCCTCAAAGGAATAGGCGCCGGCATTGATCGACAGCAGCGTCTCGACGATGTGCTTTAGTTCGAGATCGTGGACGCGCGGCCCAATATTGATGCTGTAGCAGGTGTGGTGGCGGATGCGGTCCTGCGGCAGGCCCTTGAGCGCGTGGTTGAGCGCGGCGACGCGGGTGCCGGCCCAGTCGCGCCAGCCGGCGAGGCTCACCTCTGGGTGCATCACATAATAGGACGAGAGCAGCGGGTCATCGACCTGAAGGATGAGGCCGGCATCGATCACCGCCCGGTATTCCTCGCGCAGCGCGTCGGCCACCGCGTAGAGATATTCCTCCTCGGTTTGATAGAAGAGGTTGCGGTTCCAGTTGACGAGGTTGGCCGGCGACACCGCCGGCATGAAAGCCTCGACCACGTTAAGCCCCTCTGGGAGCCCGGCGATCGCCGCCTTGAGGTTGGCGATGTCGACGGCGAGCGCGGCGTCGCCCTTGTAGGCGACGGGGCCAGTGCACATCCAACGCGTGCGGCCGGCGCGGCCAGCGGCGCCGGCCTGGCTCTGCGCCCAGGCGTAGAATTCGGGAAACTCCTTATATTCGCGCGACTCGTTCCAGTAGGAGGCGATCTCGCCGGGGCTCGGCTCGATGCCGGTCAGCCGCTCGTTGACATAGGGGATAAACCCAACCCGGCCCATCTCACCGTCGGCGACGATGTCGATCCCGGCGTCGGCCTGGCGCTTGACGATCTCGGCGACCGCCGATTTGACCCGCGCGGCGAAGGCCGGCGCATCGATCGCGCCGCCCTCTTGCTTCGCCTCGATCATTTTGTAGAGGTCGGCCGGCCGCGGCAGGCTGCCGACATGGGTCGTCAGGATGCGGTCGGTGCTGCGGTGCATGGCGCTTCTCTCCCAGGGCCGCTATCGTTCGTCGGGCGAACGTTGCGGAGGCGATCATGCGCCTGTTGATCGCGATGATGAAGCACGAGACCAACACCTTCTCGCCGGTGCCGACGCCCTTGGCGCGGTTCGGGCCAAGCCGTGACGGCAGCGGCTCGGGGCCGCTTTACGGCCACGAGGCGATCGCAGCATTTCGCGGCACCGGCGCGGGGCTTGGTGCCTATCTCGACATTGCCCTGCGCGAGAAGGCGGAGGTGGTGCTGCCGGTCGCGGCCAGCGCGTCGCCATCGCGCCCGGTCGACGACGCGGCGTTCGAGCACATCGCCGACCATATCTGCGCGGCGGTCTCCCAGGGCGGGTTCGACGGCATCATGCTCGACCTGCACGGCGCGATGGTGACCGAGCGCTTCGAGGACGGTGAGGGCGAACTGTTGCGCCGCATCCGCGCGCTCGATGCCAAGACACCGATCGCCGTCGCCTACGACATGCACGCCAACCTCTATCCGGCGATGATCGAGAACGCGACGGTGGTCAGCGGCTATCGCACCTACCCGCATGTCGATACCTACGACACCGCGAAGCGCGCCGGCGACATATTGGTGCGTGCGATCAAGGGCGAGGCGCGGCCCGTCATGGCCTGGGGCAACGTGCCGATGCTGCCGCATGTGATGCGCCAGGGCACCGACGACCACCCGAACCGCGAGCTGCAGGAGCGCTGCGCGGCGATGACCGGCGACGGCGCGCTGGTCGCCAGCCTCTTTACCGGGTTTCCGCATGCCGACATCGCCAATGCGGGGCTCTCGGCGGTGGTCGTCACCAACGGCGACGAGGCTTTGGCGGCGCAGTTGCGCGATGAATTGCTCGACCGCGCGTGGGTCGAGCGCGAAGCCTTTATCTACAAGATCGAGCCACTGAAGGAGGCGTTGGCGCGCGCCCGGGCGATGCCCGCGCCCTCGCCGGGCGAGGGGCCGATCGTGCTGCTCGACCATTACGACAATTGCGCTTCGGGCGGCACGATGGACACCACCGTGGTGCTGGGCGAGATAGTGAAAGCTGG
The DNA here is from genome assembly GCA_035319545.1 of Allostellaceae bacterium. Taxonomy (GTDB): domain Bacteria; phylum Pseudomonadota; class Alphaproteobacteria; order ATCC43930; family CGMCC-115725; genus DATARH01. The sequence goes on along the minus strand of DATHCK010000014.1, from coordinate 4,340 downwards.
GCTCGACAATGTCGCGGCGTTCGCGATCTACGACCCGGAGGCCGCGCAACAAGCGATCGCCGCTGGGATCGGCGCGCGGGTCACGTTGTCGGTCGGCGGCAAGCTCGAGATGCCGCAGATCCCGGGCGAAAGCCCGCCCTTGGAGATTTCCGGCACGGTCAAGACGATCTCCAGCGGCCGGTTCCGCAACAAGGGGCCGATGGGGCGCGGCGTGGTGACCGATATGGGGCCATCGGTGGTGATCGACACGGGGAAGGTCGAGGTCGCGGTGATCTCGCGCCATGTCGAGCCGTCGGACCTCAACTGCTTTTACAGCCTCGGGATCGACCCCTTGCAAAAGCGCTATGTGATGCTGAAGAGCCGGGTGCATTGGCGCGCCGGCCTGGGGGCGATGGCGAAAGCGGTGGTCGACCTCGCCGGCATCGGCGCCTGCACCTCGGACTATTCGTCGCTGACCTTCAGGAACGTGCGCCGGCCGATCTATCCGCTCGACCTGCCGAACCGCTAGGCCCGTCGCTAGCCGCCACCGTAGGTGTGGCCGTGCGAGGTCGCGCAGGGGCTATTGGGGTCGGGATCAGGGTCGGGGCACGGTTTGGTGACCCCGCCACTGCAACCGGCGAGAAAGAGCAGGAGGGCCAGAAGAGTGAGCAGCCTCATGCCTCACGATGTAGCTTCCACGGCCGCGTTTTCTACCGGAGCCGCTGTCAAGTTCGTGTGATCGCCTCGGGAGCCGTGATCTCCGCTCGACCTCGCAGGGCGAGGATCGTAGGTTAGCGCCAATGAAACCATCCCCGCATCTGCCGGGATGGGGGCCACGAGGAGTGGGGATAATGGACGGCAGGACGCAGCTTCTCGAAACCGATCGCCAGTTTCTGGTTCACCCGCTGCACCACCCGGACGACCACAAGACGCCGCTGTTTATCGACTACGGCCGGGGCGCGATGCTTTATGACGTTGACGGACGCAGCGTGATCGACGGGCTTTCGGGGCTGTGGAACGTCAATATCGGCCACGGGCGCGGCGAGCTCGCGGACGCGGCGGCGACGCAGATGCGCAAGATCGGCTTTGCGTCGGCCTATGTCGGGCAGACCAACGAGCCGTCGATCCGCCTCGGCGAGTTCATCGTGCGCCATGCCTATGCGAACAGCTCGGCGGTCTATTTCACCACTGCGGGCGCCGAATCGAACGAATCGTCGTTCAAGTTCGCGCGCTACTACTGGAAGGTCAACGACAAGCCCGACAAAGTGAAGATCATCTCGCGCTGGCATGCCTATCACGGCGTGACGATGGCGGCGATGAGCGCCACTGGCATGGCGATCTACCACAAGATGTTCGGGCCGCTGGTGCCGGGCTTTGTGCAGGTCGCGCCGCCTTACGCCTATCGCTGGCAGGGCAACGAGGAGCCCGGAATCGCCGCCGCCGAGGCGGTCGAGAAGGCGATCCTCGCCGAGGGGCCGGACACGGTCGCCGCGGTCATCGCCGAGCCGGTGATGGGGGCGGGCGGGGTGATCGTGCCGCCGGCCACCTATTTCCCGAAGCTGCGCGAGATTTGCGACAAGTATGACGTGCTGATGATCGCCGATGAGGTGATCACCGGGTTTGGCCGCACCGGGCGCTGGTTCGCGCTGGGGCATTGGGGGGTCGAGCCCGACCTCGTGTCGTTTGCCAAGGGCGTGACCAGCGGCTATCTGCCGCTGGGCGGCGTCATCGCCTCGAAGCGGGTGCACGACGCGATCAACTCGGCGCCGGCTGACCGCAAATTCATGCACGCGGCGACCTATAGCGCGCACCCGGTGTGCTGCGCGGTCGGCGTCGTCAATTGCGGGATCATCGAAAAAGACGGGTTGGTCGAGCGCGCAAAGGTCGAGGGCGCGAAGCTGCTCGCCAATCTCGAAGAGCTGCGCAACCTGCCCAATGTCGGCGATGTGCGCGGCATCGGCATGATGTGCGGCGTGGAGCTCGTCACCGACAAGTCGTCGAAGGCGCCGGCGATCGGCCTCGGCCCGCGCGTCGCGCGCGAGGCGATGGGGCGCGGGCTGCTGCTGCGCATCCGCGCGGGCAGCGCCGATCCGGCGATCGGCGACACGATCTGCCTCGCGCCGCCGCTGATGACGCCGTCGGAGACGCTGGAAAAGATCCCGCAGATCATCCGCGAGTCGCTGATCGCTGCGACGGCGTAATTCTGCTGATTCTCTCTCCCACAAGTCCGCAAGCGGGAGAGGGGTCTCGATGCCGGAAACGCTGCTGGCGGCGGTGAATCACGTTAAACAAGTTTAACCTGTAAAATTCGAACCATTCTCGTTAAATTTGTATTGAGAAATGCTGTTACGCTTGCGTCGTCAGTCGCTCGGCGGTGGTGCGATGTCGCAAGCAAAGCCGGCCATACTCGTCCTCGAAGACGACGATCAGGTGCGCGAGACGATCAGCCTGACGTTGAGCGACGCCGGGTTTCAGGTCGAGACCGCGGTCACCGGCTGGGAAGCCATCGCGCTCATTGAAGAGCGCCGCTTCGACATGGTGGTGGCGGATATCAACCTGCCCGGCGGCCTCGACGGGTTGCAGACGGCGCGGCACGTCCGCGCGCGCCAGCCGTCACTGAGATGCCTGTTCATCTCGGGGTCCGACCCGGTGATCTGCGACCCGGAGCTCGACGATTTTGTCGCCAAGCCGTTCCGGCCGTTCGAACTGCTCGGCTGCGTGTGGAAGGTGCTGCGCGGCAATCTGCCCCATCCGCGCGTCAGGGTCGCGAGCCCGGCCTAGGTTTTCGGCAACAGCCGCGTGACGTGGCCCATCTTGCGGCCCGGCAGGGTGTCGTGCTTGCCATAGAGATGAAGGTGGGCGCTCGGATCGGCGATCGCGTCGCGCCAGGTCTCGACCTCGTCGCCGATCAGGTTCTTCATCACCGCGTCGGCGTGGCGCTCGGTCGAGCCCAAAGGCAGGCCACAGATCGCCCGCACCAGCTGTTCGAACTGGCTCGCCGCGCAGGCGTCGATCGTCCAATGGCCGGAATTGTGCGGGCGCGGCGCGAGCTCGTTGACCAGCACGCGGTCGTCGCGGGTCACGAACATCTCGACCGCCAGCACCCCGACAAGGTCGAGCCGGGTGGCGACGTCGCGAGCGATGCGCTCGGCCTCGCGCGCAGTCGCGGCCGGTAGCGTCGCGGGCGCGATCGTCGTGTCGAGGATGTGGTTGACATGCCGGTTCTCGACCGGCGGATAGGCCGCGAGCGCGCCATCGGCGCCGCGCGCGACGACGACCGACACCTCGCAGCGGAAATCGACAAAATCCTCGATGATGCCGCGCGGTGCGCCCATCGCCCGCCATGCCGCGTCGGGTTCGGTGCGCGCGTCGACATTGACCTGGCCCTTGCCGTCATAGCCCATGCGCGCGCTTTTAAGCACGGCGCGGGTCTGGAGGGCGGCGAGCGCGTGCCCTAGCGCCTCGGTGGAGGTGACCTCGCGATAGCCCGTGGTAGCGACGCCGATGCTGCTGAGGAAATCCTTTTCCTTCACGCGATCCTGGGCGATTTCAAGGATTTCCGGGCGCGGCATGACCGGCTTGATCGCCGCGACCCGGCGCACCGCCTCGGCGGGGATGTTCTCGAACTCGAAGGTGGCGACGTCGATCCCGGCGGCGAAGCCCGCGATGGCGGCAGCATCGTTCCAGCCGGCGACCGTCGCACCGGCGGAAACCTGCGCCGCCGGGCTGTCCGGCTCGGTCGCGAACACATGCACGCGATAGCCGAGCCGCGCCGCGGCCATCGCTGTCATGCGGCCAAGCTGTCCGCCGCCGAGAATACCGATCGTCGCGCCGGGATTAAGCATCAATACGCGAGTGGCATCAAACGGGGCGTTCCGCGACGGCGTCGGTCTGGGTCTGGCGCCAGCCATCGAGCGCAGCGGCCACCGCCTTGTCGCCGAGGGCAAGGATCGCCGCGGCGCAGAGCGCGGCGTTGATCGCGCCAGCCTGGCCGATCGCGAAGGTGGCGACCGGCACGCCGCCCGGCATCTGGACGATCGAGAGGAGGCTGTCCATGCCTTTCAGCGCGCGGCTTTGCACCGGCACGCCGAGCACGGGCAGCGGGGTCAACGCCGCCGCCATGCCGGGCAAATGCGCGGCGCCGCCGGCGCCGGCGATGATGACCTTGAGCCCACGCGATTTCGCGTTTGTCGCATAGTCGTAAAGCCGCCGCGGCGTGCGGTGCGCCGAGACGATCCGCGTCTCATGGGCGACGCCGAGCTTGTCCAGGGTCTGCGCGGCATGCTGCATCGTCTCCCAGTCGGACTGGCTGCCCATGATGATGCCGACGCGCGGTTGCCCACCCAATGCGGCCATGTCAG
>DATHCK010000013.1:0-21086 GCA_035319545.1 Allostellaceae bacterium | reverse complement strand
GGTGCTGGAGACCGAGGCGAAGACGCCGGGAGAAGCCGTGAAGCCGGCACAGGCGCCTCGCCCACCGGCGGCGGTGCCGCCGGTCCTCCCTCTCCCGCAAGCGGGAGAGGATAAGAAAACTGCGACCCGAGCCGCCTCCCGCGAGGCGAAGCAGGCGCCGCAGGCGTTGTCGGTAAAGCCCCTCGCCCGCATTGCGGGAGAGGCTGGCGAACGGCGAAGCCCTGAGCCGGGTGAGGGTCGTCGCACCAACCCCAAGCCGCTCGCCTCGCCGGCGGTGCGGCAGCGCGCCTGGGATCTCGGCATCGAACTGCAGTTCGTACCCGGCACGGGGCCGGCCGGCCGCGTTACCCGCGAGGACCTCGAGGCCTACGCCGCCGGCGGCGATCGCCGAGCGTCGGTGCGCGGTTCGGCCTTCGCCCCGCGCGACGGGGTTGATGAAGTTCCGATCATCGGCCTGCGCCGCGCCATCGCCGAGCACATGCAGCGTGCGGCGGCGCACATCCCGCATTTCGCCTATGTCGAAGAGGTCGACGTCACATCGCTCGAAGAGCTGCGTGCCCACCTCAACGAAACCCATGCCGGTCAGGATAAAAATGGGCGCAGTCACCTGACCCTGCTGCCGTTTGTGATGCGCGCTATCGTCAACGCTATCGTTGATCATCCTCAGGTCAACGCCCATTTCGACGACGAGAACGGCGTGCTCTACCGCTATCGTGCGGTTCATATCGGCGTTGCGACGCAGACTCCGGGCGGGTTGATGGTGCCGGTAGCGCATCATGCCGAGACGCTCGACCTGTGGCAAACCGCGGCGGAGATCCAGCGGCTTTCCGAGGCGGCGCGCACGGGCAAGGCGACCCGCGCGGAACTGACCGGCTCGACGATCACCGTCACCAGCCTCGGCCGGCTCGGCGGCCTGATGGCGACCCCGGTGATCAACCACCCTGAGGTCGCGATCGTCGGGGTCAACCGCATCGACGAGCGGCCGGTGGTGCGCGGCGGCCAAGTCGTCCTGCGCAAGATGATGAATCTGTCGTCGTCGTTCGATCACCGCATCGTCGATGGCTGGGAGGCGGCCTCGTTCATCGCCAAGGTCAAGGCCTATCTCGAACAGCCGGCGACGTTGTTTATCGAGTGACCAAGTGCGGCGCTGCATCCGCAGCGCCTACGGCTGGCGCCGAAGCGAGCCCGGAGGGGCGAGCGAACTATTCTTTAAGGCGTGCTGCCGCGCATCGAGGCGGGGTGGCCGGGCAGGGTCAGGCTGCCAACCTTGCGCAGCGAATCCCCCGCAAGCTGCAGGATGTCGACCGTCCCCTCCTTGAAGTTGCCGACATAAAGATAGCGGCCGTCTGGGCTGAAGGCGATCCCTTCGGGGAGGCCGCCGACATCGGCGGTGCCCACCCGGCGCACCTCCTTGCCGGTGATCTTCGTCTCCTCCCCGCTTCTTGCCGTGTTAGCCGGGCGGAGCGTGGCGAAATTCAGGCGGAAACCCAGAGAATGCTCCAGAGCGATCGGCGGTAGAACCGCGAAAGGAGAAAGGCACGGCGGTGGGGGAGACCGCCGTGCCTTCTGTAGTCGCCCGCTGCGGGGGGAGGACGGGCGACGCGGGGGAACACGTCATGTTTGCGTGTCGGGAATAACTGATGAAATTGGCGTGCCAGCCTCGCTTTCGGCCCAACTTCGGAAAATTACCTCTCAAATACAGCATGTTGGACTTACGCGCGCGGCGCGTGGCACCGGCGCGCCGCACCGGCTCCTGCGGCGCGCGTCGCAAAACGCGACGGATCTTGCGTGAATGGGGTTAGTCGCCGCCGCCGATCACGGCGCGATCGAGATCCTGATCCCCTTCCCCGGTTGGGGTGCGGGGAAGGGATTCAGTTTTGCGGAAGACTAGCGAACCGCGACCGGCTCGTACTGGTCGAACGACTGGAAGCAGTCCTGGCGCAGCCCTGCCTCGAAGTCGATCGGGCCGCACTCCTTGCGCTCGCGATAGGCGCGGAAGCTCGGGCTGTTTTCCAAGAGCCAATCGTAATGCGCGCTCTGGATGACGTTCTGCTCGGGGGTTTCGACCGGCCCGTTATAATGGAACGCCATCTGGGCTTGCGCCGGGCCGCAGGCCAAGAGCCCAATGACGGCAGCGGCGCCGAGTAGCTGTGCAGGTTTGAACATTGACCCTCTCCTTCGTCGGCTTGCCATGGAACGCGCGACGCGCTTTCGCGGTCGGGTTGATCACGGCCAGCCAACGCCGCGAAAAACGATTCGTTCCAGTGGTTTCGGTCGCGTCATGTCGAGGAACGCGTGAGAAAGCGGCGACGTTACCGTGGCATGTCCGACACGCCGTTGCGTCTCCGCGCCGCAGCTCGCACCAGTAGATCGCGGCACCACATGCGATGGCGCGGCTGGCACGAACACATGGTCCGTTTTGGACGCGCGCTGTCGCGTGACCATGTCTCGATCATAGCCGCAGGCATCGCCTACTACGCGATGCTTTCGATTTTTCCGGGCATGTCGGCGCTGGTGCTGACCTATGGGCTTGTCGCCGACCCGTTGACCATCGAGCGTCATATGACCGCGCTGACCGACGTGCTGCCCAGCCAGGCGCTGAACCTGCTCGGCGGCCAGCTCAACGCGCTGGCGAGCGCGCCGTCGGAACGGCTCGGCATCGGTCTTGTGATCAGCGTGGTGGTCGCGCTTTGGAGCGCGACGAGCGGCACGAGCGCGCTGATGAACGCCTTGACCATCGCGTACAAAGGCAAGGAAGAGCGCGGCTTGCTGCATTTCTACGGGTTGTCGATCGCGCTGACGATCGGTGGCGGCGTCTTTGTGCTGGACGCGCTCGTGTTGATCGCTGGTGTCCCGGCGGCGGTGACGCGCCTGCCGCTGCCGGCGCTATGGCGGGACATCCTGCCATCGATCCGCTTTCCGATGCTGGCGGTGCTGGCCTTTATCGGCTTGGCCGCCCTCTACCGGCTGGCGCCGCACCGCAGGCGCCCGGCCTGGGATTTTCTGCGCCCCGGCACGATCCTGGCGAGCCTTCTCTGGCTCGCCGGCTCGGCCGCGTTCTCCTATTACGCGGCGCATTTCGGCTCATACGACCGGATCTACGGCTCGCTCGGCGCGGTCGCGATCCTGCTCGTGTGGCTTTACGTCAGCGCCTATATCGTGCTGGCGGGCGCGGAGCTGAACGGCGAAAGCCTGCGCGACGATCCCGACTGAGGGTTCAGCATGCGGCGAGTTGCCCGGCCCGCGCGCGCCCGGCGCGATCGCCCCGATCAGCTGGCCGAGCATTTCGAGCTTTTGCGACTGCAACATGCGCTCCTGGACGCGGCGCAGGCTTTCCTGCGCATGGCGCCGCTCGGTGATGTCGCGCGTCACCTTGGCGAACCCGACCAGCGCCCCCCGCTCGTCGCGGATCGCGCTCAGCGTCACGCTTGCCCAGAAGCGCGACCCGTCCTTGCGCACGCGCCAGCCTTCCGCCTCGAATGGTGTGCCGCCAGCCGCCTGCGCGAGGGCCCGTCGCGGCACGCCGGCCGCCCGGTCCTCTTGCGTATAGAATTGCGAGAAATGCCGGCCGACGATCTCGTCGGCGCGATAACCCTTGATCCGCTCCGCGCCGCTGTTCCAGCTCGAGACGATGCCGTCCGGATCGAGCATGTAGATCGCGTAATCGACGACGGCGTCGACCAAGAGGCCGAAATGCAGCTCCTGGTCGCGCAGCGCCTCGGCGGCTTCCCGTTGCGCGGTGATGTCGCGGCCGATGACATAGATCAGCCCGTCATCGTCGGCCGACATCGTCCAGGCCAGCCAACGCCACGACCCGTCCTTGTGGCGAAAGCGGTTCTCCATTCGCACCCGCGGCACGCCTTCGCGCAACCGGGCTCGCTCTGCCTCCGAATGCGCCGCGTCGTCGGGGTGGCGCAACTCGCTAACATGGAAACGCCTGATCTCGTCCTCGCTCCAGCCGAGCAGCGCGGTCCACGCCGGATTGACGATGATGAAGTAGCCATCGAGGGTCGACACCCCCAGGAGGTCTTCCGAGACCTGCCAGATACGGTCGCGCTCCTGGGTGCGCTGGGCGACTTCCGACGACAGCGAGCGGTTGCGCGAGCGCAGCGCCGCCTGGGCGCGGTGCTGGCCGGTGGTCTCGATCGCGCTCACCAGCACGCCGCCGATGCCGTTGGGCGCGGTCGGGTCGGGGATCGGGCCGCAGCTGATGGTGAACCAGGCATCTTCGAGGCGGCCGCCGAAGCGCCGCAGCCGCCAGAGGTGATCCCGTTCGAAATAGCCGGGCCGCTCGCCGCGCAGGATGGCCTCGCTGACCGGCAGAATCTCGGCGAACACCTCGGGCCACACCTCGGCCAGCGGCGCACCGAAAGCTCCTGGATGTTTGTCGCCGAGAATGTCGCGATAGGCGTCGTTGTAGATATGGATGAGGTCGGGACCCCAGCGGATCGCCATCGGGAAGCCTGAGGCGAGGATCATGCCGACGCTTTGCTTGAGGGCATCGGGCCACGCAGCGATGTCGCCGAGCGGCGTCGCGCGCCAATCCGTTCGGCCCACAAGCTCGCCCGTTTCGCCGAAACGCTCGACATCGAGCAGCCGACCGGCGCTCATCCACCACCCCGAACCACGCACCCGTGTCTGTGTCCCGATCCTAGCACTTTGCCCCGCCGCGCCTATCAGAGTTGGATGAGGGTGTTTGTTCGGCCGGCGGCATGACGCGCTTGCGCAAGAGACCTCGCCCGAAACCTAAACCTGCGCGGGCGGCCATCGTTCCCTCACCGCGTCTTTTCGTCCGCGTCCTCTCCCGGGTCCTGGTCGTCGACTACTCCGGCGATCAGCCGGTATTTGACCCGGGCATTGGTCATGTCGCGCAAGAAGGTCACCAGGTCGTTCCACGGGTCGTTGACCTTGGTGAGGCCCGAGATGAAGGCGACGACGGTGCCGACGCCTTCCTTGGTGATGCCCTCGGGCTGGGGATGGTGCCGCGACGCGGCAAAGGTTTCGCGCCGCAGCCGCCGGCTCGTCGCCTCGCCGACCGTGTTGCGGTAGGCGTTCCAGGCAAGCTTCGCCAGCCCCTGCACCGCCGCGGTGACCACATAAACGCCGCACAGCCAGGCCATCAGCGCGAAGGCCTTCTGGCTGATCGCGTCGTTGACGATGCGCCGCTGCAGTTCGAGCGGCGCCAGATCGAGCAGAAAGATGAAGACCGAAAGCAGCGCGAGCAAAATCTGCGCGCGCCCGCTGGTCGCCCAGATATAGCCGTAGAGCCCCCTTGGCGACGAATGCTCCGGCCGACCGGACGCGTGTCGGCGGGTTGTCGGGGCTGCTGCGCCGCGCGGCGGAAGGTCGGTGCTGTGCGGAAAGCCGGCTCTGCGCCGCAATTCGTCGCCCCGGCGATAGGCCGTGTGTCGTTTGTTCCGTCATCCGCCCCGCTGTTTTCGGTCGACCCACGGCAACCCGTGAACGAGCCGCGACCGGGGTCGTTCCGGTGTATCGCGGCATGCGCTAAGCTGCGTTCTTTTGTTTCAAGGTAACGAAACGTGCCGGATCGTTCAGTCGTGACCGCCGTTGGAGATCGCCGCGCCGGCCCGCTCGTCGGTCTCTACGCCGCGCTCGGTCTTGCCAATGCGGCAGCCTGGGTCTGGGCGTGGGCGCTGTTCGTCGACCGGCCGGCCCTGCTCGGCACGGCGTTTCTCGCCTGGGTGTTCGGCTTGCGCCATGCGGTCGACGCCGACCATATCGCCGCGATCGACAATGCCGTGCGGAAGCTGATGCAGGAAAAGAAGCCGGCGTCGATGGTTGGGTTCTTCTTTTCGCTCGGGCATTCGACGGTGGTGGTGCTGGCCGCGGCGGCGATCGCGGCGGGTGCGGGCGCGCTGCACGACCAGCTCGAGGCGATGAAGCTGATCGGCGGCACGGTCGGCACCGCGATCTCGGCGGCGTTCCTCTTAGTGATCGCGCTCGTCAACCTTGTGATCTTCCGCGAGGCCTGGCGCGGCTACCGGCGCGTCGCGGTCGGCGGCGGGCTCGATGGCGCGGCGCTCGATAAGATGCTCGCCGGGCGCGGGCTTTTGACCCGGCTGTTCCGTCCGCTGTTCCGCATCGTGCGGCAGAGTTGGCACCTTTACCCGCTCGGCTTTCTGTTCGGCCTCGGCTTTGACACCGCGACCGAGATCGGCCTTTTGGGCATCGCCGCGACGCAATCGGCGCAGGGCCTGTCGCCGTGGCAGACCATGGTGTTCCCGGCGCTTTTCACCGCCGGCATGGCGCTCATCGACACCAGCGACAGCGTGCTGATGGTCGGCGCTTATGGCTGGGCGTTTGTCGAGCCGCTGCGCAAGCTCTGGTACAACCTCGCGATCACCGGCGCTTCGATCGCGGTGGCTTTGCTGATCGGCGGTGTCGAGGTGCTCGGCCTTGTCGCCGACCGGCTTGCACCGAGCGGGCGGTTCTGGGATGCCGTTGCCAGCCTCAACGACAACATGAGCAGCTTCGGCTTTGCGGTGATCGCGATTTTCGCGCTCGCCTGGGGCGGGTCGGCGCTGCTCTTCCGCTGGGCGCGGGCATAAAACGACGGTCCTATAAATTCCCCGTGGCCGGTCTCGATCCGGCCATGACGAAAAGAGCGAGGCTCAGCTCGTAAGCACCGCCTTCGCCGTGCTGCCGATCGCCGCGGGAGATTCCACAACCGTGATCCCGGCGCTTTTCAGTGCCTCGATCTTGTCGCCGGCGCTGCCCTTGCCGCCGGAGATGATCGCGCCGGCGTGGCCCATGCGGCGGCCGGGCGGCGCCGCGGTGCCGGCGATAAAGCCGATCACCGGCTTTTTGCGGCGCGCGGATTTGATCAGCGCCGCCGCGTCTTCCTCGCCGCGCCCGCCGATCTCGCCGATCATGACGATCGCATCGGTTTCCTTGTCGGCCAGGAACATCTCGATGACATCGGTGAAGTCGAGCCCGTGAACGGGGTCGCCGCCGATCCCGACACAGCTCGATTGCCCGAGCCCGGCGGCCGTCGTCTGCGCCACCGCCTCATAGGTCAGGGTGCCCGAGCGCGAGACGATGCCGACCCGGCCGCGGTGATGGATATGGCCCGGCATGATGCCGATCTTGCACTCGTCCGGGGTGATGGCGCCGGGACAGTTCGGGCCAATCAGCCGCGTCTTCGACCCCGACAGCGCGCGCTTCACATGCACCATGTCCTGCACGGGGATGCCGTCGGTGATGCAGATGACGAGCGAGATCTCGGCGTCGATCGCCTCGAGGATCGCGTCGGCGGCGGAGGGCGGCGGCACATAGATGACGCTCGCCGTGCAGCCTGTCGCGGCGACGGCTTCGTGCACCGTATCCCAGACCGGCAGGTCGAGATGCCGCGTGCCGCCTTTACCCGGCGTCACGCCGCCGACCATCTTGGTGCCGTAGGCGATCGCCTGCTCGGAATGAAACGTGCCCTGCGCGCCGGTAAAGCCCTGGCAAATCACCGTGGTCGATGCGTCGACGAGGATCGCCATCAGGCCGTGTCCTTGATCGACGCGACGACCTTTTGCGCCGCGTCGGCGAAATCACCGGCGGTGATGATCGGCAATCCCGATTGGCCGAGGATTTTGCGGCCCAATTCGACATTTGTGCCTTCGAGCCGCACCACCAGCGGTACGTGCAAATTGACCTCGCGCGCCGCGGCGACGACCCCCTCGGCGATCACGTCGCAGCGCGCGATGCCGCCGAAGATGTTGACGAGGATCGCCTCGACATTCGGCTCGGAGAGGATGAGCTTGAATGCGGCGGTTACCCGCTCGCGCGTCGCGCCACCTCCGACATCGAGAAAATTGGCCGGGCTGCCGCCATAGAGCTTGATGATGTCCATCGTCGCCATCGCGAGCCCGGCACCGTTGACCATGCAGCCGATATTGCCGTCGAGCTTGACGTAGGAGAGCGAGTTTTTCTGTCCCTCGCGCTCGATCGGGTCTTCCTCGTCCTCGTCGCGCAGCGCCTCGATCTCCGGGTGGCGGAAGAGCGCGTTGTCGTCAAATCCCATCTTGGCGTCGAGCGCGACCAGGTCGCCCGCGCCGGTGACGACCAGCGGGTTCAGCTCGATCAGCGATGAGTCGGTCTCGCCGAACGCGCGGTAGAGCCCGCCGACCAGCGCTACCATTGCCTTGACCTGCGCGCCGCCAAGGCCCAGCTCGAACGCCAGCCGGCGGCCGTGAAACGGCTCGATCCCCGTCGCCGGGTCGACCGCGAGCTGCAAGATCTTTTCTGGTGCCCGCGCCGCGAGCTCCTCGATCTCGACCCCGCCCTCGGCCGCGGCGATCAGCGTCGTGCGGCCGCTGGCGCGGTCGACCGACAGCGCCAAGTAAAGCTCGCGAGCGATATCCGACGCGGCCTCGACATAGACGCGCTTGACGTCGCGGCCCTGCGGCCCGGTCTGGTGCGTCACCAGCCGCTTGCCGAGCATCCCCGACGCGGCCGACGCGGCCTCCTCGGGTGAGCGCACGAGCTTAACCCCGCCCGCCTTGCCGCGCCCGCCGGCGTGGATTTGCGCCTTGACCGCCCACATCGCGCCGCCGAGCCGAGTCGCGACCTCCGCCGCTTCGGCCGCCGTGTACGCGACGCCGCCAGGCTGCACCGGCACGCCGTAACGCGCCAGAAGCTCCTTTGCCTGGTACTCATGGATGTTCATGGCTTGCTAGGCGGCTTGCAGCTTCCTTGCCACGTCGATCAATTCGCGCACCGCCGCGCAAGATTTGTCGAAGGCCGCCTTTTCGCCTGCGTCGAGCTGGATTTCGACGATGCGCTCGACACCACCGGCGCCGATCACCACCGGCACGCCGACGTAAAGCCCGTTGACCCCGTACTGGCCGTTGAGCAGCGCCGCGCAAGGTAGCACCCGCTTCTTGTCGAGCAGATAGGCTTCGGCCATCGATACCGCCGCGCTCGCCGGCGCATAGAAAGCCGAGCCGGTCTTGAGGAAATTAACGATCTCGGCGCCGCCGTCGCGAGTGCGCTGGACGATGGCGTCGATCTTCGCCTGCGTCGTCCAGCCCATCTTGATGACGTCAGGCAGCGGGATGCCGGCGACCGTGGTGTAGCGCACCGACGGCACCATCGTGTCGCCATGTCCGCCGAGCACAAAGGCGGTGACGTCCTCGACCGAAACGCCCAGCTCTTCGGCGAGGAAATAGCGAAACCGGGCGCTGTCGAGCACCCCGGCCATGCCGACGACCCGGTTCGACGGCAGCCCGCAAGCCTGCTGCATCACCCACACCATGACGTCGAGCGGGTTGGTGATCGTGATCACGAAGGCGCCGGGGCAATGCTCCTTGATCGCCGCGCCGACTTGCGCCACGACTTTCGTATTGATCCCGATGAGGTCGTCGCGGCTCATGCCCGGCTTGCGCGGCACGCCGGCGGTGACGATCACGACATCGGCGCCCTTGATCGCCGCATAGTCGTTGGCGCCGGTGATGTTGGCGTCATAGCCCTCGATCGTGCTGCCCTGAATGATGTCGAGCGCCTTGCCCTGCGGCACCCCGTCGACAATGTCGAACAGGACGACGTCGCCCAATTTCTTCAGCCCGATCAACAGAGCGAGCGTGCCGCCGATCTGCCCGGCGCCGATCAGCGCGATCTTCTTGCGTGCCATCTCAAACCTCGTGACTGGATGCCGGCGGTTTACCGCGATTTCAGAGACCGAGCAAGGCGGCCCCCGCCTCGTCAAACCGACCGGCGTGGGCGATGTACTCTTCGCTCTGCATCTCCATCAGCCGCGAGACCGTGCGCTGAAACTCAAAGCTGCCATCGCCTTTGACGTAGATTTCCTGCGGCGGCACCTCGGCCGAGACGATGAGCAGGGTATGCGCCTCGTACATGGTGTCGACAAGGATATGAAAGCGCTGCGCCTCGTTGCGCCGGGTCGGCGGCAGCCGCGGGATGCCCTCGACGATAATCGCCGCGAAGCGCTCGACCAGCGCCAGGTAATCGACCGCGGAATGCGGCTCTACGCACAATTCCGCGAAGGTGAACCAGGCCGTGTGCCCGGCGCAGCGCGGCACGTCGAACGGCCGCGCCATCACGGTCAGCGTTTCGGCGTGTTCTTCCATCCCCTCGGTCAGCCCTGCATAGGTTTCTGCCAGCGCCAGGTGCGCCCGCTCGTCGAGCGGCCGGAAATAGACCGGTTTGCCGACCATCCGTGCCAGCCGGTAGTCGCGCCCACTGTCGAGCTCGACGATTTCGAGCCGCTCCAGCAGCAGGTCGATGAAGGGCAGAAACCGGTCGCGCTGCAACCCGTTCTCGTAAAGCCGCGAGGGATGGCGATTCGACGTTGCGACCACCACCGTGCCGGCATCGAGCAGCGCGCGAAACAGCCGCTCGAGGATCATCGCGTCGGCGATGTCGTTCACCTGGAACTCGTCGAAGCACAGGAGATGCGCTTGGGCGGCGATCGCCTCGGCGACGCGCAGGATCGGCTGGCGCGAGCGCGCCCGCCGCTCGACTTCCATGCGGTCGTGAACTTCCAGCATGAAGGCATGGAAATGCACCCGGCGTTTGTTAGCCACCGGCGCCGTCGCGAAGAACAAATCCATCAGCATCGATTTGCCACGCCCGACCGGACCCCACAGGTAAAGTCCCTTCGGCGCCGTCGGCTGTCCGCCGCGGAGCCGGCCGAGCCAGCGGCGCGGGGCCGGTGCATGGTCGCGCAGCTCGCCGTGGAGCTGTTCGAGCCGCTCGACCGCCCGCGCCTGGGTGGCGTCGGCGCGGATCGCGCCGGTCGCGCAGCGCTCGCGGTAAAGCGCGAGCGGTCCGGCGGCAATCTCGCCGGTGGGAAGATCGCTTGCCATCGAGCCGCGTTAGCCGAGCACCACCGCGACATCGCCTTCGTCGATCGCCTCGCCCTCGACCACGAGGATATCCTTGACGACCCCGGCTCGCGGCGCGAGCAGCGGGATTTCCATCTTCATCGATTCGAGAATGATGAGCGTGTCTTCCTCGCCGACGCTGTCGCCGATCGCGACCTCGATCTTCCATACCGAGCCCGCGATCTCGCTCCTCACCCGTAAATCGGCCATGTCCCCTCGCTCGCGCCTCTCAGTCTGCGACCGGCGGGAGGCGATTCCGCCGATGCCTAAATTACTCTAAGCTGCGCCGCCTTTAGCAAGGGAGGCGGCGATGCCGGATGGACTTGAAACTGGCGAGAATAAATTGCGGCGCAGCACCACCGAGGACGACATCACCGCCGCCGTGCTGGCGCGCTTCTCGGCAACGCCCGATCCGCGCCTCAAGGAGATCATGCTGGCGCTGATCAAGCACCTGCACGCCTTCGTCAAGGAGGTCGAGCTGACCGAGGCCGAATGGTTTCAGGCGATCGAAATCCTCACCGAAGCCGGCAAGATGTGCAGCGACAAGCGGCAGGAGTTCATCCTCTTCTCCGACACGCTCGGCGTTTCGATGGTGGTCGACCTGATCGGCCACCGCAAACCCGAGGGCGCGACCGAATCGACCGTGTTCGGCCCGTTCCACCGGCTCGGCTCGCCCGATCTGCCGCCGGGCGGCAACATCGCGCATCGCGACACGGTCGGCATCCCGACCCTGGTTGGCGGCCGGGTGCTCGACCTCCACGGCAAGCCGATCGCGGGCGCGCTGCTCGATGTCTGGCAGACCCAGACGAACGGGCTCTACGATTCGCAGGACAAGAATCCCAACGAGCTTCACATGCGCGGTAAGTTCCGCACTGATAGCGAGGGACGTTACCTGATCCGCACGGTGCGGCCGGTCAACTACCCGATCCCCTCCGACGGGCCGGTTGGGGCGATGCTCAAGGCGACCGGCCGGCACCCGATGCGCCCGGCGCATATCCATTTCGTGGTGATGGCCGATGGCTACGAACCGGTGACGACGCATATTTTCGACCGCACCGACCCCTATCTCGAAAGCGACGCGGTCTTCGCGGTCAAGGAGTCGCTGATCTGCGATTTCGCGCGCCACGAAACGCCGACCCCCGAGGCCGCCAAGCTCGGCATCGCCGGTCCGGTCCTCACCGCGGAATTCGATTTCGTCTTGAAGCCCGCTGGCGCCACGGCGCAGGTCGACGTCCTCGATGCGCAGCGCCGCCTCGCCGCGCTGGGCGCCCGTGCGTAAATTGACCCGGGCGTGAATTAACCATTTGCCGCCGCCAACGCGCGCCGAGGCGTCGGCGCTCGGGTGAATCTTCACCGAAAGTTAAGCATAAGCGTTTACCACGTTTACCATTGTTGTCCCGTTGGATTGAGGTTGGGGGACCAGATGTCGATCACCGACGCGCCGGTCGTGTCAACGAAGGAGCCGACCAAAGAAGAGTTGACCGGCCGCGAGCGCCGCGAAAGCGAGCGCGCGATCAGCTATTGGGAGCGAAAGGTCCAGCAGCTCGGCCGCAATGCGACCGTGGCCGCGCTCGATCTCGGCGAGATCAACAGCGAGGCCTGGTCGCACCGCTTTGTGATCGCGGTCGATCCGGTAGTGGAGAATTCCTCGCTGCTGCTCTACGGCTCCGACTTCGCCAAGCTCCTCGAGTTGCCGCCCAAGGGCACGCCGCACGTGCCGATGGTGCGCCAGCTGCCACGGCATCTGTCGGGTGTCTTCATGCAAGGCTGCGGCGACGCGCATCATCAGCGCCAGGCCGTCCGCCTGGAAGGCGAGATCACCCGGCCCGATGGCAAGATGGAGCTCTACCGCGCCGCCTTTATTCCGGTCGGGGTCAAGGAGAATTCGCTGACGCATCTCGCCTTCGGCGCGTTCAACAGCTGCGTCGCCGACAAGAAGCTGGCGGCTTAGCCGATCAGCACCCGCGCCTTATCGGCGAGACCGAGGACGCGCCGCCAATAGGTGGCGAAGCGCGCGTCCTGGGTCTGGCCGCGCACATAACGGATGTAGATCTGCTGGATGATGACCGCGAGCTTGAACGCGGCAAAGATCTGGTACCACAGGATGTCGTCAACATCGCTGCTGGTGCGCGCGGCGTAGCGCTCGATCGCCTCGGCGCGGCTGGGAAAACCCTTGTGCCAAGTCGGCATCGAGGCAATTGCGCGCCATGCCGGGTCATCGCCTGGCTCGACCCAGTAATTCAGCACATAGCCGAGATCGGCGAGCGGGTCGCCCTGTGTGCACATGTCCCAATCGAGCACCGCAGTGATGCGCGCCGGGTCGGCGGTGTCGAGCAGGCAGTTGTCGAGGCGGAAATCGTTGTGCAGCAGCGCCCCTACCTGACCGTTGAGCGCGCGCTCCTTTGGCAGGTTGCGCGCCAGCCAGTCGAGCACGGGGGCCATGCGGCGGCGCGAGCTTTCCTCTTCCGGGCCGCCGAGCGAGGCGTCCCACCGCCGGGTCCAGCCGGACAGCTGGCGCTCTAGATAGCCTTCGACCCGGCCGAGCCCATCGAGACCGATGGCGGCCGCGTCGACCAAATGCAGATCGGCGAGCGCGTCGACCAGCGCCAAGCCGATCCGGCGGTTGAGTTCGGGGTGGCCGGCAAATTCACTCGGAATGTCGTCGCGGATCACAAAACCGCGCCGTCGCTCCTCGACGATAAAGACCGCACCGATGATGCCTTCGTCCTCGCACAAGAGGAGGCTTTGCGGCGCCAGCGGGAACCGCTGGTATAAGACCGAGAGCACGCGATGCTCGCGCCGCATGTCGTGCGCGCCGGGCGGGATCGGCCCCAAGGGAGGGCGGCGCAATACAAACTCTCGCCCCCCGAAACGCAAGAGGTAGGTGAGATTCGCCTTGCCGCCATGGAATTGCGCGACCGTCAGCGCGCCCTCGGCGCCGGACAGATGCGCGCGCAGGTACGGTCCGAGCCGGGACGTGTCGAGCCGCTCGTCCGGTCGCTCGGCGATTAGCTCGGCGGCCTCGAGGTTCACTTCCGCAGCTCGACCCGCGCGATCGCCCGGCGGTGCACCTCGTCGGGTCCGTCGACGATGCGCATGACGCGCGAGCGCGCCCAGGCATAGGCGAGACCGAAGTCCTGGCTGACCCCACCGCCGCCATGCGCCTGGATCGCGCGGTCGATGACCGCCAGCAGCATTTTCGGCGCGACGACCTTGATCATCGCGATCTCGGCCTGCGCCGCCTTGTTGCCGACTGTGTCCATCATATGCGCCGCCTTGAGCGTCAACAGGCGCGACTGCTCGATCTCCATGCGGGAATCGGCGATCCATTCGCGGATGACGCCCTGGTCGGCGAGCGGCCGGCCAAACGCGACCCGGCTCTTGACCCGTGCGACCATCGCCCCCAATGAGCGCTCGGCGAGCCCGATCATCCGCATGCAGTGATGAATCCGCCCTGGCCCCAAGCGGCCCTGCGCGATCTCGAAGCCGCGACCTTCGCCGAGTAGAATATTCTCGGCCGGCACGCGAACATCCTTGAACTCGACCTCGGCATGGCCGTGCGGCGCGTCGTCATAGCCGAAGACGGTGAGCGCCCGCACCACGTTGACGCCCGGCGTGTCGCGCGGCACCAGGATCATCGATTGCTGTTCGTGGCGTGGCGCGTTGGGGTCGGTCTTGCCCATCAGGATGAAGATTTTGCAGCGCGGGTCCATCGCGCCCGAGGTCCACCATTTGCGCGCGTTGATCACGTAGCCCCGGTTGCCGTCGCGCTCGATCCGCGCCTCGATATTGGTCGCGTCGGACGAGGCGACCGCCGGCTCGGTCATCGCGAAGGACGAGCGGATTTCGCCCGCCAACAATGGCTTCAGCCATTGTTCCTGCTGCGCCGGCGTCGCATAGCGCACCAGCGTCTCCATATTGCCGGTGTCGGGCGCCGAGCAGTTGAACACCTCGGGCGCGATCGGCGAGCGGCCCATGACCTCGCAGAGCGGCGCGTATTCGAGGTTGGTGAGCCCGGCGCCCAGCTCCGATTCGGGCAGGAACAGGTTCCACAGCCCCTCGGCGCGCGCCTTCGCCTTGAGTTCTTCCATGATCGGCGGGATCTGCCAGCGGCTCGGCTGCTCGTTGAGCTGCTGCTCGAAGATCGTCTCGGCCGGGTAGACCTCGCGATCCATAAACGCCTGGAGCTGCGTCCGGTAACGCTCGGTCTTGGGCGAAAGCTCGAAATCCATCAGCGTTTCCCTTTGCTTCACGCCGGCTTTTGCAGCAGCGCGATGATCTTATCCAACTTCTGCACCTCGATGCGACCGAGCTCCCGGATGATCGTCTCGATCTCCTCCTTGGCCGCGACATTGGTGTCGTAATCGTGCTGCGCTTGCACGCGGTCGCGTTCGGCCTGCCGATTTTGGCTCATCAGGATCAGCGGCGAGCTATAAGCCGCTTCCGCCGACATGAACAGATTGAACAGGATGAAGGGGTAGGGGTCGAACTGATAGGCGGCGAATAGCCAGATCGAGTTGACCACCACCCACAGCGCGAAAATCACGCTCTGGATGATGATGAACTGCCACGACCCGATAAACGCGGCGACCCGATCGGCGACGCGCGCGCCCATGGAGCTATTTTGCAGATGCGTGAAATGCCAGGAAGTCAAGGGGCGCATGATTTTTTGGTCTCTTTCGATGGGTTGCCGCGCTGGTGATTTTCGGCCGCGCGCCGCGCGCCGTCGAGATGGTTCACGCGCGAGGCGCGGTCAACCTTGTGCTAACCATTCCGGCATACCCTGGCACCATGGTGATGGTGATGGATACGACGGTCTCGCAATTCCCGTCGCTCGGCGTCCCGTCCGCTGTGGCGGATTATGGTATCTGGACCGATTACCGCATCCCCGACGACCGGTCGTCGTGGCACCCCCTCGTCCGCCAGTTTTATGAATACTGGGCGAGCATCGCGCCGCCCGACCGCCTGCCCGGGCGCCAGCACATCGCACCCGAGGACATCGTACCCCTCCTGTCGCGCCTGTGGATGCTCGACGTCTTTCGCGATCCGTTGCGGTTCCGCTATCGCCTCGTTGGCACCGACATCACCCGCTCGGTGCGGCGCGAACTGACCGGCCTGTGGCTCCACGAGGCGCAGCCGCATTTGTTCGAGAACGAAAATCTGCGTGACCGCTACCGCTTTATGTTCGCGACCGGACAGGCGACCTGGCGTCGAGGTCCGACGATCTGGGATCGTGACCCGAGCCATCGCCTCGTCGAAAACTGCCTCGCACCGCTCGCCACCGACGGCGTGACGATCGACAAGATCATCGCCGTGTCGGTGCAATTTGACGCGAGCGGCCGCGAAATTTAGCCAGCCATGATGGCGCTCGATATGGAGGCCGTATCGCCGGCGGCCGATTATGGGGTGTGGACGGGTTATCGCCTTCCCGACAGCCGCTCGTCATGGCACCCGGCGGTTCGCCAGTTTTACGAATATTGGTTGTCGGTAGCGCCGCCGGGCCGGCTTCCCGGCCGGCAGCACATCAAGCCCGAAGATATCGTGCCGCTGCTGCCGCGAGTGTTCATTCTCGATGTGTTTCGTGATCCCTTCCGTCTGCGGTACCGCCTCGCCGGCACCGAGGTCGTGCGCTCGGTGCGGCGTGAATTGACGGGTCGCTGGGTCGATGAGGTGCAGCCGGAGACCCTCGACAACCCCAACCTTCTCGCCCGGTATCGCTTTATCGCGGATACCGGCCAACCGACCTGGCGCCGGGGGCCGACGCTGTGGAGCCGCGACCCCAAGCATTACCTGACCGAAAACTGCCTGGTGCCGCTCGCCGCGGATGGCGAGACCGTCGACAAGATATTCGCGGTGACCCTTGTCTTCGCCAAGGAAGGCAACGAGGTTTAGGCCGGATCAGACCAGGTATTGCGACTTCGGGGTGCGCGGCACGCGCCAGCGCGTCTCGGTCATGCACAGCACCTTGAGCGGGCAGGCAGGGCAGCGCTCGCCATGCGCGTCGAGCCCCTGCTCGCGGCAGCAGTCTCCGAGAGTTCGGCGGGACGGTCGCTCGGTCGACCGAGGTTCTCGCGGAGGCCGCGGCTGGGTTGGCGACATGGTCAGAGCAAGCGAGTCATTCTCAACGGCAAGCGTAAGCCGCCGGACCCGCCGCGTCTAAAGCAATTTCCGCACGGTTGCGCCGCATTTCCGCCGGGTCGCGAACCGGCTACAGTCGGCCGACAATCATTGCGGAGGGAAGATCATGCCGGCAGTCGTGCACAACGCGGCGAAGGAGAAACTCGCGGCGGGCGAGCTGGCGTTGGGCGTCATCCTGCGCCAGGCGCGCACCGTCGATATTGCGCCGGCGATGAAAGCGTGCGGCTATGACTGGCTGTTTCTCGACCTCGAGCACAATTCGATGGACCTCGACGTGGCGGTGCAGATTTCCGTCGCCGCGCTCGGGGTCGGGATCGCGCCGATCGTCCGTGTCCCGGCGCGGCAATTGTGGATGGCGACTCGCGTGCTCGACGGCGGCGGGCTCGGCATCGTCATGCCGCATGTCGACACACCCGAAGAGGCGAAGGCGATCGCCGCCGCGCTGCACTACCCGCCACAGGGTCACCGTTCGGTTGCCGGCGGGCTGCCGCATTTAAAGTACGAAAGGCACCCGCTTGGCGAGACCTGCGCGGCGATCAACGCCGCGACCATGGTCATCGTGATGCTGGAAACGCCGCTCGCGATCTCGAACGCCGAGGCGATCGCCGCGGTGCCGGGGATCGCCTCGCTGCTCGTCGGCACCAACGATCTGGCGATGGAGCTCGGCATTCCCGGCGGGTTTGGCGACGAGCGCATCGTCGCCGCCTATCAGACGGTGGTCGATGCCTGCAAGAAGCACGGCAAGCATGCCGGGGTCGGCGGCATCGCCGACGAGGCGCTGCTGAAACGCTATATCGAGATGGGGGTGCGGGTGGTGCTGCCGGGCAGCGATTTCGCGTTTCTGCAGAGCGCCGCCAGCGCCACCGCCGCCAAGATGCGCGGGTTTCTGTAATTCCGAGAATGCCGAATCCCTCGTCGCCCCCGCGCGGGCGGGGGCCCAGGCGCAACCGTAGGAGCGCCCGCCCTGGATTCCCGCCTTCGCGGGAATGACGAGGCGAAGGTGGCGGTAAAGCAGGAATCCCGGGCGAGACCGGCGGCCGCCCCCGACACGCTGCGCGGCATCTTTCTGATGTGCGCGGGCGTGGCGATGTTTCCGCTGATGAACGCGATGATAAAGCTCCTCATCGCGCGCTACCCTGTGTTCGAGATCGTCTGGGCGCGGTTTACCGGGCATCTCGTGGTGATGCTGGTCGTCTTCTTGCCGCAATACGGGCGGCGGCTGATCGCGACGCGCCGGCCGCTGGTGCAATTGGCGCGCTCGGCGCTAATGCTCGGCAGCAATTCCGTGTTCGCGCTGGCGATCGGCAAGGTGCCGCTTGCCACCGCCTCGGCGATCGGCTTCACCTCACCGCTGATCGTGACCGCGCTCTCGGTGCCGCTGTTGCGCGAGCAGGTCGGCTGGCGGCGCTGGAGCGCGGTCTGCGTCGGATTTTGCGGCGCGCTTCTCATCATCCGGCCGGGCAGCGGGCCGTACAATCCGGCGGTGCTGTTGCTGCTCGTCTCGGCCGGAGCCTATGCGCTTTACCAGATAGCGACGCGCTGGGTGATGGCGCATGACAGCCCGGCGACCGGAATCATCTTCGCCGCCCTCTTGGGTTCGCTCGGCACGACCTTGCTCCTGCCGGTCAGCTTCGTCATGCCGAAGAGCCTGTTCGATCTGGCGATGTTCCTGTCGCTGGGCTGTCTCGGCGGGCTCGGCCATTTCCTGGTGATCAAGGCATTTCAGGCGGCGCCCGCCTCGGTGATCGCACCCTTGGGCTATGTCGAGCTGATCGGCACGACGATCCTCGGCTATCTGATCTTCGGCAATTTCCCCGACGCGCTGACCTGGGTCGGCGCGCTCGTCATCATCGCCTCCGGCCTCTACATCGCGATGCGCGAGCGCAAGCGTCGAGAGATGCCCCAGGGCCAATAAAGCGGCCCCCGAGCAGAGCCCGGGGGCCTGGTCGCTAAGATGCTTGAGCTTGTCGGGCTAAGGCATCAGCACCTTGTCGACGACCATGATGATGCCGTTGCTCTGATAGACGTCGGGGATGGTGACGCGGGCGGTGTTGCCCTTCTGGTCGGTGACCCAGATCGCCCCGTTGCCTTCGGCGAGCGTCAGCGTCTCGCCCTCTGCCGTTTTAAGCATCAGCTTGCCGCCGGGCGCCATCTTGATCCCGGTCTCGATCGCCATCCGGTCGTAACGGCCGGGAACGACGTGATAGGTCAGCACTTGGGTGAGCGTGCCCTTGTTTTCAGGCTTCAAGAGATTGTCGACCGTGCCGGGGGGCAGCGCCGCGAACGCCTCGTTGGTCGGCGCGAAGACGGTGAACGGCCCGGCGCCTTCGAGCGTATCGACAAGGCCGGCGGCCTTCACCGCGGCGACCAGCGTCGTGTGATCCTTCGAGTTGACCGCGTTCTCGATAATATTCTTGGTCGGGAACATCGCGGCGCCGCCGACCATTGGGTCGGTCACCGCCATCGCGGCGGCGGTGAGCCCCATGACGAACACGGCGGTCGATGCGAGCAGCTTGATTTTCATGACGTGAATCCCCTCTCGTTGCGGGCGACGGCGCGAACCTCCGGAAGCGGGGCTGGCGGTCCGTCGGCGCCCTTACGCGGCGTTGAGGGCGCGCGGATGCACGAAAGAGGAAAATTTTCGCTCACGTTTTATTGAACGCGGATTAGTCGCGCGGCAGCACCGCGCCCTTGTATTCGACCGGCCCGGTCGGCAACCCGGTCGGCGAGCCGCCGGCCGGCTCGAGGCTCACCGCCAGCACGCCGTTCGCCGGCACGAGCGCGGCCTCAACCGCGAGCTTCCGGCCCGGCGCCGGCTGCAACAGGCCGAGCGGGCGCGGCTTGCCCTCGGCGATCGCCCACAGCTCGAAGGCATGCGTGGCGTCGATCGCGACCTGGCGCACCGGCGCGATGTCGACATCGCCACCGCGACCGCTGCTTGTCGCGATCCAGCCGGGTTCGCCCTTGTCGTCGCTGAGGACCGCCACGACCGTCGCCTGCGGCGTCGGCCGCACCGCGACATAAACGATCGCGGCAGCGGCGACCGCCGCTGCGGCCAGGGTCGCGCCGCGCCAAAAGGCCAGTGAGCTAAACCAGCCCGCCTGCGCCGCGGGGCGCGGCAGCGCCAGCTCGCGCTCGACCCCGCGCCACACGCGGGCCGGCGGCTCCTCCGCCATGGCGCCATGATCGATCGGGTCGAACCGCGCGTGCCAATCCTCGACCGCGCGGCGCAGCGCCGCGTCGCCGGCGAGCAGCCGCTCGAAACGCCGTCGCACCAGCGCCGGCATCGTCCCGAGCACATATTCGGCGGCGAGCTGCTCGCGCAGTTCCGGGCTGTCGTAGTTCATCGGTCGAGGCACCGTCGGAGGCGATCGAGGCTGCGGCGGATCCAGCTTTTCACGGTCCCCACCGGCACCGCGAGGCGCGCCGCCAGCTCCTCGCGCGTCAGGCCATAGAGATAGGCAAGCAGCACCGCCTGGCGCGGCTGCTCGTCGAGCTCGCCAAGGCAATCCTTGAGCGCGCGCAACTCGGCGCCCTTGCTCGCCGTGTCCGGCGCGGCGAGCCGGCTCAGCGCCTCTTCCGTGGTGGCGTGGCCCTCGGGCCGCGTCGCGCGGCGGCGCAGCCGGTCGATCGTGCAGTTGCGCATGATCGCGATGAGCCAGCTCATCGCCGCGCCCCGCATCGGGTCGTAATCGGCGGCGCGCTGCCAGACGAGCACAAAGCATTCCTGCAGCGCGTCCTCGGCGACCTCGCCGCGCCCGGCGATGCGGATCGCGACACCGAAGAGCTTTCCCGCGGTCTGCTTGTAGAGCTCGGCAAATGCCGCGCTATCGCCCGAGGCGGTCTTGCGCAGCAATTCCTGAAGCAGCAGCGGCGAGTCGGTCACGTGATCCCAGACATTTCAAGACGCGGCGGGGATTGGCGCTTACGCGCAAAATGCCGGTTTGGTTGCACCGGGCAAAGCGAGTGTGCTTCATCCGGTCATGGCCCGCTATGGCCAGTTGGAGGCCTTTGATGGATTTCACGATCCCCGACGCGCTGTTGGCGCTCAAGGCGCGCACCGAAACTTTCGTGCGCGACGAGATGATCCCGCGC
>DATHCK010000012.1:0-3882 GCA_035319545.1 Allostellaceae bacterium | reverse complement strand
CACAACCCCCATTGGATCAGGTTGGGGATGCACTCGTACCCCTCGTGCTGGAAATGGTGCTCGGCCGCCCAGAAACAGTAATAGCCGAGCTCGTCCATGACCTTGGCGACGCGGCGTGAGGTCTCGAACACCTCCGCGAGGCGCTCGTTGGGATAGCGCCGATCATTCGCCGGGGTGCCCTTGAGCCCGACGTTGTCGAGGTCGATCTGGCCGACATAAAGTGCATGAAACCGCTTGATCATCGCCCTCACCCTGACCGATCCGTGCGCGCAGCATAACCCCCGCGCCGGTCGCCGCAAGACAAGGAGAATTCTCAATGCAGCTCGGATGCTCGATGCCGGTCGGCGATATTGGGTCCGGCCCCGCGGTGATGCGCGACTACGCGCAGGCCGCCGAAGGCCTGGGCTTTTCGTATGTGCTGGCGGCCGACCACGTCCTCGGTGGCAACCCCGACGCCGATTACGGCGGCAAGCGCGTCGGCACTACCGCGACAGCCTATCATGACCCATTCGTGCTGTTCGCGTTTCTCGCCGGCTGCACCAAGAGCATCGGCTTTGCCTCCGGCGTCATCATCCTGGCGCAGCGCCAGGCGGCGCTCGTCGCCAAGCAGGCCGCTTGCCTTGACGTGCTGTGCGGCGGCCACGGCCGGTTCCGGCTTGGCATCGGCGTCGGCTGGAACGAGGTCGAGTTTACCGGGCTTGGTATGGATTTCCATACCCGCGGCGCGCGCTCCGCCGACCAGGTGCGGGTGATGCAGGCGCTGTGGTCACAACCACATACCAAGTACCAGAGCGATTACCACCATCTCGATGATGCCGGGATCAATCCGCGCCCGGCTTCGGGCCACGTGCCGATCTGGTATGGCGGCCATGCCGAGGCGACGTTCCGGCGCGCCGCGCGCTACGGCGACGGGTTCATGCCGCTGGCCTATCCCGCGGGCGACGCGGCTTTGGCAGCGTTTGACAAGCTGCGCGGGCTGTTGCGCGAGAACGGCCGCGATCCGGGCACGTTCGGCCTCGAGGTGTGGGTGTCGCCCGGCGCCGGCACACCGGACGATTGGCGCAAGGAGATTTCGTTCTGGAAGGACGCGGGCGTCACCCACGCCACGGTGCACACAACGTATGTCAGCAACCACCACAAGCGCATCGCCGGCAAGACCTTCGCCGAACATCTCGCCGCGATCACGGCATACAAGAAGGCGGTCGAAGACCTGATTTAGGCCGCTATACTGCGCGCAGCCAATTCAGGGGAGGAACCCATGCCGACCACACTCGCCGACGCCAAGCACGATGTCCGGATCGAGGATGTCGAATACCAACGCCAGGGCGGTAGGGCGATGCTCGCCCGGCTGTATCGGCCGAGCGGCACCGGCCCATTTCCGGCGGCGTTGCAGGTGCATGGCGGGGCCTGGGTCAACAAGGACCGCACCGACAACGACTTCATGGCGAAGTCGCTGGCCGAGAGCGGCATCCTCGTCGCCTCGATCGATTTCCGCATGCCGCCCGACGGCGGCTATCCGGCGTCGCTGCAGGACATTAACCTCGGCATCCGCTGGCTGAAGGCGCGCGCCCGGCTCTACGGCAGCCGGCCGGACTGGGTCGGCAGCTTTGGCACGTCGTCGGGCGGGCACCAGGTGCTGCTCGCGGCGATGCGCGCCGACGACAAACGCTATTGCGCCCTGCCGCTCCCCGAGGCGCCGGAGATCGACGCGCGCCAGGCCTGGGTCATCTCCGGCTGGGGCGTGCTCGACCCGCTGTTGCGCTACCACCTCGCCAAGAAAGCCGGCAATACCGAGCTGATGGAAAACCATCACGCCTTCTGGGGCACCGAGGCGGTGATGAGCGAGGGCAGCATCCCGGCGATCCTCGACCGCGGCGAGAAGGTGCAGCTGCCGCCGGCGCTGGTGTTTGGCGGCGACGCCGACGAGTGGGTGCCGGTCGAGGTTACCGAGCGGGTCGTCGCTGGCTGGAGGAAGGCCGGCGGCGAGATCGAGGTGCAATTCTACGAAGGCGCCAATCACGGCTTCATGACCGGCAAGCCCGACGCACCCTATGCGGCGCGCGCGCTCGGTCGCATGAAGGCATTCATCCGCAAGCACACGGCTTAGCGTTCGCACCACCCGGCGCTGGCCGGGGCCCATCCATCAACTGCACGAGACGTGAAAGCATGGGTCCCGCACTACGCCGGGATGGAGATTGGAAATGAAAGAAAACCGAGTCAAACGCATCCTAAACCAAGGCGGGCTGGCGCTCGGCACGCATGTCGGCGGCATCGCCGACCCGCAGATCGTCGAGATCATCGGCCTCGCCGGGTTCGACGCCGCGTTTATCGACATGGAGCACACCAGCTTTGACCTGCGCGACATCCAGCTGATGGTTATGGCGGCGGAGCGGGTCGGCATCACGCCGGTGGTGCGCACGCCGGGCTTTGACCCGGCGTTTATCCTGCGGCTTCTCGACATGGGGGTGCAGGGCGTGCAAGTGCCGCATGTCTCGAGCGCCGAGACGGCGCGCGAGGCAGTCAAGGCCGTGCGCTATCCGCCGCAGGGCGAGCGCGGCATGGCGGCGGCAAGCCGCGCCGCCGATTACGGCAAGACGCGCCTCCTCGATCACATGGCCGCGTCGAACAAGGAGATCACCCTCGCCTGCATGATCGAGGACATGGAGGCGGTCGATAATATCGACGCGATCGCCGCGGTCGAGGGCGTCGACCTGCTGGCGGTGGGACCGAGCGACCTGTCGCGCTCATTGGGGGTCAGCGGTCAGCCGGATCATCCGAGGCTCATCGAAGCGATCGACCGCGTGCGTGCCGCGGTGCGCAACACCAATAGCGGTGTGCGCCTCGCGATCCCGCTGGCGCATGCCGCCTTCCCGCGCAACGCGGCGCAACTCCGCGAGCTCGGCGTCGGCTATACCAACTGCGCGCCGACCCCTGAAGTTCGCCTCTTGCAATCGCTGCAAGCCCAGGCAGCCGAGGCGAGGAAGCTGCTCGGCTAGAGGATGCGGCGCCGCTTGTTTCTTGGCCTTCTGACCCAGGCGGGGCTCGCCGGGCGCCGCTTGTTCTTGCTTCCAACCCTCGCGGGACTGACAGTTCAAACCCCCTCTTTTGCGAAGGAACCCCCGATGCCCGATGCGAAACTTATCGCCGAACTGGCCCCGACCGGCGTGCTGCGCGCCGCGATCAACATGGGCAATTTCCTGCTGGTCACCGGCAAGGCACCCAATGGCGACCCGACCGGCGTGTCGCCCGACATGGCGTTGGCGATCGGCGCGCGGCTCGGCGTACCGGTGAAGTTCATCCCCTACGCGCGGCCGGGCGAGATCGCCGACGACGCGGAAAGCGGCAAGTGGGACATCGCGAATATCGGCGCCGAGCCACAGCGCGCCGCCGTCATCAGCTTTACCGCCGCCTATGCCGAGATCGAGGCGACCTATCTTGTGCCGGCCGGCTCGCCGATCAAGTCGGTCGGCGAGGTCGACCAGCCGGGGAAGAAGCTCGCGGTTACCGCGCGCAGCGCCTATGGGCTGTGGCTCGAAAACAATTACAAAAAGGGCGAACTGGTGCAGTTCGACAACGCCGCGGAGGCACTGAAAGCGTTCGACGCCGGCGGGTTCGACGCCTATGCCGGGCTGCGGCCGGGCCTTATCGACGAGCAGGCGAAGCGCCCCGGCTCCCGCATCCTCGACGGCCAGTTCGCCTCGGTGCAGCAGGCGGTCGGCACGCCCAAGAAAAACGCCGCCGGCTTCGAGTTCTTGAAGGCGTTTGTCGAGGAAGCGAAGGCGAAAGGCCTGGTGAAGAGCTTTATCGAGCGGCAGGGCACGGTCGGCCGCCTGTCAGTCGCACCGCCGGCTTAACACGCAAACCCCTTTAAATTCGTCTCCC
>DATHCK010000011.1:0-17180 GCA_035319545.1 Allostellaceae bacterium | reverse complement strand
GCGGCCGGCATCACCGCGCTGCTCGAGGCCGAGCCACTGGTGCCGCCGGCTGTGTCGAGCCCCGGCCGCGCCGCACTCGCCCCGACGATCGAATTCGATCAGGTGACCTTCGCCTATCCCGGCGGCCGCGGCGTGGCGCATGACGCGCTGTCTTTCGCGGTCTCGGCCGGTGAGAAGATCGGCATCGTCGGGCCGAGCGGCTCGGGCAAATCGTCGGTCGCGCGGTTGCTGCTGCGCCTGTTCGACCCGCAACAGGGCAGCGTCCGGATTGGCGGGCGCGATCTGCGCACCCTCGACCCCGACACGCTGCACGCGCAAATCGCCGTCGTGCACCAGGACACGTACCTGTTCCACGGCACGGTCGAGGACAATCTGCGGCTCGGCCGCCCCAACGCGGGCTGGGACGAGATCGAGGCCGCGGCGCGCGACGCCAACGCGCACGACTTCATCATGGCGCTGCCGCAGGGCTACTGGACGATGCTCGGCGAGCGCGGCGTCAATCTGTCGGGCGGGCAGCGGCAGCGTCTGGCGATCGCCCGCGCGCTGTTGCGCGACGCGCCGATCCTGATCCTCGACGAGGCGCTGTCTTCGGTCGACGCCGAGAATGAAGCGGTGATCCAGGAGGCGATCGACCGTCTGTCGCGCGGCCGCACGACCCTGATCCTCGCGCACCGCCTGTCGAGCGTTATCGGCGCCGACCGCATTCTGGTCCTCGACCACGGCCGCATCGTCGAGGAAGGCCGCCACGCGGATCTGATCCACCGCGACGGCCCCTACCGCAGGCTGATGGGCGCCCAGGCCGAGGAGCGCGTCGGCGATTTCGACGTGCTCGACGACGCGCCGCGAACGGATGCCGCCGGCACCGCCGAGACCACCGATTTCGGCGACACCGCGACCGCCGCGATGGCCGAGGCTGCGGCGCAGGTCGGCTGGTTCGCGACCCTGGCAACGCTGACCGAGATCATCCGGCCGTGGCGCGACAAGTTCGCGATCGTCGTCAGCGCTGGGATCACCCGCGTCGCGGCGTTTATCGGCGTCGGGATTGTCGGTGCGCTGGCGGTGGCGGCGGTCAAGACCGGCGGCGGGTACGGCTACCTCCTGATCCTGCTCGCGCTGCTGGCGCCGATGGCCGGCATCCTGCACTGGCTCGAATCCTATCTGGCGCACGACATCGCCTATCGACTTCTGGCCGAGATGCGGATCGATCTTTTCAGCAAGCTCGATTCGCTGGCACCGGCCTATCTGGTGCGCCGCCGCTCGGGCGATTTGATCGCCCTTGCCGCGCAGGACATCGAGACCATCGAATATTTCTTCGCGCATACCGTCGCCCCGGCGCTGGTGGCGATCCTCGTGCCGTCGACGGTGCTGTTGACCTTGGCGTTCGTCGCTTGGCCGATCGCGCTGGCGATCCTGCCCTTCATCCTCTATGCGGCGCTGGCGCCCTGGGTGATGCGCGCCAAGATC
This sequence comes from Allostellaceae bacterium, assembly GCA_035319545.1. Taxonomy (GTDB): domain Bacteria; phylum Pseudomonadota; class Alphaproteobacteria; order ATCC43930; family CGMCC-115725; genus DATARH01. The sequence goes on along the minus strand of DATHCK010000011.1, from coordinate 15,716 downwards.
GATCGGCTCGGCGCGCTGGCGCGCGACCGGCTCGGGCTGCTCTCGGGCTACGTCACCGAAACCATCCAGGGGCTGCCGGACCTCGTCGCGTTCCAGGCGGTTGGAAGGCGCCGCGACGGTTTCATGGCAGCGGTAGCGGACTATCAGACAGTCCGCCGGCAACTGCTCGCTGATCTGTCGGTGCAGACCGCGCAGCTCGAAATCTGCACCGGGCTCGGCGGTCTGTCGGTCGCGGTGATCGGCGCGTTTCTCGTCGCCGCCGGCCAGCTCGCCGCGACGACGCTGCCGCTCTTGATCCTACTGTCCCTGTCGTCCTTCCTGCCGATTTCCGAGATTGCGCAGGTCAGCCGCCAGCTCGCCGACACGATCGCCTCGACCCGGCGGCTCTTTACCGTGCATCACGAGGAGCCGTCCGTGGTCGACGGCACGGCGACACCGCCGGCGCCGGTCGGTGGCTCGGCGATCCGTTTCGAGGGTGCGAGCTTCGCCTATCCCGGCGCACGGCGTCCGGCACTGGAGGATGTGTCGGTCGACATCCCCGCCGGCGCGACGGTTGCGATCGTCGGCCCGTCTGGCGCCGGCAAGACGACGCTCGCGAACCTGTTGCTGCGCTTCTGGGACCCGAGCGCCGGGCGCATCCTGATCGACGGTGTCGATCTCAAGGACTTCGTGCTCGACCATCTGCGTGGCCGGGTGTCGCTGGTGTCGCAAGACACCTATCTCTTCAACGACACGCTGCGCGCCAACGTCGCACTCGCCCGCCCCGAGGCCGACGAAAAGGCGATCTATGCGGCGCTCGACCAGGCAGCACTCGCCGAATTCATCATATCGCTGCCGGAAGGGCTCGACACCCCGGTCGGCGAGCGCGGCGTGCAATTGTCGGGCGGCCAGCGCCAGCGCGTCGCGATCGCCCGCGCCTTCTTGAAGAACGCGCCGACGCTGGTGCTCGACGAGGCGACCTCGCATCTCGACGCGGTCAGCGAGGCGCAGGTTCGCACCGCGCTGGACGCGCTGATGCGCGAGCGGACGACGATCGTCATCGCCCACCGGCTCTCGACCGTGCGCAACGCCGATTTCCTTGTCGTGCTCGATCGCGGTCACGTCGTCGAGACCGGCAGCCACGCCGAACTCGTTGCGCGCAACGGGCTTTATGCTCGCCTCATCCGGCGCCAGCTCGGCGCGGCCCGCGAGACGATCGCCGCGGATGGCGAATAATGCCGTGTTCTTAAGGGCCTGCTAACACTCGCCCGCTAGTCTGCGGCCTACCTTCGCCACGGCAAAGCGACGGAGTCGAAATGGCCGAGCCCTTTTTTCCCCCGTTCACCCCAGAGCAGAGCGAGCGGCTCACCGTGATCTGGGACCGGCTCTATCAGCTCTATCTGGAAAAGGCCAATGGCGTGCGCCCAATGGCCGAGATCAACACCGAGATCGAGGTGATGATCAAGGAACGCAATGCGATCCGCTCCTGGGGCTGGGACACCGGGCGCAACTGGCGCCAGGACATCCCACCCGAGGTCCTGAACAAGCAGCAGGGCGAAGCCTAACCAGGCAAATCCAGGATCAGCGGCGAGTGGTCGGACAGGCCGCTCAGCCGCTCGTCATGCGAATAGCGAATCGCCCCTGCCCGTCTCGCCAAAGCCGGCGACAGGAACGCATGGTCGATCCGGAACCCGTTGCCGCGATGGCTGTACCACGAGAACTCGCGCCCTTCCGGGTAACGCTGGCGCCATAGGTCACAGAAGCCGAGCTCCGCGACCCGATCCATGAAATGGGCGCATTTGTCGATCGCACCCGGCTCGTCGACATAGGCGCGGCAGGTGTTGAAGTCGCCGATCGCCAGCGCATCGCTGTGGATACGCGCCGCTAGGCCCGCCACCACCGCTTCCCAATACGGCACCTTCGCCAGCAGGTTCGGCATATAGACCCCGCACAGCGACAGCTTGCCGATCTCGACATGCACGAGCCGATAGGGTTCAGGCAGCGCTGGATCGAGCGCCGCATGCGCGCGAAAGCGGCGACGCGACGCCACCAATACTCCAGTCTTCCCTGGTGGCGGGCGAAGCGCAGTCATGTGCGGATAGCCGATACGCGACAGCGCCTCGGTGAGGCGCAGCGCCGCGTCGCCGCCGCGATATTCCGACAGCACCAGCACGTCGGCGTCGTGCCGCTGAATCGCTTCGCCGATCGCCGGCAGACGCGAGCCGCCGCCCTGGCGGATGTTCCAGGCGAAAAGCCTCACGAGCTGGCGAGCTTGCCGCGGCCGCTCACTTCGGCCCCGGCATCGGGCGACATCTTGAGGAAAAATGGCACCGACAGCAAGCCGATGCAGGCGACAGCCACAAAGGCCAGCGAAAAATCGAGCGGCGTCGGGTGGTGCTCGCCGCGCATCGCGATAAAGATGAATAGCAGCAGCGCGCCCGTCCCAACCCCCACCGCCTGCGACAATTGCTGGCACATGCTGGTGAGGCTGGTGGCGCGGCTCAGCATCGCCGGCGGCACGTCGGCATAGCCTAGCGAATTGATGCTGGTCATTTGCAGCGAGCGGAAAAACCCGCCGGCGAGCAATGCCACAAAAATCACGACATGCGGCGTCGATGGCTGAAATAGTGCGTACGAGCCGAGAAACGCGGCGCTAATTACCGCATTGCCGACCATCACGTTGCGAAAGCCGAAGGTGCGGATGATCGTCTGCACCCCGACCTTCATCGTCATCGCTCCGGCGGCGCTGGCGAAGGTCAAGAGCCCCGAGTTGAGCGCCGACAAGCCAAAGCCGACCTGCAGCATCATCGGCAACAGAAACGGCAGCGCGCCCATCCCCATGCGGAAGAGGAAGCCGCCGGCGGTCGCCGCGGCGTAGGTCGGAATCCGCAAGAGCGCAAGATCGATCACCGGATGCTCGGCGCGATGCGCATGGCGGACGTAGAAAACGGCGCAGATCGCGCCGGCGACAAGGAGGCTGAGCGTCAGCGTCGCCGGCACCGCGCCACGGCCGATGGTCTCGAAGCCGAACGCGAGGCTGGCCAGGCCGATCCCGGTCAGCACAAAGCCGCGAATGTCGAAGGGACGCGCGCCGGTCTCGCGGAAATCCTCGATAAAGAGATTGATCAGCACCAGTCCCAGGATGCCGATCGGGATGTTAATGAAGAAGATCCACCGCCATGACCCGTAAGTGACGATAAAGCCGCCGAGCGGCGGCCCCGTCACCGGACCTAGCATCGCCGGCAGGCTGACATAGGACATCGCCCGCACCAGCTCGGAGCGCGGCACCGTCTTCAACAGCACCAACCGCCCAACCGGCACCATCATCGCGCCGCCCATCCCCTGCACGATGCGCGAGACGACGAGCATCGGCAGCGAATTGGAAAGACCGCAGCCGATCGAACCCAGCACGAACACGATGATCGCCGCGCTGAACACCCGGCGTGCGCCGAGCCGGTCGGCGGTCCAGCCGCTGATCGGCACGAAGACGGCGAGGCTCAACAGGTAACAGGTGATCGCGACATTGAGCCTCAATGGACTTTCGTCGAGCGAGCGCGCGATGACCGGAAGCGCCGTCGCGATCACCGTCGAATCCATGTTCTGCATGAACATCGCGCAGGCGACGATCAGCGAGATCAGCAGTTGACGGGTCCCGGGACGCATTGTCGCGTTGAGAATATCGTCTCCAACTCGTCATTGCGAGGCGCGCAAAAGCGCTTCGCGGCGATCTCCATCCGCCTTGGCGCTCGACGGAAGATTGCTTCGCTAAGCTCGCAATGACAGCGGATATAGTCCTTCGACATGACGGAGCCGATCGACAACCGCATCTTCGTGCTGATCCTGCAGCACCCGCAGGAGCGACGCGAGGCGCTGTCGACAGCGCCGCTCATCACCGCGACCTTGCGTCACGCGAAATTGGCGATCGGACTGTCGTGGCCCGGTTTGTCTCGGCTGGTCGGCGAGGCGGCCGAGCCGCGGCGCTGGGCGGTATTGCATCTCGGCGCGGCGCGCGCGCCGGCGGACGAGAGCCGCGAATTTATGCTGGTCGATCGACGAGGGGAACCGCTCGCCAATCCAACCACGATCCTTGGCGGGCTCAAGGGCATTGTGCTGCTCGACGGCACCTGGAGCCAGGCGAAGACGCTGTGGTGGCGCAACCCGTGGCTCCTAAAGCTGCATCGCATCGTCCTCGACCCGCCACACCCGGCGCGGCTCGGGCGGCTGAGGCGCGAGCCGCGGCGCGAGGCGCTGTCGACGATCGAGGCTGCGGCGCTCGCGCTGCGCCGTCTCGAAACCGGCCCGGAGGCTGCCGACGCGCTCGATGCCGCGCTCGATGGAATGTTGGCGAATGTCAGGCCTACTCTCCCTGCGCGTTCCCGCAGGCGGCGATGATTTCGACCCGCTACGGCGCGGCTATCAGGGTAGCGGCGTCGGCCGCGAGCGCGGCACGCGACTCCGGGCGCATATACATCATGTGCCCGCCCTCATAGACCTTGACGGTGATCGCCTTGCGCGTCGCTTCCGGGATGTTGAGCTGATTGACCAACCAACGAGAAGCAAAATACGGTGTCACCAGATCGTAACGGCCGTTGACGATCAGCACCTTGGTCGCCGGATGGTCGAGCAACGCCGTCTGCAGCCCGGAAAGCGCAAAGCCAAGTCCGTCCTGCCCGTCACGCGTCCCATCAAAGTTCCATTGGTGAACGATGGTCATCGGCAGCACCCGGTATTGCAGCTGGGTCTTGTAACCGAGGCCGTCCGGGGCATAGGCGTTGAACGCGGCGGTGAAAGCGGCGATCGCGTTATCAAGGATCGGATCGCCGGCCGCCTGGTCCCAGGGATTGTTGGGCGCCGCGCGGGTGATCGTCGCGTCGTAGTAGCTCAGCACCTGGTCTTGCTTGCGCCTGAGCTCGTGCGCGAACACCTCCTTGCCGACCCAGCCGCGCTCGCGCCGCACGATGTCTTCGGGCAGGCCGATGAACGACGCGACCTTGGCGATGAACGGGTCGCCCGGCGGCGGCACGCCCGGCAACGCCGCGTACCCAGTGAGGAAATCGCTCAGCGCGAATTTCTCGACCAGGGCCGTATCGAATTTCGTGTCGCCATTGAGCGCCGCATTCGACGCGGCGTACGTCGGCAGCTCGACCGCCGCCGCCATCAGATCGCCCGGGCCCGGGTTGAGCATCGACCAGTCGAGCGCAGGCGAGATCATGATGAGGCCGTTGGGGGTGATACCCTCGTCGCGTTCGAGGCTTTTCGCCATCGCTGCGACGCGGAACCCACCATAACTCTCGCCGGCCAGATAGAGTGGGCTCGCCCAGCGCTCGTGCCTGGTGAGCCAAAGACGCACAACCGAATCGAGCGACTCGATATCGCCCCTCACGTTCCAAAATTGCTTGCTCGGGTTTTCGTCTTTGCCTTCGCTGCGGCTGAAGCCGGTGCCAACGGGATCGACAAAGACAAGGTCGGCGAAGGCTAGCCAAGTCGACGGGTTGTCGATGATCTGCACCGGCGGGTTCGGTACCGCCCCGGTCGACGGCGACGCCATGATGCGCGGCCCCACCGCGCCGAGATGCAGGAAAACCGCGGCGGCGCCGGGCCCGCCGTTGAACAAAAAGACGACGGGCCGCACCTGCCCGGGCTTCGGGTCGGCGATGTAGGCGATGGTGAAGACCGAAGCCGTCTTCTCGCCTTTGGCGTTGGTGAGCGGGATGGTTTCGGCGATCGCCTTGTAATCGAGACTCTTTTGTCCGAGCTGGATTGTATGGTGCGTCTCGACATGCGCCGGCAGCGCCAGCGACGGCTCGGGCGCCGGTTCGCGCGACGCCGCGGCCGACGACTTTGTGTCGTCCTGCGCCGCCGCGGCGAGTGAGACAAAACCTGCGAGCGCTGCGGCGCACACGCGCAAAATGCGGCTCGTTCGCTGTCGTGCGGTCATGGATCATCCGGCTCCACGGTGCGAGGCGCGGCGTTATAGCGCCGCAACGTGGCTCGCGTCATCGCCGCCGCTTGCCCTTCGGCGCGGAATCGAGGATTAGATGTCGGTCAAGTTGCGTGGAGAGCCCGGCGATGCGCGTGCTTCCGGTTCTTTGTCTGACCTCGTTGGGCGCGCTCGCTTTGACCGGGTGCGTCGGCAGCGATCGGCACGAAGGCTTCACCGCGACAAGCCCAACCTCGTTCCTCTACAGCGCGCGCACCAGCACGGTGATGACAGAAAACGACGATGGCGAGGCCGAGCGCATCCGCCGAGGCTGGCTGGCCGCGGCGCTGCAGGCGCATGCGATGTGCGCTGACGGCTACATCGTCGACACGCGCCGCTTTGTACCCGAGTCGGGAACTGCGGCTGGCCCGCAATTCGGTAATGGCGGCGATATGATCTATGCGGGGCGGTGCACCGTCCCTGGCGTTCCGGTCCCCGTTCCGCCGCCCCCGGGTGTGCCGCCGGTCAGGGGATAAAGGGCAAAATCGCGCGGTCGCTAAGCCTTTTTCTCCCATCCTGTTTCGGTCTGCTGCCAGTAAGTGAGCGTGTGGCCCGCAGCGCTCACCGTACGCCAGCGTTTGCGCGCAGAGACAACGGCATCGGGGTCGTTGCCGTCGAACATGTCGATGCAGCGGGCAAACCCGTCGAGACCATCGGCCTCGACCCCGTCGACCAGGAACAGGATCTTCGCGCCGTTCGGGTTTTCCGTCTGATGGGTCAGCCAGATCGGCTGCGCCGCGGCGTTGCCATCGCGGGCCGAGCCATGCGGCAAAAACCCGGCCTCGTCATAAGTCCATAGCAGCGCGTTCAGATGCTCGACCCGCTCCGGTGAGCCGGCCTGGATCACGACGCGATACCCCTGCCCGACCGCACGCTCCAACAGTCGTGGCAAGGCGCGCTCAAGCGGCGTCGACAGCAGGTGGTAGAAGCCGACTTCCGCCACGCTCACCCCTTTTCGTAATTGTCGGCGACAAAACGGTCGAGTAGTCGCACGCCGAAGGCGGTCGCGCCCTTCGGCACGGTCGGGGCGTCCTTTTTCGACCAGGCGACCCCGGCAATGTCGAGATGCGCCCACGGCACCTTGTTGACAAAGCGCTGGACGAACTGCGCGCCGATGATGCTGCCCGCGGCGCGGTCGCCGGCGATGTTCTTGACGTCGGCGGCGTCGCTGTCGATTTGCTTGTCGTAGGCTGTGTCGAGCGGCAGGCGCCATAATTTCTCGCCGACCGCCTTGCCGGCGGCGATCAGCCTGTCGGCCAGCGCATCGTCATTGGCGAAGAGGCCCGCATGGTCATGGCCGAGCGCGACAACGACCGCGCCGGTCAGGGTCGCGAGGTCAATCATCAGCGCCGGCTTGAAGCGATCCTGGCAGTACCAGAGCGCGTCGGCGAGGACGAGCCGGCCTTCGGCGTCGGTGTTGAGCACCTCGATCGTCTGGCCGGACATCGAGGTCACGATGTCGCCCGGCCGCTGCGCCGAGCCCGACGGCATATTCTCGACAAGACCGACCACACCCACCGCGTTCACCTTGGCCGAGCGCGCCGCGAGCAGGCGCATCAGCCCGATCACGACGCCGGCACCGGCCATGTCCCATTTCATCTCGCCCATCCCGGCGGCCGGCTTGATCGAGATGCCGCCGGTGTCGAACGTGACACCCTTGCCGATAAAAGCGAGCGGTGCCGCACCGTCCTCGCCACCGTTCCAGCGCATCACGACAAGCCTCGGCGGACGGACGCTGCCCTGCGCCACGCCGAGTAACGCCCCCATGCCGAGCGCGCGCATGCGCTCCGCATCGAGGATTTCGACATCGAGCCCGAGCGATGAGAGGCCCGCCGCCTGCTCGGCCAATGTCTCGGGGTAGATGACATTGGCCGGCTCGGAGACGAGGTCGCGGGTAAATGCCACCGCTTCGACCGCCGCTGAGAAAATCTTATACGCCTTGCGCGCCGCGGCGGGGTTTGAGCCGGCGACGTTGAGCGTAGCGAGCGTCGGCTTGCGTTCGGGCTTCTCGGTCGTGCGGTATTTGTCGAAACGGTAGGCGCGTAGCGCGGCACCGAAGGCGAGATGCGCAGCAGCCGCTCCCGGCGCCGATCCGCCGGCATCGCCGATATCGATAGCGAGGGTCGCCTCGGTGGCGCCGGCGCCGTTCAAATGCGCGAACAACGTCCCACCGAGTTCCTCGAGGCCGCGCGCATCGACCACATCGGGCTTGCCGAGCCCGGCGAGCACGATGCGGTTCACCGCCAGGTTTGCGGGCGCGACGATTGGCACAAGCTCGCTCTTCTTGCCGCGGAAGCGCGGCGACGCGGCGAGCGCGCGGGTGATCGCGCCGCCGCTCGCCTCGTCGAGCTGGCGCGCGGGTGGCGTCAACTCACCGTCGTCCCACACGCCGACCACGACGGCACCGGCGCGCGGCGGCTCGAACTCGGCAAATGTAATCTTCATCGCGCGCCTCGCTTCTGGGAAAGCCCTCCCCTGCGCGATAGCGGCAGCCCGGCCGCGAGTCAACTGCACCGCGTGGGGCCTTGGGGATCGCGCCGAAATCGTGATGTTCAGGAGACTTCCCACCCGACGGGGTAAGCCCCTATGGTCTGCGCGAGTGCTGGAGGCGCCGCAAGGGGACGCGTTATTCTGTCATCACCATTGTCACCGGGGTTGAGCCAACACATCAGCGCGCTGAACCGCTACATTCTGCGGCAATGCCTCAGCGTGATGCTGTTCGTGACAGCGGCGCTCACCGCGGCGGTCTGGCTCGCCCAGTCCCTGAAGCTTGTTGATCTGATCGTCAACCGCGGCCTGTCGGCGGAGGTCTTCCTCTATTTGGCGATCCTGATCGTGCCGCGGTTTCTCGACATCGTGATCCCGATCGGCACCTTCATCGCGGTCCTGTTTGTCTTCAACCGGCTGATCACCGAGAGCGAGTTGGTGGTGATGCGCGCCGCCGGGATGAGCCCGTTCAGCCTGGCGAAGCCCGTACTCGAACTGGCGGCAACGTCCTGGGTCATCCTGATGGTCTTGTCGATCTGGCTATTGCCTGCATCGAATCGCGAGTTCAAGGATCTCCAATTCGAAATCCGTAACCGCTTTGTCTCCAGCCTGCTCCAGGAAGGGTCGTTCACCACCATTTCCGACAAACTGACGATCTATATCGGCGGCCGCAATGACCGGGGCGAGGTGATCGGCCTGATGATCGACGACGAGCGCGATCCGAAGCACCCGGTGACACTCCTCGCTGAACGCGGCGCGTTCGCCGATACCGGTGGCGGTTCGCGCATCATCATGGTCAATGGCGATCGTCAGCAGTACGACCGCGACACCGGGAAGCTCTCGGTGCTGACGTTTGAGCGCTATGTCCTCGACCTCGACATGATGCGCGAAGCGCCCGAGGCACGCGCCCGCGAAGCCCAGGAGCGCTACCTGGGCGAGCTGTTGTTTCCCTCCGAAGGGCTCGACCCAGGAACCCGCGACGTCTATCTGATCGAAGGCAACGAGCGCCTGACGATACCGTTGACTGCCTTCAGCTTCGCGCTGATTCCGCTGGCCTGCCTGTTGCCGGGCGAATTCAACCGTCGCGGCCAGCTGAAACGGGTACTGGCGGCGATTGCCTGCGCCCTCGCTTTCCAGGCGATCGATCTGGCGATCAAGAACCTGGAAGGCCGTTTCACCGCCGCCATTGTGATCAGCTATGTCGTCGACCTGCTGCCGTTTGCCGTCGGTCTTGGAATCCTGCTGCACCGTGGCATAAGGTTCAATTTTCGACGGCCGTCGTTTCCAGCGCTGGCGACGCGCTAAAGACGCGTCGGGAACAGAAGGCAGGGGCCGGTGCTGCTCGCCAAGACCCTCTCCAGTTATATTGCACGCCAATTCTTCGTGTGGTTCTGCAGCGTCTACGGCGCGATGCTCAGCATCAGCTTTTTGATCGATTATATTGAGCTGCTGCGGCGCGGGTCGATCAAAACCGGGGTTACGCTCGGGGTTTTGCTTGAGATGGCGGCATTGAAGCTGCCGCATACGGCGCAAGAGGTGATGCCGTTCGCCGTGCTGTTCGGGACCATGCTTTCGTTCTGGCGGTTGACCCGGAACAACGAGCTGGTTGTCGCGCGCGCTGCCGGTGTATCGGTCTGGCAGTTCCTGACCCCGGCGGTGCTCGTCGCCCTCGTCACCGGGATTATTGCCGTCACGGTGTTCAATCCCGCCGCCTCGCAGATGGAGGCGACCTACGAGCAACTCGATGCCCGTTATTTGAAGCAGTCGTCCGACGATTTGAGCCTGTCGAATTCCGGCCTATGGCTACGGCAGAGCGATCCGAGCGGCGGCCAGGTGGTGATCCATGGCGACAAGATGGTTGCCCCCGAGTTGCTGCTCGGGCAGGTGACGCTGATCTTCTTCGACATACGCCACCAGTACCTGTCGCGCGTCGAAGCCGAGAAAGCAGAACTCGACGACGGCTATTGGATTGTCGAGAACGGCCGGCGCTGGGAAAAGAGCGACCAGTTCGAGCCGGTGCCGGAGCTCCGGCTGCCGACCAAGTTCACCGCCCACCGGATCGAAGAAAGTCTCGCTTCGCCGGATACGATGTCGTTCTGGACGCTGCCCGGTTTTATTTCGCTGCTCGAACAATCCGGATTTTCGGCGCAGCGCCACCGGCTGCAGTTCAACATCCTGCTAGCGCGCCCGTTTCTGTTTTGCGCGATGGTCCTCGTGGCGGCAACCTTCAGCCTCAGAATGCAGCGTCGCGGCGGCGCGACGTTGATGATCGTCGGTGGCGTGGCCGCCGGCTTCTCGCTCTATTTCGTCTCCAACATCGTGTTCGCGCTGGGCCTCTCAGCGAAATTGCCGGTACTGCTCGCGGCGTGGACGCCGACCGGAATCAGCATGATTTTCGGCGTTTCTATGCTGCTACACCTCGAAGACGGGTGACGCGGACGACGACAGACGATATTGCTGCTGGAAAATAGCTAATCGCAACAACGGTATCAGAGACGGATTGCCGGAACCGACAGACGCCCGATGAGCCGCTCCCCCCGACTCGGACGCACGCACAAGGCAAGACGCACGATCCGTCTTGCCGCTATTGCGCTGTTCGGGTGGTGGTGCAACACGGCCGCGGCCGAGAGCTTGGGCGTCGACAACACCACGAAGAATGCACCGATAACTTTTCAGGCCGACGAGGTGCAATACGACGATCAGCTCGCGTTGACGATCGCCAAGGGCCACGTCGAGATCGCCCAGGGCTTGCAGATCTTACTGGCCGACGTGGTGACCTACAACCAGCGCAGCGACACGGTGACCGCTTCCGGGCATGTCAGCCTGATGACGCCCGACGGGACGGTGTTGTTTTCCGACTTCATGGAGCTGCGCAGCGGCATGAATGACGTATTCGCCAACGATGTGCGAATGCTGATGGCCGATCGTTCCCGCCTTGCCGCCAACGCGGCCCGACGGACCAACGGCAACCACACCGATTTGCGTCGCGCCGTCTATTCCCCGTGCGACCTGTGCAAGGACGACCCGACCGCGCCGCCGGCCTGGCAACTGAAGGCGCGCGAGATGAGCGATGACAAAGAGCTCCAACGCCTTGAATTTCGTGACGCGACGATGGAGCTCGACGGCATCCCGGTGTTCTACACCCCCTATATGTCGACCCCGGATCCGTCGGTGAAGCGCGCCGACGGCTTTCTGATGCCGACATTCGGCGGGTCGAGCCAGCTCGGCTTCCACATCGCGACGCCGTATTACATGACGCTGGGGCCGAGCGCCGATGTGACGCTGATCCCACGGTTCACCACCGAAGCCGGCACGGTGGTCGCCGCGGATTACCGCCAGCGCTTCTCGAACGGCTACCTGGAGGACCTGTCGAGCATCAATTACAGCAACGTTGGCACCTCGATCGCCGGCGTCAACGATCCGAACGCCATCCCCGGCGCGGTGCGATGGCACGTCAACGCCTTTGGCGATTTCGACCTCGACGACACCTACCGCACTGGCTTCCAGGTGCAGCGCGTCTCGGATCAGACCTATTTGCAGCGATTCAGCTTCACGCAGCCGCTGATGGGCACCGAGGTCACCCGGGCCTATCTCGAAGGCTTCCCCGAAAACGGCTCGCTCGACGTCAACGCCTATATGTTTGAGCCGCTCACTCCCGGTCTCGGCGATTCGACGCAGCCGATCGTCCTTCCGGTCATCAACCGCAATTGGATTTTCCAGCCCGATTTGATCGGCGGCAACGCCAAGCTTAACGCGAACCTGCTCGACATCGTTCGCGAGGTCGGCACGAACACGCGCCGCTTGTCGCTGGGCGGCGAGTGGGACCGGATCTTCTACGACGGGATCGGCGGCGAGTATAAATTCCAGTTCAGCGTCCGCGGCGACGCGTATTCGGTCGATTCGCTTAGCAATCTCTCGAACCCCGATCTACCGAGTGTTTATTTCTCGCAAAATGGCAAGGCGCCGCTCGTGCAGGCTCCGTCCGACTTTTTCGCCGCGCGCGCTTTCCCGCAGGTCGGGCTGACCTGGGACTACCCACTGGTCCATCGCAGCACCGATTACACCTTGCTGGTGCAACCAGAAGTCGCGACGTTTGCCGGACCGAACAGCGGCAACCGGTACATCATCCCCGACGAGGACAGCCTCGGTTACGAGTTCCGCGATTCAGATCTGTTCCGCGCCGATCGGCTGCAGGGTTACGACATTCTCGACACCGGCCAGCGCGTTGATTACGGGGTCAACTTCGGCGCTTATACCAGCAATGGCGGCAGTTATCGCATGCTGATGGGCCAAAGCTATCGCGCTGAGACGAACCCCTTCCTGCCGCCCGGCAGCGGCGCCGAAGACCACCTGTCGGACGTCGTTGGGCGCGTCACCCTGTCGCCGAACAGCTATCTCGATCTGATCTATCGCTTCCGCCTCGACAAGGACACGCTGGCCAACCGGCTCCAGGAAGTCGGCTTTTCGGCCGGCCCCGGGGCCTTTCGCGTGGGGGCGAATTATCTGCTGATCCCCGCCGAGCAACCGAGCCAGGTCATCACCATACCGGGCAGCGGCCAGACCATCCTTTACGGCAGGCGCGAGCAGCTCAATATGAACGCCACGCTCAAGCTGTCGCAATATTGGTCGCTAGTCGGCCTCGAGACGCTGAACCTTACCAATTCCACCAATCTCGTGAACGGCGTCGCGACGCCGCAATCGAGCAGCGCCAGCCTCCAAGCCAGCCTCTCCGCCTTGTACCAAGACGAGTGCATGGGCTTCATCACCACTTTGTCCCAGTCAGGCATCCGTAATGGCGACGTAAGGCCCGGCTACTCGATACTAGTCAGCATCTTGTTCAAGAATATCGGCGAGATCGGCGGCAATGTGTTCCAGGCCTCGGGAAGCTGAACTTGATCTTGGCTCCCCGAGCAAAACGACGCGGCGACAGACCATTCGGCCGCGTGTAGACTATGCTTGATTTTCGGGCAGCACGGATGTGGGCGATGCCGGCATTGCGTTATTCGGGCGCGCTGCTCGTGATAGTCGCCATATTGGGCATGGCCGTGCCGACGGCGTTCTCGGCGCACCGTACCGGCGTGCAATCGCCCGCTGGCGAACCGGCGCCCGCCCCACCACCGTCGGGCGGACCCGAGATGCGCATCGCGGCGGTCGTCAACGACGAGGTCATCTCGGTCTTCGATCTTGTGTCGCGCGTCCGGATGGTGCTGCTCTCGTCCAACATTCCCGATTCGCCCGACGCGCGCAAAAGAATCGAGACTGAAGTGCTCCGCTCGCTGGTCGACGAGCGCCTGGAGCTGCAGGAAGCCAAGAAGCAAAACGTCGTCGCGACCGACGACGAGATCAACGGCGCGCTGACTAAGATCGAAAAGCAGAACAACATGCAGCCAGGCCAGCTCAACGATTTTCTCAAGTCGCACGGGATCGATCGCAACTCGCTGATCAGCCAGGTCAAGGCCTCGATCGTCTGGGCCAAGCTGGTGCGGCGCAAGGCGGCGGAAACTGTCGAGATCTCCGACGATGAGGTCGATACCGCGCTGAAACGCATCAAGGAGCACGCCGGCGAGCCACAGAGCCGGATCGCGGAAATCTTTCTCGCCGTCGACAATCCCACGCAGGACGCGGATGTTCGCGCCCTCGCCGCGAGGCTCACCGACCAGATGAAGCAGGGCGCGCGCTTTTCGGCGATCGCCCAGCAATACTCGCAATCGGCGACGGCAGCGGTTGGCGGCGATCTGGGCTGGTTGCGCTCGGACCAGCTTTCCCCCGACCTCGCCGCCGCCGTCGCGAATATGAAGCCGGGCGAGTTGTCGCAACCGATCCGCAGCGGCGGCGGCTATTACCTGCTCCTGGTGCTCGATCGCCGCAACGGCGACACCGGCGGCGGCCAGGCCGCCGGCGGCTTGGTCTATGATGTGGTCCAGGTCATCTTTCCGCTGCCGCCCAACGCGACCGACGCGATGAAGCGCAGCGCAGCCGCGCAAGCCATAGCGGTGCGCCAAGCCTCGAAGAATTGCGCCGATATGTTGCGGAACGGCAAGGAAAAGTCACCGCAGATGTCGACCGAAGGCACGGTCAGCGCCAACGGCATGCCGCCGCAGATGCGCGATATCTTGAACAAGCTCTCGCCGAACCAGGCATCGGACCCGATCCTCCAGCGCAACGGCATCGGCATCATCATGCTGTGCTCCAAGCAGACGCAACAAGCGGATAAAGGCGGCGGGATGCCGTCGCGCGACGAGGTCTTCGACACGCTGCTGCGCGAGAAACTCGACACGGTGTCGCGCCAATATATCCGTGACTTGCGCCGCGCCGCCTATGTCGATGTGAGGGTGTAGCCGCATGCCCGCTCCGCTCGCCTTGACCATGGGCGAGCCCGCCGGGATCGGCGGCGAAATCGCACTGCAAGCATGGCTGCGCCGCGCCGAGAGCGTTCCGCCCTTCTATCTGATCGATGCCCCGGACCGGCTCGCGCGATTGGCGCATGAGCTGGGCTGGGATGTGAAACTTCAGGTGATCGGCAATCGCGGGGAAGCGCTCGGCGCCTTTGCCGACGCGCTTCCGGTATTGCCGATCGGCGACAGCCCCGCCGCACGGCCCGGTCACCCCGACCCCGCCGATCAGAAACTCGTGCTGCGCGCGATCGACATCGCCGTCGCCGACGTTCGCGCCGGCCATGCCGCGGCGCTGGTCACCAATCCGATCAACAAAGATGAGCTCTATCGCGCCGGCTTTCGCCATCCCGGTCATACGGAATATCTCGCCGAGCTGGCCGGATCGTGCGAGCCGGCGGTGATGATGCTGGCGAGTGCGGAACTGCGCGTCGTGCCGGTAACAATCCACCTCGCGCTGCGCGACGCGATCGCGGCGCTGTCGAGCGAGGCGATCGTCCATGCCGGGCGGGTCGTCGATGCGGCGCTGCGCCGCGACTTCGCAATTCCCGCGCCGGTGATCGCCGTCGCCGGGCTCAACCCGCACGCCGGCGAGGCGGGCGGGCTCGGCCGCGAGGATATTGACATCGTCGCGCCCGCGATCGCCGCCCTGCGCGCCGCCGGCATCGACGCCAGGGGCCCGCTCGCCGCCGACACGTTGTTCCACGACGCGGCCAGGCGCGGCTATGATGCCGCGCTCTGCATGTATCACGATCAGGCGCTGATCCCGATCAAGACGCTCGATTTCGACGGGGCGGTCAATGTCACCCTCGGGCTGCCGTTTGTCCGTACCTCGCCCGATCACGGCACGGCGTTCGACATCGCCGGCCAGGGGGTCG
>DATHCK010000010.1:0-6095 GCA_035319545.1 Allostellaceae bacterium | reverse complement strand
GCGGCGGCGGCGCGCGAGGGAACGTCGCTATCGCTCGACGAGCCGGAAGAGCTTCTCGTCCCGGTCCGCCCGAACGCACTGCGCCGCTGTCTCGGCAACCTAATCGCCAACGGCGCGCGCTACGGCACGCATGTCTGGCTGACCAGCCACCCGGCAACGGACGGCGTCGACATCCTTGTCGACGATGACGGACCAGGCATCCCGCCCGACGAGCGCGACCACGTGTTTCAGCCGTTCATCCGGCTCGACACCTCGCGCAACCAGACGACCGGCGGCATCGGTCTCGGGCTGACCATTGCGCGCGACGTGGCGCGCAGCCACGGCGGCGACGTGCGGCTGGAAACCTCACCGCATGGCGGTTTGCGCGCCCGCGTTCATTTGCCGAAATAGGAAACGTTCAGAACAGCTTGCCGCCATTGGCGACGGGCTTGTCGGGTGCGACGAGGACAACAGCCCCCACGACATCGGGAAACCCGAGCACCAGCACTTCCGACAAGAAGGGCCCGATCTGGCGCGGCGCGAAATTGACCACCGCCGCGACCTGCCGGCCGACCAGCGCCTCGAGCGCGTAATTGGCGGTCAGCTGCGCCGAGGAGCGCTTTACCCCGATCTCGGGCCCGAAATCGACCGTCAGCTTGTAGGCCGGGCGGCGTGCTTCGGGGAACGGATCGGCGGCGACAATCGTGCCGACCCGGATGTCGACTTGCGCAAAAGTGCCGTAGGGGATGGTCATGGCGTCATCATAACGCCGCGCCGGCGGTGAACAAAAAGGCCGCCCTCGCGGAAGCGGGAGCGGTCTTTGTGTCGGTGATGGGCGCTTAGGCGGCTGACTTGCAGGCGAAGGCGCGCATCTCGTCGAGGGTCTCGGCCGTTCGCTTTTGCAGCACTTCGCTCGCCTCGGTGCCGGTCTTGGCGGCCAGGGCGGCGACCTCGCGGCCGTGCGTCAGGCCCTTGTCGATCATCTTCTTGGTGAACTCGGTCTGTTTGGCGATGCGGTCTTCGGTTGAGGCCGGCTGCGCCATCTCGCGCACATGGGTCGAAAGCTCCTCGAGCGTCTGCTGCGTCAACTCGATTTGACGCTTGGCGAGCGCGTGGACGCCCTCGACGGCGAGCTGGTTGGCCTGGCTCAGCGCCTCGATGTTGCGGCGCTGCGCCGCCCAGACCGCCTCGACATCAAACGGACGAAAGCGAAAGTCCGCGAACATCTTGGTGACGTCGAAATCGAAAAACGGGGTGCGGGCATCGGGCATGGATCGGGTTCCGGTTCAGGGAGAATGGCGTTTTGTGCACTGCACAATCGCCTATATGGAACCCGCGCGGATCGTAGTCAAGGCTTATTATTTTGCAGTGCAACAAAAAAGCCTTTTACGCGCTTGCTTCTGCCGCATCCCGCGAGAGCGACCGCGCCGGGACGAGCCAGCGTTCAATCCCCCGCAATCGCCGGTCGAGCGTCGCCATGGTCGGCGCGAGGTCGGGCGACTCATCGCGCGACCAGGTGTGCACCGCAGCGAGGTAGGAAGCCGCCGTCAGCTTGACGGCGACCACCCCGCCGATCCCGTGCGAGGTGATGCCGGCGGCGTCGAGCATCAGCCGCATCGAGCACAACCCGGCGCCGGCGAGCGCCGCGGCGGTCAGCGGATCGCTGGGCAGATCGCGGCGCAGCGCGGCGATAAACCCGCGATGCGGCGTAAGTGCGTCGAATCGCCGCATCAAGAGATCGAACAGCCGGTCCCGCGGCCGTTCGTCCGCCTCCGCGTCGAGCGGCGCGGCAAGCGCGGCCTCGTCGACGCGGCGCATGAACCCGCACAGCACCGCGGTACGCGAAGGAAACAGGCGGTAGACCTGCAGGATCGGCAGCTCGGCCTCGTCGGCGATCGCGGCGAGCGACACGCGGCGCCAGCCCCGCCCTTCGACCAGCGCCGACATCGCATCGATCACTTGGTCCGGATCAACCGTGTCGGCGCGCCGGCCTTGGCTTTGCGCCATCGCCCGCCGCCTCAGCGCGCCAGCTCGCGCGAACGCCGCGTCGCGGCGGCCACCGCGCGATCCATCAGCTCGGCGAGGCCGTGCTCGGCCATTAGCACGTCAAGCGCGGCGCGGGTCGTCCCGCCGGGGCTTGTGACGTTCTCGCGCAGCCGCGCCGGCGCCTCTTTCGACACCCGCGCCAACTCGCCGGCGCCCGCTACCGTCGCCAGCGCCAGCCGCGCCGCGAGCTCGGCAGGCAGGCCCGAATTCACACCGGCTTCGGCCAGTGTCTCTATCAGCAGAAAGACATAAGCCGGGCCGCTGCCCGAAACCGCGGTCACCGCGTCGAGCAGCCCCTCATCCGCGACCCAGGTGCTTTCGCCGATCGCCGCGAGCAGCGCGTCGCAGAGCTCACGCTGCGCTATGGTAACACCCGGATTGGCGCAGGCGACGCTGATCGCGCGACCGATCGCGGCCGGGGTGTTCGGCATCACCCGCACGATCGCGGCCTCGCCGAGGTGCTTTGCGAGACCGGCGATCGTCGTCCCCGCCGCGATCGACATGAACACCGTGCCCGGCCGCGCGAAGCGGCGGTAATCGGGTACGATCTCGTTGATGCCCTGCGGCTTTACCGCGAACACCACCGCATCGGGCGCCAGCTCGTCGTCGAGCTCGGCGGCGGAGCGATGCGAGGAGACCCGCGACGCCGCGTTCAGCGCTTCGGGCGCGTGAGCCGGCTCGATGACGACAAAGCGCGCGGCCGCGCCGCTCGCGAGCCAGCCGCGCAGCATGGCCGAGCCCATCTGGCCGCAGCCGACGAGGACGACCGTACCCGCGCTCACTGGGGGATGCTCCGGCGGGTCAGGCTTCGCCGATCGGGTCGATCATCGCCGCGGCCATCGCCTCGTCGGCCGGCTTGCCGCCCCACACGACGAGCTGAAACGCGGGATAGAAGCGTTCGCATTCCGACACCGCGATATCGACGAGATCCTCGATCTGCTCACTCGTCACCGACGACAGGCCCCGCATCAGCACGGCGTAGCGGAACGATGGCGAACTGTCGCCCGCCGCCAGATCGAAATGGCCAAGCCACAGGCGCTCGTTGGCCAGCGCCAAAAGTTCGTACAGAACACCGCGGCGGCGCTTTGGCGTCTTCATGTCGAAGCCGCACGAGAAATGCAGCGCGGTCAGCTCTTCCTGCCACAGGAAATAAAGCCGGTAATCGCACCAGCGGCCGGGTATTTCGACGATCAGCTCGTCCTCGCCGGCACGGTCATGCGCCCAATCATTGGCAATGACGATCTCCTCGACCAGGTCGATCGGATTACCGGCTTGAGGCCGGCTCTCTTCAAAAGAAAGAGATGTCATTGTGCGTGCTCCTCGAAGAGCCAGGCGGCCGCGGCCGCCCACCCCCTTTTAGCAACTTTGCGGCCAAGACAACCGAAAAAATCGGATGTTTGGGCCCGCGAGCCGGGATGGCGAGGTCACGCTGCCAAACCCGAATGACAGTTGCAAGACAACATCTAGCGCATTGCGCGAGAACCAGCGCGAAACCTAGGTCGATTTTTCTTTCCGCTGTCGCGGCCGCGCCGGTACCTTTTGCCTCTCGGCGAGTTGCGATTCGAGCGCGGCCACCCGGCGCAGTAATTCCTCTTGTTCCTCCCGGGCTTTTGCCGCCATCGCCTTCACTGCCTCGAACTCCTCGCGGCTGACCACATCCATCCCGGCGAGCACCCGCTCGAGCTGGTCGCGGACCCGCGCCTCGATATCCGAGCGCACACCGGACAGCGCGCCCATCGCGCCGTTCGCGACACGCGCGAGATCGTCGAAAAAGCGGTTCTGGCTCTGCATCGGCGCCCTCCTACTCGGCCGCCTCCTTTTTGCTGCCGCGCTCGGCGTGCCGGTCGATCGCCTTTTGGATCGCCGCCGCGGCCTGGCCGCCAAACTCGACGTGATGATCAGTAGCGTAATCGTAGCTTTCGACCAGCAACTCCCGGCTCTGCTGGAATTTGGGGTGCACGAAGCGCGCCATCAACTCGTAATGCCGCTTGGTCTGTTCCCAATCGGCCCAGTTCTGCGCCAGCTCGCACAGCACGCCAAACCCGCCCGAACCCTTCATCAGCCGGTCGACATAGGCGACCGCGTCATCCGGCGTGCCGATGCAGCCCGTGCCGGTCTCGATCAGCCACTCGATCGGGTCGGTGACGTCACCCGGGATGATCGGGAAGGTCGCGACATCATGGAAATACTGCGCGAAGGCCTTGACGCCGAACTCGACATTCTTGCGCGCCTGCTCGCGCGTCTCGGCGATATGAAAGAAGCCGACGACGCGCCAA
This sequence comes from Allostellaceae bacterium, assembly GCA_035319545.1. Taxonomy (GTDB): domain Bacteria; phylum Pseudomonadota; class Alphaproteobacteria; order ATCC43930; family CGMCC-115725; genus DATARH01. Next base: position 1,794 of record DATHCK010000010.1, on the reverse strand, counting down.
TCCTTGCGGTTCGGGGTGTGGCCGTTGGCGCGCGCGGTCTCCTCATAGAGGTTCCAGTTGGCGGTGTGGCGCTCCATCTGCGCCGGTGCGGTGCCACCGATCGACAGCATGCCGACGCCGTGCGTGCCGGCGAGCACCGAGCCCGACGGCGAGCGCGCCGCGGCGACCGCGAGCTCCATGGTCGGCCGCGTATACGGGCGCAGCTGCAGCTTGGCGTTGGTGATGTTGAACCAGTCGGTCTTCTTGTTGACCTCCTCGCCGCGCATCAGCCGAAGGATGACGTCGAACGACTCTTCCATCATCACCCGCTGGTCACCGGGATCGATGCCGATCTTCAGAGCGTCGTGGACGAGCGCGCCCGGGCCGACGCCAAACATCGCGCGGCCGCGCGTCATGTGGTCGAGCTGCACCATGCGGTCGGCGAGCATGAACGGGTTGTGATACGGCAGCGACACCACCCCGGTGCCGAGCCGGATGTGCCGGGTGCGCTGCGCCGCGGCGGCGATGAACATCTCGGGGCAGGCGATAAGCTCGAACCCGCCCGAATGATGCTCGCCGATCCACGCCTCATGGTAGTTGAGCCGGTCGAGATGCTCGAGCAGCTCCATGTCCCGCTCCATCGACAGGGTCGGGTTTTCGTCGTGGTTGTGGAACGGCGCGAGGAAAATGCCGCTGCGCAGATAAGGCTCGGTCATGCCTGGTTCCTCTGGGAAAAATGTGCCGGTGATGGGCCCTCTGGCGGCAATCGTCGACCAAGCGCCCCGGTTCCCGCAAGCGATTTCCGGCGGGAGGGCTATGCGCGGCTCGGCCGGCTCAGCTCATATCAAACCCGCGCCGGTAGCTCAAAGCCTCGGCGACGTGACGCCGGGCGACGATTGGGGCGCCGTCGAGATCGGCCAGCGTACGCGCGACGCGCAGCACCCGGTGATAGCCGCGCGCCGAAAGCTTGAGGCGCTCGGCGGCGCTGGTCAGCAGCGTGCGACCGCCTTCCTCGGGGGTGGCGATCTCATCGAGCAGCGCGCCGTCGGCCTCGGCATTGGTGCGGACGCGGCGATCGGCCGGCAGCTTCTCGTAGCGTCGGGTCTGGCGGGCGCGCGCGGCATGGACGCGGCCGGCGATGTCGGCGCTCGTCTCGGCCGGCGGCGGCAGCGCCAGATCGCTCGCGGCGACCGGCGGCACATCGATATGCAGGTCGATGCGGTCCAACAGTGGCCCCGACAGCTTCGACTGGTATTCCTCGGCGCAGCGCGGCGCGCGCCCACAGGCGCGGCCCGGCTCGGCGAGGAAGCCGCAGCGGCACGGGTTCATCGCCGCGATCAGCTGGATGCGCGCCGGGAAGGTCACGTGACCCTGGGCGCGCGCGATGCTGATGCGCCCGGTCTCGAGCGGCTGGCGCAGAGCTTCGAGCGCCGCGCGGTTGAACTCGGGCAGCTCGTCGAGAAACAGGACCCCCTGATGCGCGAGACTGATCTCGCCGGGGCGCGGGCGGATGCCGCCGCCGACCAGCGCCGGCAGCGAGGCGGAGTGGTGAGGGTCGCGAAACGGCCGCTCGCGCAACAGCGCGCCGCCGCGCAAGCCGCCCGCGGCGGACTGGATCATCCCCAGTTCGAGCGCCTCGGCCGGCTCCAACGGCGGCAGGATGCCGGGAAGCCGCGCCGCGAGCATCGACTTGCCGGCGCCCGGTGGACCTTGCATCAGGAGGTTGTGGCCGCCGGCCGCGGCGATCTCGAGCGCGCGCTTGGCGCTTTCCTGGCCCTTCACATCGCGGAAGTCGAGCCCGGCGGCTGGCGGCGG
>DATHCK010000009.1:0-7737 GCA_035319545.1 Allostellaceae bacterium | reverse complement strand
TGCTTGCGCCAAGGTCGTCGCGGAGCGCCATGGCGGGCGGTTTCCCGATGATATCGCGGGGCAGAGGGCCTTGCCCGGGATCGGCGACTACACTGCGGCGGCGATCGCCGCGATCGCCTTCGACCAGTGCGAAGCCGCGATCGACGGCAATGTCGAGCGGGTGGTGACGCGGCTCTTCGCGATGCGCGAGGCGATGCCTGGGGCGAAGCCCAAGCTGCGCATGCTGGCGCGCGAGCTGGTGCCGGACCGACGCGCCGGTGATTTCGCCCAGGCGATGATGGATTTGGGCGCGACAATCTGTACGCCGCGTCGGCCGCGCTGCGTGCTGTGTCCGTGGCGCGATGCGTGTGCCGCGCGCGCCGGCGGCTTTGCCGAGGACTTGCCGGCTCGCGCCGAGAAGCTCGACCGCCCGGTGCGGCGGGGGATCGTCTTCTGGCTGACCCGGCCGGACGGCGCGGTGCTGCTGCGCCGTCGCGAGGAAAAAGGCCTGCTCGGCGGGATGATTGAGGTGCCATCGACGCCGTGGCGCGAATCGCCATGGGATGACGCCGAGGCCTTGACCCACGCTCCGGTGAAGGCGACGTGGACCAGGCTGCCCGGCACCGTGCATCACGGCTTCACCCATTTCCCGCTCGCTCTGACAATCCTCGCCGCCACGACCGATTCGCCGCCGGAGGGTGTCTGGGCGCGGCCCGAACAGTTCAAGGACTACGCTTTCCCGACTCTGACCAAAAAGGTCGTCAAGCACGCGCTGTCGGTGCTGGGTTAGCCGCGGCTCTTTTTTTCCTCGATGCCCGAAGTCCCCTCGCGCCGGGTCAGTTCGGTGGCAATGTCGTCCGGGGAGAGCCCGGCGGCGGCCCACAGCACCAACAGGTGGTAGATCACATCGGCGCTTTCGCGGGTGAGCGCGGCTCGATCGCCCTTCACAGCCTCGATCACCGCTTCCAGCGACTCTTCGCCGAGCTTGCGTGCGACCTCGGCCGGGCCGGCGGTGAACAGCTTCGCCGTATACGACGTGTCGGGGCTGGCGCCGCGTCGCGCCTCGATCGTCGCCCACAAGCGCGCCAGCGCCTCGCCGAGCGCGTTGAAGGTCACAGCCGCACCGGTACACCGGCGGCGGCGAGATACGCTTTCGCCTCGCCGATGCGGAACGTACCAAAATGGAAGATCGAGGCGGCGAGCACCGCGGTCGCATGGCCGTCGCGAATGCCCTCGACCAGATGATCCAATGTGCCGACTCCGCCCGAGGCGATGACCGGCACACGCACCGCGTCGGCGACCGCACGGGTCAGCGCAATGTCGAAACCCGATTTGGTGCCGTCGCGGTCCATCGAGGTCAGCAAGATCTCGCCGGCGCCGTAATCGGCGAGACGGCACGCCCATTCGACCGCGTCTAGGCCGGTCGGGTTGCGCCCGCCATGGGTGAAGACGCCCCACTTTCCGGGGCCGGTCGCTTTGGCGTCGATCGCGCAGACGATGCACTGGCTGCCGAACTTCTGGGCGGCCTCGCGCACGAATTCCGGTCGGGCGACCGCCGCGGTGTTGATCGACACTTTATCTGTGCCGGCTAACAGAAGCCGGCGGATGTCATCCACTGTGCGCACCCCGCCGCCAACGGTCAGCGGCATAAAGCATTGGTCTGCGGTGCGGCGCACAACGTCATAGATTGTGTCGCGGTTTTCGTGGCTCGCGGTGATGTCGAGAAAGCACAGCTCGTCGGCGCCCTCGCGGTCATAGATCTGGGCCTGCTCGACCGGGTCGCCGGCATCGGTCAAATCGACAAAGTTGACGCCCTTGACGACACGGCCATCCTTGACGTCGAGGCAAGGGATAACGCGCATCTTCAGCATGCGGCGATCCTCAGCGCTTTCCGCGCGTCAATGCCGCCGTCATAGAGCGCGCGACCGATGATCGCGCCGGCGATGCCGTCCTTTTCACGCGCCTTCAGTGCCGCAATGTCGTCGAGCGAGGCAACGCCGCCCGAGGCGATCACCGGGATGTCGACTTCGCGAGCAAAAGCGGCGATCGCGGCGGCGTCGACGCCGGTCATCACGCCGTCGCGCGAAATGTCGGTCGCGACGATCGCCGCGACCCCGGCACCAGCAAAACGGCGGCCGAGCTCGACAACGCCGATCTCGCTCGTCTCGGCCCAGCCCTCGACCGCGACCTTGCCGTCGCGCCCGTCGATACCGACGACGATGCGGCTGGGGTGGTCCTTGGCGGCCATGCGCACCAGCGATGGATCGCGCAGCGCCGCGGTGCCGAGCACGACCCGGTCGATGCCGACATCAAGCCAGGCGTCGATCGCGCCGCGGTCGCGGATCCCGCCGCCCAGCTCGATCTTCATCTGGGGAACGGATTTGCGGATCGCGCGCACCGCCTCGCCATTGACCGACGCGCCGGCAAAGGCGCCGTCGAGATCGACGACGTGCAGCCACGAAAAGCCGAGCGCGGCAAAGGCGCGCGCCTGCGCAGCCGGGTCGGTGTTGAACACGGTCGCGCTCGCCATCTCGCCGCGTACCAGGCGGACGCATGAGCCTTCCTTCAAGTCGATCGCCGGAAACAGGATCACGAGCCCTGCTCGTCGAGCCGCTTGTAGTAATAGTGGCCGGGCACGGGTTTGCCGTCGACCCAGGCATAGTCGGGGTGCGTACCCCAGCGTATGTAGTTGAGTCCTTCGTATAGGCTAATCGCGGCACGCTGCGTGGCGCGCAGGTCGAGGTTGAGGACCACGAGGCCCAACTCCTCGCGCGCCAGCCGCTCGATTTCGAGCACGATACCGCGCGCTAGGCCGTGGCCGCGCGCCCACGGCGCGACAAAGGCGCTGGTCAGCGTGCCCGAGAACCGCTGCGCCTCGTTGTTGCGCGGCGCCTTCGAAAGCTGCGCGGATCCGGCGATCGTGCCATCGAGCCGGCCGACGACCAGCCGACGATCGGGGATCAGAAGCACGCCCTTCCAATAGTTCTCGAGCACCTGGCGTGGCGGCGGCTTCAGCCAGCCGAATCCGCCACCCTCGATGATGGCCTGCTCGGTTGCCTCGCAGAGATCGTCGAGATCGGTGCCCGAGCACTGGGTCAACCGCTCGATTGTGACCTTTGCCTTTACCCTTACGTCGCTCATGTCAGTCAGTCCGCTAGGGGCGCCAACGGAGGAAGTTCGCGATTAGACGCAAGCCGGCCGCCTGACTTTTCTCGGGGTGGAACTGCGTGCCGACCATGTTCTCGCGTCCGACCGCTGCGGTCAGCGCCTGGGCATAATCGGCGGTCGCGACGAGGTCGCTCCGGTCGGCAACGGCGAGATGAAAGCTGTGGACGAAATAGGTGTGGGTGCCGTCACCGACGCCGTCGAAGACCGGATGTGACCGCTCCATGACGAGCTCGTTCCAGCCCATATGCGGGATCTTGAACGACGGGTCGGCCGGCTCGATCGCGACGACTTCGCCGCCGACCCAGCCAAGCCCGTCGACCACCTCGAATTCGAGGCCGCGATCGGCCATCAGCTGCATGCCGACGCAAATTCCGAAAAACGGCCGGCCACGCGCGATCACCGCTTCGTCGATCGCCGCCTCCAGCCCCGGCACTGCGGCGAGCCCGCGCCGGCAATCGGCAAAGGCGCCCTGGCCGGGCAGCACGATGCGGTCGGCGTGGACCGTCTCATCGGGATCGCTGGTGACGACGACCCGCTCGTCGCCGCGGAACTCCCCTGCGGCGCGCTCGAATGCCTTTGCCGCCGAGCGCAGATTGCCCGATCCGTAATCGATGATCGCGGTCAACATAGGAACATGCCCCTCAGGCGCTCAGCGTCCCTTTGGTCGACGGCACCGTGCCGGCGCGGCGCGGATCGATCTCCACCGCCTGACGCAAGGCGCGCGCCAACCCTTTGAAGCACGATTCGACGATATGGTGATTGTTCTCACCATAAAGGTTCTCGACGTGCAGCGTTACCCCGGCCGATTGCGCAAACGCCTGGAACCATTCCTTGAACAGCTCGGTATCCATCTCGCCGAGTTTGGGCTTCGACAAATTGACCTTCCACACCAGGTAGGGCCGGTTTGAGCAGTCGAGGCTGACCCGGGTCAGCGTCTCATCCATCGGGATCATCGCGCTGCCCCAGCGCTGAATGCCGGCGCGATCGCCCAAGGCTTTTGCCACCGCCCCGCCGATCACGTAGCCGGTGTCCTCGGTCGTGTGGTGGTAATCAATGTGCAGGTCGCCCTTAGCCTTCAGCTCGATGTCCATAAGGCTGTGACGGGCCAGCTGATCCAGCATGTGGTCGAGAAAGCCAATGCCGGTCGCGATGTCGCTCGCGCCGGTGCCGTCGAGATCGACGCGGCCCTTGATCCGCGTCTCCTTGGTGTTGCGTTCGACTGTCGCGACGCGCACCGCTTTTCTCCCGGTCCAATGTCTGGGCAACAACCGGCGATGCTCGAACAGCGATCGACCGCGCCGGTTTGTCGCGGGCGCTCTTTTAATACGAACCGGCCGCTCTTGCCACTATCGCCGGGATTGGTGAAACGGCGGTTACGCGGGCTGGGCCGGCGCGAACTTGCGGCGCTGGTGATACGCGACCGCGGCAACCCCAAACCAGATCGCGGCGCCCAGCAGCTTGAAGACCCACTCGCCCTCCTCCGGGGTGAGCGGCGCCAGCACCAGGCCGGCGCAACCGAGGACGATCCCGGTGATCATGAACGACTTAAGCGCCTTGGCGTAGGCGGCGGGGAAATCCTCGGGCGCGCCCTTGAAGCGCTTGCGCACCCAGCCGTTGCGCACCTTGTTGGCTTCGTAGGGAAGGTAGAATAACAAGACAACGCCGCCGACGATCGCGATGAGTTCCAACATGCCGCCGCTCCGGTGAAGGCATCCCGCCTGGTGGCGCGTTCTACCCCTGTACGAAATGGGCGATCAGTCGGTTCACCTCCGCGGATTTTTCCATGTGCGGCAGATGGCCGGCATTGTCGAGGATGTGTACCGGTAGCTTGCCGGCCAGCGCCTCGCCATGCGCCGCCGGTAGGATCCGGTCCTCGCGGCCCCAGATGATCTGGGCCGGCGTGGCGAGTGCCGCCAGGCGATCCATCAGCAGATAGCGCTGCGCGCCGGCGGGGAACCAGCCGTCGGCAAGCGCCTGCAGCGCCTCAACCACGCCGTCCAGCCGCTTGTAGCGCAGGACATCCTCGACCATCGCACGACTCACAAGCTCCGGGGCATGGACCAGGAGGCGCAGCACTTCCTGCGCTTCGCGCCGTCGCTCCATTTTCACAAAGCTGTCGATAAACGCTCCGTTGATCTCGCGGCCGAGCCCGGCGGGGGCGATCAGGGTCAGGCTCGCGACACGAGCCGGCTGCGCCGCGGCGAATGCGATCGCGATCGCGCCGCCCATGGAATGCCCGACGAGATGTACGCGATCGATGCCGAGCGTCGTCAGCACATGGTCGACATCGGCACCGAACCCGGCGGGATCGAGCGCGAAGTCCAGCACCTTGGTCGAACCGCCGTGCCCCGACAGGTCGAGCGCCACCGTCTGCCGCTTTTCGGCGAGCACCGGCTGGTTGAACATCCAGGTATTGAGGTCGGCGCCAAAACCATGGATGAACACGATCGCCGGCCCGTCGCTTTGACCCAGGTGGAGATAGCGCAGCCGCTTGCCGCCCACCTCGGTCTCGCGCGGCGCCGTCGGATTGGGCTCGTCGCCGCCCGGGTCGGCGGCTTCCGCCATGACAAACCCGGCGACAAAAGCGTCGATCTCGGCGTCCGGGGTTTCGCTCGGCGCCACAACCGCGAGAAGCCCACCGATCGGCAGGGTCGCGCCTTCAGCCGCCACGACCCGGCGCAAAATGCCCGTCTCGCCGGCTTCCATGACGTTGGTGATCTTGCTGGTCTCGATTTCCAGCAATTCGTCGCTCGCGGCCACCGCTTCGCCCTCTTGCTTGAGCCAGCCGAGAACCTTGCCCTCGGTCATGGTCAGGCCCCATTTGGGCATGGTGATCGCGGTGATCGTCATTTGCCGTACCCGTGCACCTCGCGGATCGCGGCGGCGATTTTTTCGGGGCTCGGGATGTAGAGCTTTTCGAGGTCGGGGGCAAACGGCACCGGCGTGTGCGGCGCGGTCACCCGGCGGATCGGCGCCTTGAGCGCGTCGAACGCCTTGTCGGCGACCAGCGCGGCGATGTCGGTGGCGATTGAGCAGCGCGGCGTCGCCTCGTCGACGATGACGAGGCGACCGGTGCGCTCGACGCTTTCGAGGATTGTGTCTTCGTCGAGCGGCGAGGTGGTGCGTGGATCGATCAGGTCGATCTCGATCCCGTCCTTTTCGAGTTCGTCCGCGGCCGTATTCGTGTAGTGCACCATGCGGGCGAGTGCGACGACGGTCACGTCGTCGCCGTCACGCACGATATTCGCCTCGCCAAAGGGGATCGTGTAGGGCTCGTCCGGTACCTCGGTGCGCAAATCGTACATCAGCTTGTGCTCGCAAAAGATCACCGGGTCGTCGTCGCGGATCGCCTGGATCAGCAACCCCTTGGCGTCATAGGCATTTGACGGCACGACGCATTTGAGGCCCGGCACCGAGGTGAAGACATGATACGGGCTCTGCGAGTGCTGAGCGGCGGCGCTGCGCCCGGCACCGACCATGGTGCGGATGACCAGCGGGGTCTTGGCCTTGCCGCCGAACATGTAGCGAAACTTGGCGGCCTGGTTAAAAATCTGGTCAAAGCATACGCCGAAAAAATCGGAGAACATCAGCTCCGCGACGGGGCGCAAACCGGTGACGGCGGCGCCCGCCGCGGCGCCCATGATCGCCGACTCGGTGATCGGCGTGTCGATGACCCGCGCCTCGCCGAATTCGCCGATGAGGCCCTTGGTGACGCCGAGCACGCCGCCATAGGCGTCACGCTGGCCCTCGGTGCCGGCGCCGCCCGAGACATCCTCGCCGATCACAATGATGGTCGGGTCGCGGCGCATCTCCTGGGCGAGCGCTTCATTAAGCGCCTGGCGGATAGTTTTCTGCGGCATGGCGGCCTCGCTCAGTAGGAGACGTAGACGTCGGTGAGCAACTGCGCCGCATCGGGCGGCGCGGCGGCGCGGGCGTCGGCGATCGCCTGGTCGATCATCGAGTTGACCTCGGCGTCGACCGCATCGAGCGCATCGGTCTCGAGCAGCGCGGCCTGCGACACGCGGCTGCGGAAGTGCGTCAGGCAATCCCGTTCTTCGCGCAGGGCCTTGACCTCGTCCTTGCCGCGATAAAGCTGCGCGTCGCCCGAATGGTGGCCATAGAAGCGGCAGGTATCGACCTCGATCGCCGACGGGCCACCGCCATTGCGGGCGCGCTCGATGGCCTCATGGGCCGCCTCGTGCACCTCGAAGAAATTGTCGCCGTTAACCTTGACCGCCGGCAGGCCGAACCCGGCGGCGCGGCCGGCGATGTCCTTGCTGCCGCAATGATAGGAGAACCCGGTGCCCTCGCCGTACTGGTTGTTCTCGAAAATGAAGACCGCCGGGAGCTGCAGCACCACGGCCATGTTGAGCGCCTCGAAGGTGGTGCCCTGGTTGGAGCCACCATCCCCGGTAAAGCCGACCGCGACATGACCGTTCTTCAGCGTCTTCGCGGTCAGCGCAGCGCCGATCACCAGCGGCGGGCCGCCGCCGACAATGCCGTTGGCGCCGAGCATCCCCTGGTCGAGATCGGCGATGTGCATCGAGCCGCCCTTGCCGCCGCAGAGCCCGCCCTGCTTGCCGAACAGCC
>DATHCK010000008.1:0-9724 GCA_035319545.1 Allostellaceae bacterium | reverse complement strand
ATCGCCGCCGCAGTCGAGACATGCGCGACGTGGTAGCGCGCGCCGGTGATCGCGACGAGCCGCAGATCGCGCTCGACCATGATAACTTCCGCCGCCGGGGTAACACCGGCCAGCCCGAGCCGCGTTGCGATCTCACCCTCGGTGACTTCACCGGCGCTGCTGAGGCTCGGCTCCTCGGGGTGCTGGATCACCAGCTGGCCGAAGGTGCGGGCGTAGGCCAGCACCCGGCGCATCACCAGCGCGTCGGCAATCGCCTTGACCCCGTCGGTAAAGCCGACAACGCCGTTGGCGGCGAGCAAGCCGATCTCGGTCAGCTCCTTGCCGTGCATGCCCTTGGTTGCGGCGGCGTAGGTGTGGACCTTGGCGAGCCGCACCTCGCGGGCGCGGCGTGCGAGGAACTCGACGACCGAGACGTCGTCAACCGGAGGCTCGGTGTTCGGCAGCGCGACAATCGTCGTCACCCCGCCGGCGGCGGCGGCGCGGCTGCCGCTCTCGACAGATTCGATATGCTCGGCGCCGGGCTCGCGCAGCTGCACCCGCATGTCGACAAGCCCGGGTGCGAGGCATAACCCAGCGAGATCGATGACCTCGACATCGGGCCCTAAATCGGCGCCACTGATGTTGGCGCCGATGGCGGCGATCCGGTCATCGACGACGATGACGTCGCCGACCATGTCGCGCCCGCTATCGGGGTCGATGAGCCGCGCGCCGCGAAACAGCCTGCGAAGCCCGCTCATTTGCCCGTACTCATTTGATTGGCGGCCCGTTGCCAAGGTCGCGGGCCATCAGTTCGAGGCACGCCATGCGGACCGCGACACCCATCTCGACCTGTTGGCGGATGAGGCTGCGATCGATATCGTCGGCGACGGTGCTGCCGATCTCGACGCCGCGGTTCATCGGCCCCGGATGCATGATCAGCGCGTCGGGCTTGGCGTATTTGAGCTTGTTCTCATCGAGCCCGAAGAAATGGAAATATTCGCGGGTCGACGGCACGAACGAGCCATGCATGCGCTCGTTCTGCAGACGCAGCATCATCACGATGTCGACATCGGCGAGGCCTTCGGCCATGTCATGAAAGACCTCGACGCCGAGATGTTCGACCTCGGCGGGCAGCAACGTGCGCGGCGCGACCACCCGCACCCGCGTGCCCATGGCGTTCAAGAGCCAGATGTTCGAGCGCGCCACCCGACTGTGCAGCACATCGCCGCAGATCGCGACGGTGAGCCCGCCCAATTTGCCCTTGCGCCGGCGAATCGTCAGCGCGTCGAGCAGCGCCTGGGTCGGGTGCTCGTGGCTGCCGTCGCCGGCGTTGATGACGGCGCAATCGACCTTTTCCGACAAAAGCTGCACCGCGCCCGATTCGGGATGCCGCACCACCAACACATCGGGGTGCATGGCGTTGAGCGTCATCGCGGTGTCGATCAGTGTCTCGCCCTTGCGCATCGACGAAACCGCCACCGCCATGTTGATGACGTCGGCGCCGAGCCGTTTGCCCGCGACCTCGAACGAGGTGCGGGTGCGGGTCGAATTCTCGAAGAAGCAGTTGATGAGCGTGCGGCCGCGCAGCAGCGATTTTTTCTTTTCGGCCTGACGGTTCATGTCGACATAGGTATCGGCTCGGTCGAGGACATGGTTGATGTCCTCGGGCGTCAGACCTTCGATGCCCAAGAGGTGCCGGTGCCGATAGGCATAGGAAGCCATCAGCCCCGAACTATAAGGACGCGCCGGATCGCCAGCAAGGGTGGGAGTCCGATCGGCGAATTCGTCGCTGGAATGAAAATTCGTACCCTTTTCGTTCTTGACAGCTGGCCGCCCGCTTACCACATCGGCACCGGCACGATTTTGCAGGAGTCGGCAACTCGTCTTGAGGCGCCTTTCGCGTCTTGAACGTCTCGCCCATGGATTTACATATTGAGCCGGGAAATTATCCTTACCTTGCGGCGTTTTAACGATCGCCGCGCGAACTCACGACAGGACTTGGACGAATGAAGCGGCTGTTCCCGGCGCTAGTGCTGATCGGCGGGATCGCGGTGATGGCGGCTTTGGCCCTGCACCCGTTGCGCGCGGCCGAGCCGATCCCCGAATCGACCGGCGGCGCGGTGCCGAGCCTCGCGCCAATGTTGAAGAACGTCACGCCCGGCGTCGTCAATATCGCCGTCAAAGGGCGCCAGAAGATCGAGAACCCGCTGCTGCAGGACCCGTTCTTTCGTCGCTTCTTCAATATCCCGCAGGGGCAGCAGAACTATGCGGAGACCCAGGCGACGGGGTCGGGGGTCATCGTCGATGCGGCGCAGGGCTATGTGCTGACCAACGCGCATGTCGTCGCCAACGAGACCTCGATCACCATTACGACCAAGGAAAACCGCAAGTTTGCGGCAAAGCTCGTCGGCCGCGACCCTGAGACCGATGTCGCGGTGATTAAGATCGACAGCGACCATCTGACCGCGGTGCCGCTCGGCGATTCCGACAAGCTCGAGGTCGGCGATTTTGTCGTCGCGATCGGCAACCCGTTCGGGCTTGGTCAGACGGTGACCTCGGGCATCGTCAGCGCCCTGGGTCGCAGTGGTCTCGGCATCGAAGGCTACGAGGATTTCATCCAAACCGACGCGTCGATCAATCCAGGCAATTCGGGCGGTGCCCTTGTCGACCTGCGCGGTAACCTGGTCGGCATCAACACCGCGATCCTGGCGCCCGGCGGCGGCAATATCGGGATCGGCTTCGCGGTGCCGATCAACATGGCGCGCAAGGCGATGGACCAGTTGGTGCGCTACGGCGAAGTGAAGCGCGGCATCATCGGCGTGAGCATCCAGGACCTGACGCCTGATCTCGCGCAGGCTATGAACACCAAGCAGATCAACGGTGCCGTCATCGCCAAGGTCCTGTCGGGCTCGCCAGCCGACCGCGCCGGATTGAAGACCGGCGACCTGGTCGTCGCGGCCAACGGCGTCACGATCCATAGCGGCACGCAATTGCGCGACGCGATCGGGCTGACCCGCGTCGGCGAAGATGTCGACCTGACCATCGATCGCAACGGCAACGAGCGTAATGTCGCGGTCAAGGTCGAAGCGGGACAACAGGCCAACCAGCCCGCGCTGGAGCGCTGAGGCGGCACGATGGCGCAAACCCCTTATGAGGTGCTCGGCGTCAAGCCCGATGCGAGCCCCGACGACATCCGCAAGGCCTATCGCAAGCTGGCGAAGGAGCTGCACCCCGACCTTAACCCCGGTAAGCCCGAGGCCGAGGCGCGGTTCAAGACGGTGACCGCGGCCTACGATCTGTTGTCCGACGCCGACAAGCGCGCCCGCTACGATCGGGGCGAGATCGACGAAAGCGGCGCCGAACGGCCGCGCTATTCATACCGTCCGCACGCCGAGGGCGCGCAGGGTTGGAAATACGGTCCGCAGGGCGAGATGAACGCCGAGGACCTCGAAGACATTTTGTCGATGTTTGGCGGCATGGCCGGCGCGCGACGCGGGAGGGGTGCGCGCGGCGAGCCGTTCGCGATGCCTGGCGGCGACCGGTTGTACACATTGACCGTCGATTTCGTCGAGGCCGCGACGGGTGCCAAGAAACGCTTGTCGCTGGCACCCGACAGCTGGCTCGACGTGACGATCCCGCCCGGGATCGAGGCGGGCCAGGTGCTGCGCCTCAGGGGCAAGGGCGATTCGGGTATCGGCGGCGGCCCCGCCGGCGATGCGTTGATCGAGTTGCATGTCACGCCTCACCCCTATTTCCGGCGCGACGGCGACAATATCCTCGTCGAGCTGCCAGTGAGCCTCGCCGAGGCAGTGCTGGGTGGCCGCATCACCGTGCCGACGGTGACGGGACCGGTGTCGATGACGATCCCGAAAGGGTCCGACAGCGGCGCGCAATTGCGATTGCGCGGTAAAGGCATTCACCGTCGTGGCCATGCGGAGGGAGATCAGATCGTCACCCTTAAGGTGATGATCGGCGAGAGCGGTGATCCCGAGCTGGCTGCGTTTCTCGAAACCTGGGCGCAGAAACATCCCGCCGCGCCGCGCCGGGAGATGACGCCGTGATCGGGTTCGACGAACTGCTGCTCCGCATGCACGGGCTCGAACGCCGCGAGCTGACGCGATGGGTGGAGAACCGTTGGGTCCTGCCCGAGCGTCACGCCGAGAACTGGGTGTTTCACGAGGTCGATGTCGCCCGGGTCGAGTTGATCTTCGACATCCGGCGTGACTTTGCGATCGATGACGAGGCGATGGGGCTGGTGCTCGGCCTGCTCGATCAGGTCTACCACCTGCGCCGGCAGATGCGCCGGCTCTGCGACGCGGTGGCGATGCAACCGGCCGAAGTGCAGGAAGCGATCCGCCGCGCGCTGCCGCGCAAGGTGAGTGACGGCTGATTTCTTCGCGAATTCAGCGCTCGTTAACGGCAAGCCTTTAAAAACCAATTCAAAGGCGCGCCGCACGGCTGGAATTATTGTGGCCGCCGATCGCCTGGGAGCGGTTGTCTTGCGAATGTTGCGGGTGACTTCGATCCTGACGTGCGGCGGCGCACGGCGCATCATCGTCGCCGGCGCGTTGCTGATCGCGGTCACGCTCACCGGCGCGGGCCTAAGCCTCTGGGATCTCCACAACAACGCGATCGACGCGGCGCGCCACAACACCGCCAATCTCGACATCGTGCTCGCCGAGGAGCTCTCTCGCTCGATGGAGTCGGTCGATCTGCTGCTCGGTGAGGCGACGCAGCGGATTGCCCATAGCGGCGCCGCCACGCCCGAGGAATTCCGCCGCGAGATGGCGAGCCAGGCGACGCACGACTACTTGGTCAATCGCTTGCAGGCCTTGCCGCAACTGAGCGGCCTCTCGCTGACCGACGCGGCCGGGGTTCAGATCAACTCGTCAAATTACTGGCCGGTGCCGCCCACCGATCTCGCCGACCGAAACTTCTTCCAGGATGCCGAGAAGGCTGACGGTGACACCGTCGTCATCAGTGCGCCTAGCAAGAGCTGGACGACCGGGCGTTGGTCATTGTTCTTCTCGCGCCGCATCGAGAGCCGCGCCGGCGTCTTTCTCGGTACGGTGCAAGCGGCGCTTGAACTGCATTATCTGGAAGAGCTCTACAAGACGATCAGCCTGCCGGAGGATGGTTCGGTCGCCATCATCCGGCGCGATGGCATGGTGTTGTTCCGCGATCCGGCGATGGAGAATGTACTTGGCACCTACGTCCCCAAAAACTCGCAATGGTATGAGATGGTGGCGAGCGGCGGCGGGACCTACGAGACGTCAGGCTATCTCGACGGCATGACGCGCGAGATCGCGGTCGGCCCCGTCAAGGACTACCCGCTCGTCATGGCGGTGACCGTGCCCAAGCACACCGCGCTGGCATCGTGGCGCCGCCAGGCGGCGTTTATCGGTTTTGGTACGATCTGCGCGGTCATCGTGTTCGCGATCCTGTTCGGCTCGCTGGCGGTGCAATTCGGCAGGCTTGAAAAATCCCAACAGGCGTTGTCGGCGGCGCTGACGCGAACCGAGCGCGCCGACCGCGCGAAATCGGATTTCCTCGGGCGGATGAGCCACGAGCTGCGCACGCCGCTCAATGCGATCATTGGCTTTTCCGAAGTGATCACCTCGCAGCTGTTCGGTCCACTCGGTTCGCCGAAATACAGGGAGTACGCCGAGGACATCCTTCGCTCGGGCCGCTTCCTGCATGATCTGATCGGCGACATGCTCGATATGGTCAAGATCGAGGCGGGGCACCGCAATCTGCAGCTCGAAAGCTTCGCTTTTGCCGGCGACATCGACGAGGCGCTGCGCATGCTGCGACCGCGCGCCGCCACCGGCAATGTGGCGCTCGACCTCGACGTGCGCGACGCGCCAGCCTCGATCAGCGCCGATCGCCGCGCATTCAAACAGATCGTGCTGAACCTCATCGGCAACGCGGTCAAATTCACCCCGGCCGACGGCTCGGTGACAGTGCGCTTGTCGTCATCTCAAGGCGACGCGCTGCTCGAGATCATCGACACCGGGGTCGGGATTTCCGCAGCCAATCTCGAAAAGCTTGGGACGCCGTTCTTCCGGGTCGAAAACAACCCGCATCAGGCGAGCACCGAGGGCACCGGGCTTGGCGTCGCGCTGACCAAATCGCTGATCGAGCTTCATGGTTGGCGGATCGCTTATACGAGCGAACTCGGTCGGGGCACGACCGTGACCGTCACCCTGCCCGGCGAGGGCAGGAGCGCGCCGGAAAAGACCGCCGCCAGAGCGGAAATCGCCGAGCTGGTCGGCTGAGGTCAGCCGGTCACTCGGCGAATGTGCCGAGAAGAATATCGCGCGCGCCCGCGTTGCCGTCGAGCGCTCTGAGTTGGCGGTTCTTGATCTTCCAACCCTCGCTCGTGCGCACGAAATCCCAGCGATTGGCCGAGACGCGGTGAATATGGAAGCCGCGTCCCTTGCCGTGATTGGACACCTCGAATTCGGGTCCCACCCGGTCGGGCACGATGATCTGCAAATAGGAGATGGCAAAAGCCGTATCGCCGGTGATTCGCACGTAAGGCAGCCCCGAGAAATGCGCCAGGCCCTGGCTGATCGCGCGCATATGCTCGGGATTATCGACGCCGCCGGCGCTCGCGCTTTGCCGTTGCGGCCCGCCGAACTCGGCGCCGCGGTCGAAAGTGCCATCCTCGGTCCAGGACGTCTGAACATGGGCGCGCGAGCCGGTATCCGCGCTCGGCGGGTGGCTGGCGATCAGATTGTAGATGTCGAGACGATCCTCGATTTCGCGGATGCGCTGTTCCAATGTCGTCGTCATCGCTCTTGCCCTCCGATTTCTCTCATCCTCATTCCCGGGAAGGCGGGAATCCAGAGGCGAGCGACAGGGCGGTTGCCCCGGGCCTGCCTTCGCGGGAGCGAAGAAAATGGGGGTTTTAAATCTTCTGGAACCGGGCGCGGGCGCCGCGCTCGATCGCCGCGGCGATAAGCCGGTCGATCTCGAAGCGCTCGCGCATCAGCTCGAGCACCTGCAGCTCGTCCTGCGTCGCCGACCCGTCGGAGGCGATAAGGTCGCAGGCAATGGCATAGGCCGTCTCGCGCAGCCGCGCCGGCAACGCAGTCTTGATCGCGTCGAGCGTCGCGTCGAGCCCGTCATCGCCCGCCAAAAGTTCCGCGCAATCGTTGAGATGGCCGGTCAGCTTGCCGCGGTCGAAGCCGCGAAAGACTGGCAGGTGGCCGACAATGTCGCCGATGATGTTGCGCTCGGTGGCGGAAATCCGGCTTTCCGCGCCGGTCACTAAGGCCATCGTGTAGATCAGCGCGCCATGAGGGTCGAGCATCAGCCGGTCCTTCTTGTGAAATCCGCGCACAAATGATGACGCGAGCGGAGAAGATCAACTGCTCTCGTCGAGAAAACGCGCCGTCGCGTCAACCGCTTCGCTGAGCGGCAGGCGGGAGACCGGCACGCCTTCCGGGAACGCCGCCAGCAATCGCGACGGCAGCTGACGGTCGAGCACGACAAAAACGCCGCGATCGTCGGCGCGGCGGATCAGCCGGCCATAGGCCTGGCGCAGCCGGAGCCGCGCGATGTGGTCTTCATAACCGGCACCGCCGCAGATCGGCTTGCGTGCGCGGTGCAGGATGTCGGGTCGCGGCCACGGCACGCGATCAAAGACGATGAGCCGCAGAGAGCGACCCGGCACATCAACGCCATCGCGTACCGCGTCCGTCCCAAGGAGGCACGAATTCTCCTCGGCGCGGAAAATATCGACGAGTGTTGCCGGCGACATCGCGTCGACATGCTGCGCCAGAAGCAGGATACCTTGCGCCTCCAGCACCGGCGCGATCCGCTCATGAACGATGCGCAGCCGGCTGACCGCGGTAAAGAGGCCGAGCGCGCCGCCCTTCGCGGCTTGCATCAGCGCCGCGAAGCCCGAAGCTACCTGACCCATGTCGCCGCGCGGAATGTCGTTGACGACGATGATGCGGGTCTGCGTCGCGTAATCGAAGGGCGAGGCGATGCGTGCCGCGCGCGGGCTGGCCGGCAGGTGGCGCAGCCCGCTCGCCGCCTCGGCGAGACTCCAGGCGAGTGTCGGGTCGGTCTCACCGTCGGTTAGGGTCGCCGAGGTCACGACGATGCCGTGTGCCGGTTGGGCGACGTGACGGACGAACGGGATACCGGGGTCGATCCAGTTGCGGTTGAGCGCGATGTCGGTCTCGTTGCCCTCGAACCGATCGAGCGCCAGCCACTCGACGCTGTCGGCACCCGCCGGCTCACCGAGAGCGCGCAACAGCGCGCTCCACGCGCCGAGCTGGATCGCCGAGCGGCGCTCGATACCGCGGATCGCAGCGTCGAGCCGTTGACGCGTCGTCGGGTCGGGAGGGTTCTCCGGGTCTTCGAGCTGCTTGCGCAGCAGCCCGACAAGCCGCATCAGCGCGCTGGCCAGGCGGTCGAGCCCGTCCGCCAAGCGCGCCGCCGCTTCCACCAGCCCCTCGACTGGCGGCCGCGCCTCGGCTTCGAGACCATAGCCGGCATCGGGGCCAGTCGAGCGCGCCAGAACCTGCTGGCGGACGAGGCCGAGAAAGCTCTCGAATCCCGGCAACCCAGTACCGTCGGCGATGCGCTGGTGCCAGCCGTCGGCTGGCAGGATGCGCGCCGCGACGAGGGCCTCGACCAGCAGCTTGTTGCCGTCCTCGTCGGCCTCGATCAGGTCACCGATTCGGCGCTGCAAGCCGCGGGCGCGCGAGCGCGTCGCCTCGGCGCCCAAAATCCAGCGGCGAAGCTCGCGTCCTTCGCGCCCCGACAGCCGTACCGAGAACGCCGCGTCGGCCGCTTCCAGCAGATGATGGCCCTCGTCGAAGACGTAACGACTCGGCACGGTGCCGTCGTCGAGCCCGCCGAGGGCGGCCTGCGTCATGACCAGCGCGTGGTTGGCGACGACCAGCCGCGCGTGGCGCGCCGCACGCACATTCTTCTCGACGAAGCATTTGCGGAAATGCTGGCAAGCCGAGTGCACGCACTCGCCGCGCCGGTCCGCAAGCGCCGCGACGCGGTAGCCGCCAATCAGCTCGGCGAGCCAGCCGGGAAAATCGCCGGCGACAAGGTCGCCCGCCTCGGTCGCCAACACCCAGCGCGCGATGAGCGCCAGCGGCGCCGAGGGCTGGGCGCGCGCCATCGTCGCCTGCACCGCGTCATCGTAATTCAATAGGCAGAGAAAATTCTCCCGTCCCTTCCGGATCACGATGCGCCGGCGCTTCTGGACGGGATCCGGGTAAAGCCGGTCGAGCTCGGTCGCGATCTGCGTCTGCAGGTTGCGGGTGTAGGTCGAGATCCACACTGTCCCCTGGTTCTTCTCGGCCCACAGGCTCGCCGGCGCGATGTAGCCGAGCGTTTTGCCGACGCCGGTGCCGGCCTCGGCAAGCACCGCTTGCGGCTGGTCCTGATGCTCGCGCGGCAGAAAGGCGTCGGCGACCGCCGCGGCGTAATCCGCCTGCTGCGGCCGGGTCTCGGCGTGCTCGCCGAGCAGCGCCGCGAGCCGGCGGCGCGCCTCGTCGGGGCCGACCGGGTCGTTGCCAGCGGGGGGCGGGGGCGCGCGCTCCTGCCACTCGTCGAGCGCCTGCCATACGCGCAAGCCCACCGCGCGGCGCTGGTCGGCGTGGGGCAGGGCGGCGAGCACCGCCGGCCCCCAGGCCCAGCCGGCATGGTCGGCGGTCTCGGCGACGGCGCGTGCATTTGGGTCGGTTTCCTCGCCGAGTTCTTGGAGCAG
>DATHCK010000007.1:0-10203 GCA_035319545.1 Allostellaceae bacterium | reverse complement strand
AAGTCGCCGAGACCGTACGCTTCGATGCCGGCTACGACCACGCGGTGATCGGGCTGATGGACCCCGGTCACGTGCCGTTTGTCCACCGCTCGTGGTTCTGGCGTTCGGGCCGCGACTTCGCCGACAAGGAAAAGAGCTTCGCGCCCTCGCCTCACGGCTTCACGATGGTGCGGCATCAGACCTCGGGCAATTCGCGCGCTTATAAGCTCCTCGGCGGCGGCCCGATGGAGACCGACATCTCCTTCACCCTCCCGGGCATTCGCGTCGAGCACACAAGAGTCGGCCGGCACGCGCTCGTCAACATGACGGCGATGACGCCGATCGACGACGACACAGTTGAGCTCAACAACTGCATCTATTGGACGATGCCGTGGCTCAGCCCGCTACGGCCGGCGCTCTTGCCATTTATCCGACTCTTCCTGGGGCAGGATCGCGACGCGCTCGGTCGGCAGCACGAGGGCCTCAAATTCGATCCGCAATTGATGCTGGTCGGCGACGCCGACATTCAGGCACGCTGGTATGCTCGGCTGAAGCGCGAGTATCGCGCCGCGCGCGCCGAAAATCGCCCGTTCGAGAACCCGGTCGAAGCCTGCACTCTGCGCTGGCGCAGTTAGGAGCCATCACCATGAGCGATGCGATCGATAAGGCGCTCGCCGAGATCAAATTCGAGGCCGACGGACTCGTCCCAGCGATCGCCCAGCAGCACGACACTGGCGAAATCCTGATGGTCGCGTGGATGAACCGCGACGCGGTGCGGGTGACGCTGCAGGAGGGTCGCGCCTGCTACTGGTCGCGGTCGCGTCAGAAATTGTGGCGCAAGGGCGAAACCTCGAACCAAGTACAAGTCCTCAAGGAATTCCGCCTCGATTGCGACGGCGACACGGTGCTACTGCTGGTCGATCAGGACGGCGTCGCCTGCCACACGGGGCGGCGCAATTGCTTCTTTCGCGCCTGGCGCGATGGCGGCTGGGTCGAGATCGCCCAGCCGCTCGTATCGCCGGAAGAGCTATACGGCGACCAGCAAGCTTAGTGGCACATCAGCGGGCCGGGCGGCGGCGGTGGCAGCGGCCGGCCGGCGCATTGGTTGTTGTAACTGGCGACCGCCTGATTGTAGTTCGCCGTCGCTGCTTGCGCCGCGGCAAGCAAAGGGCCGTTCGTCTGCTTGAACGCTGCATCGCGCTGTTCGAGCAATTGGCGGAACTGCGCGACCGATTGCGGATTGTTCACATCGGCATGGGCACGCGCCTCGCTGAGCTGCTGATCGAGCGCGGCAAGCTGAGCCCGCGCGTTGTTGAGTTCGCTCTGCTTTGCCTGCATGTCGGCCTGCGCCGCGGCGAGCGCCTGCTGGAGGCAGAGGCAAGTGACGTCGGGACCCGGCGGCATCTGCGCCATAGCCGGCGCAGTCAACGCAACGTACAGCGCCGCGCCCAAAACAACGCGAACCATCGTCATCTCCAGCTCCGTTTACTGTCGGTTTTTCGGATTGCCCGTCAGCGCGACATCACCACGGGAATCTTTGATTCCATGATGATGTGGCGCGTCGCGCCGCCAAAGATCATCTGACGGATGCGGCTTTGCGTGTAGGCCCCCTTGAGCATCAGATCTGCGCCCGCCGCCATCGCCTCCTGCAGAAAGGACTCGCCCTGCGGCTTCTGCCGGCCAAAGGCGGTACGCAGACTGACCTTGAGCCCGTGTCGCTCGAGTGTCCGCGCCAGTTCGTCGCCGGTGGGGCCCGGCTCCGGCATGTGCTGCGGGCCGACCGCGACGACCACCACTTCCTTCGCCTGCTTGAGAAACGGCATGCCGAGCGCGACCGTGGTCGCGGTTTCCGTGCTGCCGTTCCACGCGACGGCGACCACCTCGCCGAGGGTTGGCGGCGACGCCTTTGGCACCATCATCACCGGCCGGCCGCTTTCGAACAGTGCGTCCTCGAGCGTCGCCTCGGCGATCGAGGCGAGCTTTTCTGGCTGCTCCACGAGGATCAAGTCATAGACCCGGCCGCTCAGCCCGACGATCGCATTCTGTCGCCCGTCTTCCTCGCGCCACGACGCGCTGGGACCGGTATTGTCGTGCGAAACCGGGCCGACCGGAACGCCCTGGGCACTCATGAAGTCGCGGAACAGCCGGCGCGCCTGGTCGCGGCGGTCATGCCCTTCGCGCTCCAGGGTGCGATCGACCTCGGACGAGATCGAGAATCCCATCTCACCGCCGAAGACCACCGCGTATTCCGTGGTGAGGCTGTGCAGCCCAACGATGTGGCTATTGAACCGCCGCGCCACCTTGAGCGCCGCTTCGAGCACCGGGCCGGCATTGCCGTCGCCGATAACGGCCAGCAAATTCTTCATCGTCCACCCCGCTCGTTAGCACCGTCAAGAAATCGAAATGGGTGCTGTTTTGGCGATCATATACCACCCTCTTGCCCCCGGCGAGAGCCGGCCCGAGGCTTATGCGATAGACCCTGCGGAGGCCCCCGACTAGAGTGGCCGCGCTACAGCGTCGCCGGGGGACCGCACAGCATGAACGGGGGATCGACGCGGAAGTTGCACAGCGCGCTTTTCGCGCTGCTGGCGGCAACTGCTTTTGTCGCGGCGGCGCGCGCCGAGACCATCACTTTCGGCACCGACTGGAAAGCCGAGGCCGAGCACGGCGGCTACTACCAGGCGATTGCCACTGGCATCTATAAGAAACACGGGCTCGACGTCGAACTGCGCCAGGGCGGGCCGCAGGTCAACCATGCGCAGTTGCTGGCCGCCGGGGTGCTCGATTTCAACCTCGCCTCCAACTCGTTTGGGCCGCTCAATTTCGCTCAGCAGAACATCCCGATGGTCGCGGTCGCGGCGATGTTCCAGAAGGACCCGTCGGTCTTGATCGCCCATCCGGGCGAAGGCAATGACAGCTTCGCCGCCCTCAAGGGCAAGCCGGTCATGATCTCGGGCGATACCCGCACCGGCTGGTGGCTGTTCTTGAAGCAGAAGTTCGGCTACACCGACGATCAGATCCGGCCCTACAATTTCAGCAGCGCGCCGTTTCTCGCCGACAACAAGGCGATCCAGCAGGGGTATCTGTCGAGCGAGCCCTACACGATCGAAAAAGCAGGGGTGAAGCCGGTCGTGCTGCTGCTCGCTGACGCCGGCTATGCGAGCTATGGCTCGATCATCCAGTGCTCGCTCAAACTGGCGACCGAAAAGCCCGACTTGGTGCAGCGCTTCGTCAACGCCAGCATCGAGGGCTGGTACAGCTATCTCAACGGCGACCCCTCCCCCGGCAACGCGCTGATTAAGAAGGATAATCCCGAAGAGAACGACGAGTTGATCGCCTACGGCGTAGCCAAGATCAGGGAACACGGCATCGTCGATAGCGGCGACGCCAAGACGATGGGCATCGGCGCGATGACCGACGCGCGCTGGGCGGACTTCTTTGACACGATGTCGAAGGCCGGGCTTTACCCCGCCGGCATGAATTACAAGCAGGCCTACACGCTGCAGTTCGTCGACAAGAAAGTCGGGATGAAGCCCTGACCGACACCATCCTTGAACTGCACGGCGTCGCGAAGCGCTTTGGCGCCGGTATCGAGGCACTCTCGGGGATCGATCTTGCCGTGCCGCGCGGAGAGTTTCTGAGCCTGCTCGGCCCGTCGGGCTGCGGCAAGAGCACGCTACTCCGTATCATCGCCGGGCTGACGCCGCCAAGCGCCGGCGATTGCCTCCTGGCGGTCGACCACACGCCGGGGCGGATCGGTTTCGTGTTTCAGGACCCGACGTTGATGCCGTGGAGCACGGTATTGTCGAACGTGCTGCTGCCGTTCCGCATCACCAGGCGCGCGGGCGCGGCCGAGCGCGAGCGCGCGCTTGCCGCGATCCGCGCGGTCGGCCTCTCCGGGTTCGAGAACTCCTACCCCCATCAATTATCGGGCGGAATGCGAATGCGCGTATCGATCGCCCGCGCGCTCGTCACCGACCCCGATCTCTTGCTGCTCGACGAGCCGTTTGCCGCGCTCGATGAGATCACCCGGCTTCAGCTCAACGATGATCTGCTGGAGCTCTGGCGCGAACGCCGCCCGACGATCCTCTTTGTGACGCACAGCGTCTTTGAGTCGGTCTACCTCTCCACCCGCATCGCGGTGATAAGCGCTCGGCCCGGGCGGATCAGCGCCGACCTCGCGGTCAACCTGCCACAGCCGCGCGACCGCGCCACACGGTCATCGCCTGCGTATGCCACCATGTGCGACCAGGTCTCGGGTGCACTGGCCAGAGCGATGGGAGCCTACTCTTGAACCGGCTGTGGCTGCGCATCTCTGCGCCGGTCACGGTCGGTGCTTTATTCATCGCGCTATGGGCGCTGACCGTTTGGTTCTTTGCGCTCAAGCCTTATGTGCTGCCCAGCCCCATCGAGGTCGCCGAGAGCCTATGGAATGACGGCAGGAGCCTCTTGGGTTCGCTGCTCTTTACCTTGGGGGTCACCCTCGCGGCGCTCGCCGCGGCCGTACTGGTCGGCGGGCTGATCGCCGTGCTGTTCTCGCTGTCGCGGCTAATCGAGATCAGCTTCTTCCCCTATATCGTGATCCTGCAGGTGACGCCGCTTATCGCGATCGCGCCGCTCCTCATCATCTGGGTTCACGTGCTGACAGCGGGCGCGGGAGGCGGCGATCACCCGATGATCGCGCTCCTCGTCTGCGCCTGGATCGTCGCCTTCTTTCCCATCGTCGCCAACACCACGGCCGGGCTCAACAGCGCCGACCGCAACCTCATCGCGCTATTCCGGCTCTACGGCGCGTCGCGCTGGCGGACGCTGTGGCTGCTGCGGATGCCGACCGCGCTGCCGTATTTCCTCACTGGCGTCCGGATCAGCGGTGGGCTGGCGCTGATCGGTGCGGTCGCCGCCGAGTTCGTCGCCGGCACCGGTGGCGCCGAGACCGGGCTTGCCTACCGTATTCTCGAAGCGCAATACCGGCTGTTGACCGCGCGTCTCTTCGCGGCGCTGTTCCTGTTGTCGCTGACCGGGGTCATCATCTACCTGACGCTCGACCTCATCTCGCGCCAGCTCCTCCGCCGCTGGCACGAAAGCGCCACGACGGGGGAACTGGACTAGCAAACGGCTCGCATATTGCACCGCCCGCGGCGACAGCCGCAGGAGCGCTGAGCCGATGAGGGCGCTGCCCACGCCGCCCGAAATACCAGGCCCGGACGAGGCCGACCGATCCGGCGGCCAGCGCCGCGCTCTGCCGGCGCGCGCCGCGCATGTCCGGCCGGGCGGAGTCCGCCGGGCGCCAAAGCCGAAGATGACCGGGCTGCTCGATTCGCCCGGACGCAACCTCGCCTTCGGCGTCGGCTACATCGTCAGCATCATGGTGCTGGCGACCGGCGCCTATATGTCGGCCGGCTGGAGCCTTCACGACGCGCTCTACATGGTGGTCACCACCATCTACACGGTCGGCTACGAAGAGGTCCGGCCGATCGACACGACGGGCCTCTACCTCATCACGCTCTCGCTCATCGTTTTTGGCTGCACCGGCATCATCTTCCTCACCGGTGTGCTGGTTCAGTTCATCACCCTGAGCCAGCTCACCAAAGTCATGGGTCACCGACGCATGCAACGGCAAATCGATCACCTCAGCGAACATGTCATCGTCTGCGGCTTCGGCCGGATCGGCGTGGTGCTGGCGCGCGCGCTAGCCGCCAGGAGCGCCGGTTTCGTCATCATCGAGCAGAACCCCAACCGCGCCGCCGAGGCGCAGGAGCAGGGCTTTCTCTGCCTCAATGGCGACGCGGCGCTGGAGTCCACATTGCACGCCGCGGGGGTTGGCCGCGCCCAGGTGCTGGCGACGGTGCTGCCAAACGACGCGGTCAATGTCTTCATCACGCTGAGCGCGCGAGCGCTCAACCCGGAGCTGTCGATCATCGCGCGCGGCGAGCTGTCGAGCACCGAGGGCAAGCTACTGCAGGCCGGCGCCAACAAGGTGGTGCTGCCGACGGTGATCGGCGCCGAACGGATCGCCGAGCTGATCTTGTTCGAGGAATCGGCGCGTTATCTTGACGGGCTTGACCGCAATCTCGGCTTTCAGACCGCGCTGCATGCCCTGGGGGTCGAGCTCGAGGTGATTACCGCGGCGCCCAACTCTCCGGCCGTCGGCATGACGATCGCCGCGATCGAGCGGCAGGCGCGCGGCAGCTTCTTGATCGTTCAGATCGATCGCGGCGATGGCGACGTGTTCACCAGCCCAACCGCCGACACGACGATCCGCGCCGGCGATGGCGTGGTGCTGCTCGGCCGGCCGAACCGCGCCGGTGCGCTGTTGTCGCTGTTCGAGACGCGTCGCCGGGTCGGGCTGCGCGGCTGACCCGCGAGCCTAGCCGCGGCCGACAAACGGCATCTTGGTCGCCATCACCGTCAGGAACTGGATGTTCGCCTCTGGCGTCACGGTGGCGCACAGCACCACCGAGCGCGCGACGTTTTCGACATCCATCGTCGGCTCGATCACCGTCTCGCCATTCGCTTGCTGGACGCCGCGCGTCATGCGCTGGGTCATCTCGGTCAGCGCGTTGCCGACATCGATCTGGCTGCACGAGATGTCGTATTTTCGGCCGTCCAGTGAGGTCGACTTGGTGAGGCCGGTCACCGCGTGCTTGGCGGTGGTGTAGGCGATCGAGTTAGGCCGCGGCACATGTGCCGAGATCGAGCCGTTGTTGATGATCCGGCCGCCCATCGGCTTCTGCTCTTTCATCATGCGGAACGCCTGTTGCGTGCATAGAAACGTGCCGTGGACGATCGAGCCGATAACCCCGTTCCACTTGTCCCATTCGAGGTCTTCGATCAGCGCCGCCGCGCCGAACCCGGCATTGTTGAACAGCACATCGAGCCGGCCGAACGCCGCCTTGGTCTTCTGGAACAGCGCCTCGACCGAGACCGGGTCGCTGACATCGCACGGCACCCCAATCGCCTTCCCCTGCATGGACTCGATCTCGGCGACGACGGCGTTCAAGGGCTCCGGCCGGCGGCCGGTGACGACGAGCGAGAACCCCTCGCGCGCCAGCGCCAGCGCCGACGCCTTACCGATGCCGCTGCCCCCGCCGGTGACCATCGCGACCTTGCCGTTCGAAGCCATGCTTAGTTCCTCCGCGAACTCGTTATCGCCGGCAAAATATCAGCTTTCATCGTCAGGTCACGCGGCTTGGCGCTAAACTCCCGGAAACAGGGAGGACACCATGCGCCACAGCAGCGACCATATCCTCACCAGCCATGCCGGCAGCCTGCCCCGCCCCGACGAGCTGATCGAGGCCAATCGCGCCTTTTATGAGGAGCGATCGCTTGACGAAGCCGGGTTTCGCTCGGTGCTCGCCGGCGCGGTCGGCGATGTCGTGCGCCAGCAGAAAGAGGCCGGCATCGACGTGCCGGGCGACGGCGAGTTCGGCAAGGCGATGGCGCAGCGAGTCAATTACGGCTCGTGGTGGCGCTATTCCTGGCTGCGTCTCGGCGGGCTCGCGGCGGGCGGGCTGACGCTCTACGAGATGGAGCCGAAGCGCTCGGCGCCGGGCGCGGTGGTGCTGACGAGCTTTGGCGATCGCCGCGACCGCACCCGTTTCGCAGCCGCCTATAACGATCCCGAAAGCGGCATCACCACCGGACCGCGACCGCCTTCGCCGGTCTGCGTCGACAAGCTCACCTATATCGGCCACGACGCGATCCAGGCCGACATCGCCCGCGTCAAGGAAGCGCTCTCGGCGGCGGGGATCGAGGAAGGCTTTATGACCGCGATCGCGCCGGGCAGCGCCTCGCGCATCCCCAACCGCTATTACAAGAGCGACGAGGAGTTCCTCTTCGCCTGCGCCGATGCGATGCGCGAGGAATACAAGGCGATCCTCGACGCCGGCCTTATCCTGCAGATCGACGACCCGGCGGTCGCCGAGAACTGGGACATGGTGAACCCTGAGCCGAGCGTCGCCGACTACAAGAAATTCACGATGACCCTGGTCGAGGCGCTCAACCACGCGCTCAAGGGTCTGCCGCAAGACCGCATCCGCTTTCATCTGTGCTGGGGGAGCTGGCACGGCCCGCACATGACGGATATCCCGATGCGCGACATTGTCGAATGCCTGCTGGCGATCGACGCGGGTGCCTATTCCTTCGAGGCCGGCAATGTCCGCCACGAGCACGAATGGAAGGTGTGGCGGGACATCAAGCTCCCCGACGGCAAGCTCATGCTGCCCGGCGTCGTCAGCCACGCCACCAATGTCGTCGAGCACCCCGAAGTAGTCGCCGACCGCATCCTGCGTTTTGCCAACCTCGTCGGCCGCGAGCGGGTCATCGCCTCGACCGATTGCGGATTGGGCGGCCGCATCCACCCGCAAATCGCCTGGGCAAAGCTCGAAACCCTGGCGCAAGGCGCCGCGCTGGCGACCAAGCAGCTGTGGCGTTGAAATCTAGCCGCGCCCGTATTTCTTGTGGAAATGCGGCAGCACGCGGCCGCCCATCAACTCGATGACCTTGAGCACCTTCCAGATTTCCATCCCTGGCCAACCGGCGCGGAAGATGAAGTAGTTGGCGTCGAGCCTGGCGATGCGATCTTCGAGCTGCTCGATCACGTCTTCCGGGCTGCCGAGGATAAAGCGGTCCTTGGCCAGCTCGGCGAACGAGACGCGAAAGCTCTCCTCACCCGGCAGCGCCTTGTCCTGGCCCCAGGCGGCATAGGCGGCGTATTTGGCTTCGAGATAGGGCTGCGCCGTCTCGTAGGCCGCGTCGCGCGTCTCCGCGACATGCAGCTCGAGGATCATCGGCCGCGCCGCGGGGATCGCATGGCCGGCGGCGGCGAGCGCGTCCTTGTAAAGCCCCCATTGCCGCTCGGTCGTCGGCATCGCCGCATGTGGGTTGATGAACCACGGATAGCCGAGCCGTCCCGTGCGCTCGACCGCCTTGTCGGCATTGGCGGCGATCCAGATCGGCGGGTGCGGCTTTTGCACCGGACGGATCGTCGAGGTCGCCTCGCGCAGGTTGAAATAGCGGCCCTGATGGGTGACGTCGTCCTCGCTCCACAGCCGTTTGATGAGTCGCAAGCCTTCGAGCATGCGCGGCACCCGGTCGGAGACTTGCAGCCCGAAAGCCGCGAATTCCTCCTCGCGGTAGCCGATGCCGACACCGAACACGACGCGGCCGCCCGACATCACGTCGAGCGTCGCGATTTCCTCGGCGGTCTGGACTGGGTTGAGCATCGCCAGCAGGGTCACCGCCAGCACCAGGTCCATCTCGCCGGAATCGGCCGCGAGCCGCGCCAGAAACGGCAGGTTCTGCAGCGCGATGAAGGGCGGCGACACGTAATGGTGCCCCGAGGCGATCGCGTCGAACCCGCTGTCGCGCGCCGCGACCACCTGCTGCACGCATTGCCGGAAGCTCAACACCGGGTCGGTGTCGCGCGGCTGCTGGTTGTTGACGAACAGACCGAATTTCATGGCGTTCTCCGCTTCGGCCTGGACGACACGCCGGGCCACTCGACGCTGGCGGAAATCAGGACATAAACCCGGCACGCGGGCAATCGACGAAACTTCTTGTTCTTGTTATGTTCCATATAATACACATAACATCAAATATCCCCCTGCGCCATGCACTTGGATATGCGCCGGCTGCACCCGCGTGGTGCTGCCAACAAAGGTATATGCGTCGATGCCGAAGGCGCGATGCTGGGACCGGATTGCGTCCTCGTTCATCGCACCTCCCGCGGCTTTCGCGGTATCGAGCGCGATCACGCCGCCGCGCTGCAAAAATGCGCGGTCGCCGCACGTAAAGACCACAATTTTCTGTTTCACCAAACCCGACGCATCGCCGAAGCGCTCGACAAGGGCGAGATCGCCCTCGCGCAAATCTACGGTTTGCACATCCCCGTCGTCGATCTCGACGATGGCCATTTGGCTCGCATCTCGGGGATTGATTTTGCCGGAGCGTACAACCCGAACGAACCACGCATTCCCAAGGGCAACCCGCACGGCGGAGAGTGGACGACCGGCAGGACGTCAGACGCCCAGACCGACAGCAGCGAGGATGGTGGCGTCGCGGGCGGCGGCAGCGTCGATGACAGCGGCAGCGGCGACGATGGTGGGGATACCGGTGAGGATGGTTATGGCGGTCACGGCGAAGGCGGTGGGGACAACGGCGAGAATGGCGATGGCGCGGACGGCAATGGAGGAGGCGACAGCCCGCCTGCATCCGGAGACAACC
>DATHCK010000006.1:0-6312 GCA_035319545.1 Allostellaceae bacterium | reverse complement strand
CGGAGATGGCGAAAATCCGCGAGAAGTTCCCCGACGACAAGGCGAAGCAGCAGCAGGAAATAATGGCGATGTACAAGAAGGTGGGCGCCAACCCGCTCGCCGGCTGCCTACCGATCGTCATCCAGATCCCGGTGTTCTTCTCGCTCTACAAGGTGCTGTTCGTCACCATCGAGATGCGCCACGCGCCGTTCTACGGCTGGATCCACGATTTGTCGGCGCCCGACCCGACCTCGTTCGCCAATCTCTTCGGTCTGCTGCCCTTCGCGCCGCCGAGCTTCATGATGATCGGTGCCTGGCCGCTCATCATGGGCGTGACGATGTTCCTGCAGCAGAAATTGAACCCGCAACCGGTCGACCCGATCCAGGCGCGCATGTTCATGTTCCTGCCGATCGTCTTCACCTACATGCTGTCGGCGTTCCCTGCGGGATTGGTGATCTATTGGTCGTGGAACAACCTTCTCAGCATCGCGCAGCAATGGGCAATCATGCACAAGCGGGGCGCGGTCTAACCGGCGCCCCTGGGAATGTGGCTGGCGATGTTTTCCCGGCGCGCGAGTTTGACGCCGCGGCGCTCGAGGCGGGCCGCCTGCTGTTCGCTCAGGAATGCCGCTTTGTCGCCGGCGCCGCCAATCCCGCCGCCCTGCCGCCCGAAACCCTGCCGGAGATCGCTTTTATCGGCCGCTCCAATGTCGGCAAGTCGAGCCTCATCAACGCGCTGACTGGACGGCGCATGCTGGCGCGCACCTCGCACACGCCCGGTCGCACCCAGCAGATCAATTTCTTCGATCTCGGCGGCCGGCTAATGTTGGTGGATTTGCCCGGATACGGCTTTGCCGCGGCGTCGAAGGGAGCGGTGCGCGCCTGGACCGCGCTCGTCGAGCATTACCTCACCAGCCGCGCGTGTCTGCGCCGCGCCTGCCTGTTGATCGACGCGCGGCGCGGCATTACCGACACCGATCGGCCGACCCTCGCGCTGTGCGACAACGCGGCGCTCAGCTATCAGGCGGTGCTGACCAAGATCGACGAGGTGAAGGCCCCGGCGCTTGCCGAGGTCGCGGGCAAAGTCGCCGCCGAGCTGAAACGCTACCGTGCGGCCCATCCCGAAATTCATCTGACGAGCGCCGAACAGCGCCTCGGTATCGTGGCCCTGCGCGCGGCGCTTGCGCAGTTCGCCGAGGTGGCGCCCCTCCCAGCGTCACGTTAGAGTGCGCCCGCCATGAACGCCCCGACACCCGAACCAGTGGAAGCCGCCGAGCCCAAGATCATCGCCTCGGTGTTGGCCGGGGCGGCTCCCTATCTCGCGCAATATTCCGGCCAGACGGTCGTCGTGAAATATGGCGGCCATGCGATGGGAGCGGGCGGCGAGACCTTCGCCAGCGACATCGTCCTGCTGCACCGGCTCGGCATGCATCCGATCGTGGTGCACGGCGGCGGGCCGCAAATCAACGGCATGCTCGACCGGCTCGGCATCAAGAGCAATTTCGTCAACGGCCTGCGTGTCACCGATGCCGAGACCATGCAGGTCGTCGAGATGGTGCTGGTCGGCACGATCAACAGCCATCTTGTCAGCGCCATCAATAGCGCGGGAGGCTGCGCGATCGGGCTGACCGGCGGCGACGGTAATTTCCTGCGCGCGCGCAAGCTGACACGGAATGGCGACCTCGGCTTTGTCGGCGAGCCGGAGCACGTCGATGTCGGCGTGCTCGATGGGTTTCGCCAGGCCCGGATGATCCCCGTCATCGCGCCGATCGGCGTCGGCGACCAGGGCGAGAGCTACAATATCAACGCCGATACCGTAGCCGGCGCGGTCGCGGCCGCGGCGAGGGCCTCGCGTTTTCTGTTGCTGACCGACGTACCCGGCGTGCTCGACGCCGGCAAACGGCTGATCCCCGAACTCTCCGCCGCCGAATCACGGCGCCTGATCGCCGACGGCACAATCTCGGGCGGCATGATCCCCAAGGTCGAAACCTGCCTCGAGGCGGTCAGCGGCGGCGCCGAGGCTGCGGTCATCGTCGACGGCCGCGTCCCGCACGCGATCCTGCTGGAACTGTTCACCGAGGGCGCCGGCACGATCATCCGCGGCGGCTGAGATGGCCTATACGGTTCGCCGCGAGGGTTGTCCCTTGGGCGCGGTCGAGACTTGGGTGTTCGACCTTGACAACACGCTCTACCCGGCATCGTCGGGTCTCTTCCCGCTCGTGCAGGAGCGGATGAACGAATATATCGGCCGGCTGCTCGGCGTGTCGCTCGACCAGGCGAAGGCGCTGCGCGCTCAGTATTTCCGCGAGCACGGCACGACGATGCACGGGCTGATGGCGGTGCACCGCGTCGACCCGCACGAGTTCATGGCCTTCGTGCACGATGTCGACCTTTCGTGCGTACCGGCCAACCCGGCGCTGGTGGCGGCGCTTGACGGCCTCTCCGGCCGCAAGCTCGTCTACACCAACGGCTCGGTGCCGCATGCTGAGAATCTACTGGAGCATCTCGGCATAAGCTCTTATTTCGATGGTATTTTCGACATCGTCGCGGCGGAGTTTTCGCCGAAGCCGGCAATGGCGCCACTGCGGGTTTTTGTCGAGCGCTTCGGGGTCAGGCCCGGGGGCGCGCTGATGATTGAGGATATGGCGAAAAACCTCGTGCCGGCAGCCGCGCTCGGGATGACGACCGCGTGGGTCAAGACCAATGTCGAATGGGCGGCGACCGCTTCGGATGCCGGCCACGTCAATTATGTGGTCGACGACCTCGCGGGCTTTCTCGGCGCCGCTGCGGCGCTGGAACGGGAGGTGCCGCGATGACGGTCGCCGAGACGATGGCGAAAAAGCTGACCGAGCGGTTCGCGCCGATTCGCCTCGAAATCGTCGACGACTCGGCGCGCCATGCTGGGCATGCGGGCAATCCTGGTCATGCGGGGCAGGGCGGCGAGACGCATTTCAACGTGACAGTCGTGTCCGCTGTGTTCGCCGGCATGGGCCGCGTGGCGCGGCAACGATTGGTCTATGAGACGCTGGCTGCCGAGTTGAAAGGCGGTGTCCACGCGCTGGCGCTGACCACCTTGGTGCCCGGCGAAGAACGCACATAACTACTATCGTATGTGTCTATAGTTCGTATACACGCAATTATTGCAAATCGGCGAGCGGCGTATACAGTTGCGCCATGGCATTGGCATCGCCGCGGCGCGAGCCGCACCCGGGTGAACGCCCGCTTTCCTCGCTATCGCTGCATAACATCGTCGTCGACGGGCGACGGACCAGCGTGCGACTCGAGGCGTCGATGTGGGAGGGGCTGCAGGACATCGCGCGGCGCCGCGCGATGTCGCTGAACGAGCTCGTCACCGAGATCGAGCGCAACCGCGACATGCCGGGTCTGACCGCGGCGATTCGCGTCTATATCGTCGATTTCTACCGCAAGGCTCTCGGTGCGGCCGGCCGGCCGGAAACCGTCGTGCGGCCGGCCTAAACGCGTTCAGGCCGCCTCATCGCTGCTGCGGTGAGGCTGCGGGGTTCGCCGCATACCGCGAATGATCGCGGAGCCGAGCCGGATGATCGGAATGTTCGATTCGTCCCGTGCAGTGACAAAGGCGGCTCGAACCGCATCCCAGCCGAACCAGACCGCACCGCTGAGGATCAAGAATGCGATCCCCGACGGATTGAAGACATGGCCGCCGTCGAGTACCCCGTCGGCAAAGGCGTAAAGAGCCAGGAGAAGCAGGATCAGCGTCGTCACAAAGCGCGCAACCATGAGTCGCCTCGTCCATCAGGCCGCGTCGGCGAGAAACGCCCGCAGATCCTCGCTCGTCGCGTCGCGCATGACATAAACGTCGCCGATCCGCCGCGGCAGGATCAGCGTGATCCGGCCGTCGCGCACTTTCTTATCCTTGCCCATATGGGCGAGCAGCGCGTCGGGCTTGCCGGCGAGGCCGAGCGCGCCGAGCTCGGTCGGCAGCCCCATCGCCGTGATGTGCCGGCGCACGCGGGTCGCGTCCTGGCCGGTGCAAATGCCCTGTCGAACGGCGAAGTCGAACGCCAGGACCATGCCGAGCGCTACCGCCTCGCCATGCAGCAGCGCGTCGCCAAACCCGGTTTCGGCTTCGAGCGCGTGCCCGAAAGTGTGCCCGAAATTCAATAGCGCGCGGGCGTCGCCGGTCTCGCGCTCGTCCTCGGCGACGATCTCGGCCTTCATCCGGCAGCTGGTGATGACGGCGCGATTAACCGCCGCAGGTTCGAGGTCGCAGACCTTGCCGCCCTCGGCGTCGAGCCAGTCGAAAAAACCGGCATCGGCAATGAGCCCGTATTTCACCGTCTCGGCATAGCCGGCCAAGAGCTCGCGGCGCGGCAGCGTCGCCAGCGCGCCGCTGTCGGCGAGCACCAGCCGCGGCTGGTAGAACGAACCTAAGAGGTTCTTGCCCGCCGCGGTGTTGATCGCCGTCTTGCCGCCGACCGAGCTGTCGACCTGCGCCAGAAGCGTCGTCGGGATCTGCACGAAATCGATGCCGCGCAACAGCGTCGCCGCGGCAAAGCCGCAAATGTCGCCGATCACCCCGCCGCCGAGCGCCACGAGCATCGTGCCGCGCTCGACATTGCAGGCAAGCACGTCGTCGACGAGGCGGCCGAAATGCGCGAGGTCCTTGGTACCTTCGCCGGGCGGCAGAACGATCTCGTGATGCGCGATCCCCGCCGCCTCGAGGCTGTCGATCAGCGGCGTCAGATGCGCCTTGGCGACGATCTCGTCGGTGACCACGACCGCCTGCCTGCGCCGCATCAACGGCAGGATGTGTGCGCCGGCCGTGGCGATCAGCCCCGGTCCGACCAGGATGTCGTAGCCGCGTTCGTCGAGCTCGACGTGCAGCCGTTCGATCACGTGGCTCATGGCGCGCCGCTCATCGTTCGCCGGCCTCCTCGGGCGGCAGTTGCGCCCGAGGGCAGCGCGCCAATTCGGTGATCGCCCGGCTCGCCGTGGCATCGGGCGGGCCGTTGCCGCTATCGATCGTGATGTCGGCCTCGGCATAGACCGGATAGCGCCGGTCGATCAATTCGGCGAGCACGGCGCGCGGATCGGGGGTTTTTAACAGCGGTCGGTTGGTGCGGCGTGACACGCGCGCGAACAGCACGTCGAGATCGGCGCGGAGCCAGAGCGAGACACCGCGCGACGCGATCACTCGCCGCGTCGCCGGGTCCATAAACGCGCCGCCGCCGGTCGAGAGGACATGCACCGGACCGCCGAGCAACCGGGCGATGACCCGCCGCTCGCCATCGCGAAACACCGCTTCGCCGCGATTGGTGAAGATTTCCTCGATGGTCTCGCCGGCCGCGGCTTCGATCTCTTCGTCCGAATCGAAAAACGGTAGATTGAGTCGCGCCGCGAGTCGGCGGCCGATCTTGGTCTTGCCGGCGCCCATCAGCCCGACAAGCACGATCGAGCGCCGCAGCCGCAGCGTGGCGCCACCGGCGCGTTTCGCCGGCTCCAGCGCTGTTTGCGGCTCGGTCTCGACGTCCATATCGCGCCGCCCTCGGTCGGCCTCTTGTCGCAACAGGCGTCGCGGCTGTTTCTCGCCGCGCCAACACAGGGTACTAAACCATTTTCCGTTTCGGCGGAATCGTTAGCAAGGACGGGGAACGCGAGTCGAGGCGATGACGAGGGTGACCCTGGTCCTTGTTCTGGTGGTGCTGCTGGGTGCAGCCGGAGGCTGCGTGTTTCTCGCCACCTGGCATTTCAACGTGCCGCGGATCGCGGTGCAGAAGGTCTTGCCGGATGCCCGCTTCCCGAAATGAGCAGGTGGCGCCGGTCGCGGTGTCACCGCGTCTCGAGGCGTTTCTCGAGATGCTCGCAGCCGAACGCGGCGCGGCGCGGCTGACGCTTGCCGCCTACCGCAACGACCTCGTTGACCTTTCCGGCTTTCTCGCCGCCCGCGGGGCGGCGCTCGATACCGCTGAGGCCGGCGCGTTGCACGATTATCTTGCTGCGGCCGGAACCCGCCGGCTGGCGCCGCGCACGTTGGCGCGGCGGCTTTCGGCGATCCGCCAGTTCTATCGCTTCCTCTTGACCGACGGCGTGCGCGCCGACGATCCAACCAGTGGGCTCGACACGCCGCGGCTCGGCCGGCCGCTGCCAAAGCTCCTCAGCGAGGCCGAAGTGGGGCGACTTATCGCAACGGCGGAGGCCTGGCCGGACGAGGACGGGGTGCGGCTGCGCTGCGTGCTGGAACTGCTGTATGCAACGGGGCTGCGCATCTCGGAATTGGTGACCTTGCCGCTCGCCGCGGCACAGCGCGACCCGCGCTTCATGCTGGTGCGCGGCAAGGGCGGCAAGGAACGG
>DATHCK010000005.1:0-6863 GCA_035319545.1 Allostellaceae bacterium | reverse complement strand
CCGCGTTGAGCGCGATCGTCGTATAGAGACCGCCGCCGAGATCACCGATCGAGGTGCCGATGCGCGGCGCGGGCTCGCCGGGAAATCCGGTGATGCTCATAATCCCGCCAAGCCCCTGCACCACCATGTCGTAGGACGGATAATGCGAGAATGGCCCGGTATGGCCGAACCCCGATGCCGCGGCGTAGATCAGTCGCGGATAGCGCTTGTGTAGCGTCTCCCAGCCATAGCCGAGCCGCTCCATGGTGCCGGGCCGGAAGTTCTCGACGATCGCGTCGGCCTTGTCCAGCAGCCGCTCGAAAATCTCACGGTCACCCGGCGCCTTGAGGTCAAGAGCGATCGACTCCTTGCCGCGATTGACCGAGGCGAAATAGGTCGATTTTTCGTTGGTGAACGGCCCGTACTGCCGCGCGTCGTCGCCGGTCTTTGGCGCCTCGACCTTGATGACCCGCGCGCCCAACTCGGCGAGCAACAGCGTGCAGTATGGCCCGGCAAGGATGCGCGAGAGATCGACAATCGTGATGCCCGCGAGCGGGCCGGGCTGAGCCATGCGGCAGTTCCTTTGACCTTTGGTTCCAGCGGTCAATAGCGCACGGCGGGTCAAGTCGCAATCGGCGCAATGTGTCGATCTCGCCGTGGCGACCCACAGCCAAACCGGCTACACTGGATCG
Source organism: Allostellaceae bacterium (assembly GCA_035319545.1). Taxonomy (GTDB): domain Bacteria; phylum Pseudomonadota; class Alphaproteobacteria; order ATCC43930; family CGMCC-115725; genus DATARH01. The sequence continues at coordinate 6,192 of DATHCK010000005.1, read as the reverse complement.
CGGCCCGTCGGTCGCCGGGACATTGCGATGCTGCGGCAGAGCGACATCGAGGAAGGCGAGGCACGACGCACCAATGCGTCGATGGGTCTCATCGTCATCCTGCTGCTGGCGATCGCCGGGGTTGTGCTGGTTCGCGAGCTGCGCCACGAGTCGCAGATCGAAGACTGCCTGATGCAAGGGCGGCGCAATTGCGTGCCGATCGAAATTCCCGCTCATCAACCGAATTGATGATCCCTGCCGATCCGGTTCCGCCGGGCCTCCACACGTTTTTCTGCATCGACGGCCACACCTGCGGCAATCCCGTGCGGTTGGTGATCGGCGGCGGGCCGATCCTCGCCGGCGCGTCGATGAGCGAGCGGCGGCAGGATTTTCTCGGCCGTTTCGATTGGGTGCGCCGCTCGCTAATGTTCGAGCCGCGCGGCCACGACGCGATGTCGGGCGCGATCCTCTACCCGCCGCTGCGCGAAGATTGCGACATCGCGATCCTCTATATCGAGGTCACTGGCTGCCTGCCGATGTGCGGCCACGGCACGATCGGCAGCGTCACCTTCGCGCTCGAGCACGGTCTGGTCAGTCCGCGTGAGGAGGGGATCGTCGCGCTTGATGCGCCGGCCGGCAAGGTCACCGCGCGTTACCGGCGCGATGGCGCTCATGTCGATAGCGTGCGGCTTTTCAACGTACCGAGCTATCTGGCGATGGCGGGCTTGCCGGTCGTGGTCGAGGGCCTCGGCGAGCTCGTCGTCGATATCGCCTATGGCGGCAATTTCTATGCGATCGTCGATCCGCAGAAGAATTTCGCGGGTCTGGAAAATGTCTCGGTCGATTGGCTCTTGCGTTGGAGTCCGGTGCTGCGGCGGCGGGTCAACGAAATCATCTCGGTCGCCCATCCGGACGATCCGACGATCCGCGGTGTCAGCCATGTGCAATGGACCGGCGCGCCACGCGACCCGAAGGCGCACGGCCGCAACGCCGTCTTCTACGGCGAGCGCGCGATCGACCGTTCGCCGTGCGGCACCGGCACCTCGGCGCGGATGGCGCAACTCGCCGCCAAGGGCCGGTTGAAGCCCGGCGACGACTTCATCCACGAAAGCATCATCGGCACGCTGTTCGACGGACGGGTCGAGGCGGCGGCGCAGGTTGGCAACCACGCGGCGATCATGCCGAGCGTCGCCGGCTGGGCGCGCGTTACCGGCCTCAATACGATCTTTGTCGATCCGCGCGACCCGCTCGCCGGCGGGTTTTCGCTGACCTAGCAGCTAGCGATGCGCTGCGTTGTAGCGAGCGAGGATATCCTGGGCCGGGGTCAGCGCCGCTTCGTTCAGTCCGTTAAGCGGCGCCTCGACCGTGTCGAGGAAATGATGCAGGTCGCCGTGATCCTGCTCGACATAGAGCAGGCCGGTCACCACCTCGCCGGTCGCGTGATGTCGCGCCAGATAGTTCATCGCCGAGACGCGGTCGGTCGGGTTGTAGTCGAGCGCAAGCTTGTGCAGCCGCAGCGTCGAACCGTCATGCTGCACGACATTGACGGCCGTGCCGGGTGCGTAATCTGCGGTGATCTCCGCGCGGTCGACCATGAAATCGAGCTTGTTGACCGCCTCGTTATGAGAGCGGACGTATTCGTAGCTCTTGGTCGATTCAGGGTTGTTGTTGAACGCGACGCAGGGCGAGACGACATCGATAAACGCAGCGCCTTCGTGCTCGATCGCGCCCTTGATGAGCGGTACCAGCTGGTGCTTGTCGCCTGAGAAGCTGCGCGCGACATAGCTCGCGCCCAGCTGCAGCGCCAGCGCGACCATGTCGATTGGCGAATCGTTGTTGACCGGGCCGCGCCGCGTCTTCGAGCCCTTGTCGGCCGTCGCCGAGAACTGCCCCTTGGTGAGGCCGTACACGCCGTTATTCTCGACGATGTAGACCATGTTGACCGCGCGGCGGATGCAATGCGCGAACTGGCCGAGGCCGATCGAGGCGCTGTCGCCGTCGCCCGAAACGCCGAGATAGATCAGATCGCGATTGGCGAGGTTCGCGCCAGTCAGCACCGACGGCATGCGGCCATGCACGCTGTTGAAGCCATGCGACTTGCCGAGAAAATAGGTCGGCGTCTTCGACGAGCAGCCGATGCCGGAAAGCTTGGCGATGCGGTGCGGTTCGAGGCTCAGCTCAAAGCAGGCCTGGATGATCGCGGCGCTGATCGAGTCGTGGCCACAGCCGGCGCAGAGCGTCGAGACCGAGCCCTCGTAGTCGCGCCGCGTATAGCCGAGCTTGTTGGTCGGCAGCTGCGGGTGATGGAGCTTTGGCTTGGTGATGTAGGTCATCAGCTGCGGGCCTTGCGGAGAGGAGCGAGGGTCACGACCGAAACCATGTCGGCGATCGCCTTGACGATGAACCGGGCGGTGATCGGCGTCCCATCGTAATGCAGGATCGGCACTAGCTTGGCCGGGTCGATCTCGAGCTCGGTGGTCAAGAGCGTGCGCATCTGCGCGTCGCGGTTCTGCTCGACGACGAAGACGCGCTCATGATCGGCGATGAAGTCGGCGACCTCGTCGGCGAACGGGAAGCCGCGCAGCCGCATCGCGTCGAGGTGGACGCCCCGCACTTCCAGCGCGCCGAAGGCTTCTTCCATCGCCACCGTGGTCGAGCCGAAATAGACGACGCCGAACTTGGTCGCCTCTTTGGCCGAGCGTCGCTCGGGCTGTGGAACGAGGCGCTTGGCGGTGTCGAACTTGTGTAAGAGGCGCTGCATGTTGTCGACGTAGTCGTGGCCCTCTTCGCTGTAGCGCGCGTAGCGGTCCTTGCTGGTGCCGCGGGTGAAGAAAGCGCCGCGCCGCGGATGCGTGCCGGGCAGCGTGCGATAGGGAATGCCGTCGCCGTCGACATCGAGGTAGCGGCCGAACTCGATCCCGGCCTCGAGCTCCTCGGCGGTCATCACTTTGCCGCGGTCGAATTTGCGGTTGGGATCCCAGGCGAGCGGCGGAACCAGCCAGTCGTTCATGCCGATATCGAGGTCGAGCATGACGAAGATGGGGGTCTGTAGCCGGTCGGCGAGGTCGAGCGCGTCGGCCGCCATCGTGAAGGCCTCGTGCGGATCCTTCGGGAAGATCATCACGTGCTTGGTGTCGCCGTGCGAGGCGTAGGCGGCCGAGAGCAGATCGGCCTGCTGGGTGCGGGTCGGCATGCCGGTAGACGGGCTGCCGCGCTGAATATCGAAGATCACCGCCGGGATTTCAGCGAAATAGGCGAGGCCGATGAACTCCTGCATCAGCGAGATGCCGGGGCCCGAGGTCGCGGTAAAGGCGCGCGCGCCATTCCACCCGGCGCCGACCACCATGCCGATCGAGGCCAGTTCGTCCTCGGCCTGGACGATCGCGAATTTGTGCTTGCCGTCGGCGTCGCGCCGATGACGGAAACAGTGCGCGGAAAATGCCTCGGCGAGCGAGGAAGACGGGGTGATCGGATACCACGCGCACACCGTCGCGCCGCCGTAGACCGCGCCGAGCGCCGAGGTGTCGTTGCCGTTGACGAAGATGAAGTCGCCGACCTTGTCGGTCTTCTTGAGCCTGATGCCCAGCGGGCACTTCAGGTTTTCGAGCGCCCAGTCGCGACCGAGGTTAAGCGCGTGCAAATTGGCTTCGATGAGCTTTTCGCGCCCCTTGAACTGTTCGCCGATCAGGGTCGCGGTCGCTTCTTTATCCATGTCGAGCAACGCCGACAGCACACCGAGATAAATGACGTTCTTGAACAGCTGCCGCTCCCGCATCTGTGTATAGGTGCGGTTGCAGATTTCGGTGAGCGGCGCGCCGATGATGTTGATGTCGTCGCGAAACTTCGACTGCGGCAGGTCGCGCGTCGAGTCGTAGAGCAGATAGCCTCCCGGCTCGATTTCGGCGATGTCCTCGTCCCAGGTCTCCGGGTTCATGGCGACCATCATGTCGACGCCGCCGCGCCGGCCGAGATGCCCGGCCTCGCTGATGCGCACTTCGTACCAGGTCGGCAGACCCTGGATGTTCGACGGGAAGATGTTGCGCGACGACGCCGGAACGCCCATGCGCAGCACCGACTTGGCGAACAGCGCGTTGGCGCTCGCCGAACCGGACCCGTTGACGTTGGCGAATTTGACGACGAAGTCGTTGGTCGCTTCTATCGGCTTCGGCATGACGGCCCAGCGTGAGTCATTTCGACAAGGAATTTGCGCATGTCCCAGGCGCCGGTCGGGCACCGCTCGGCGCACAGCCCGCAATGCAGACAGACGTCTTCGTCCTTGACCATTATCCGCCCGGTCTTGAGCGAATTCCCGATATAGAGATCCTGGGTCATATTGGTTGAGGGAGCGCTAAGCCGCGTGCGCAGCTCGGCTTCCTCGCCATCGTCGGTAAAGGTGATGCAGTCGACCGGGCAGATGTCGACGCAGGCGTCGCATTCGATGCACAAGGGGCCGGTGAACACGGTCTCGACATCGCAATTGAGGCAGCGCTCGGCTTCAAGATAGCCAAGCTTCTCGTCAAAGCCGAGCTCGACCTCGGTCCTGATGTCGGCCAGCGCCACGGCGGTGTCACGCAACGGCACCCGGTAGCGGATGTCGTTCGAGATGTCGTTATCGTAGCTCCACTCGTGGATGCCCATCTTCTGGCTGGTGAGCGACGTCCCCGGCGGCGGCCGGTCGTTGACGTCTTCGCCGTTGCAGAATTTGTCGATCGAGATCGCCGCGTCGTGGCCGTGCGCCACCGCCCAGATGATGTTCTTTGGCCCGAACGCCGCGTCGCCGCCGAAGAACACATTGGGGATCGTCGACTGCATCGTGCGCGGATCGACCTTGGGCATGTCCCAGCGGTCGAATTCCATGCCGATGTCGCGCTCGATCCACGGGAAGGCGTTTTCCTGGCCGATCGCGACCAGCACGTCGTCGCAGGGGATATGCTGATGCGGTTCGCCCGACGGCACCAGATTGCGCCGGCCGCGCTCATCATACTCGGCCGTGACCTTCTCAAAGACAATTCCGGTCAGCTTGCCGCCGTCATGGGTGAACTCGACCGGCACCAGGAAATTGAGGATCGGAATGCCCTCGTGCTGAGCGTCCTCTTTCTCCCACGGGCTCGCCTTCATTTCCTCGAAGCCGGAGCGCACCACGACCGTGACACTCTCGCCGCCGAGGCGGCGCGACGAGCGGCAGCAATCCATCGCCGTGTTGCCGCCGCCCAACACGACCACCCGCTTGCCGATCTTGTCGATATGGCCGAACGACACCGACGACAGCCAGTCGATGCCGATATGGATATTTTGGGCCGCTTCCTTGCGGCCCGGAATATCGAGGTCGCGGCCGCGCGGTGCGCCGCAGCCGACAAAGATCGCATCGTAGTTCTCGGCGAGCAGCGCCTGCATGCTGTCGATGCGCCGGCCGCCGACGAATTCGATGCCGAGATCGAGAATGTACTGGCACTCCTCGTCGAGCACGCTTTCCGGCAGCCGGAATTTCGGAATTTGCGTCCGCATCATGCCGCCGGACTTCGGGTCCTGATCGAACACCACGCAGTCGTAGCCCAGCGGCGCGAGATCGCGCGCTACCGCAAGCGATGCCGGACCGCCGCCGACAAGCGCGACCCGCTTGCCGTTCTTCTGCGCTACGGGCTTGGGCAGCGAAGCGCGAATGTCGTCCTTGAAGTCGGCCGCGACGCGTTTGAGCCGGCAGATCGCGACCGGCTCTTTCTCGACCCGGCCGCGGCGGCAGGCGGGCTCACAGGGCCGGTCGCAGGTGCGCCCGAGCACGCCGGGAAAAACATTCGATTCCCAGTTGATCAGATAGGCGTCGCCATAACGACCCGCCGCGATCAGACGGATGTATTCGGGAACCGGCGTATGTGCTGGACAGGCCCACTGACAATCAACAACTTTATGAAAGTAGTCTGGGGCCGAAATATCGGTGGGCTTCATGAACTCCTCGATCCCGCAACACCCGCGCTCTTTAGCGGCGGTAACAAGGTGTTGCGCGGACTGCCTTTTCCTCGTGGTCGGCTTGTTGGGCGGCAGGCAGCCGAATTGAGCCGCGGATACTAGTTGAGTGGGACATTGATTGCCACAGGTTCGGCCGCTCGTAACAAGGTTTTGTCCGCGTTGGTCTTAATGGCGGCGCCACCATATAGACGGTTCAGGGATACGCGGAAGAGCTTTGGGTTGGCTTTGTCTCTTCTCCGTAAGTAATTG
>DATHCK010000004.1:0-11167 GCA_035319545.1 Allostellaceae bacterium | reverse complement strand
CGCTCACCTCTTCGCCCAGTTCTTCGGCGCGCAGCGCGCGGTCGACGAGCGCCATCGCCATCGCCTTACGCTCACTTTCGCCAAACGCTAGCCCATAGCCGGCGGTGAACTGCGGCGGCGCGGCGGCCGAGCCTTTGAACTGGTTGACCATCTCGCATTCGGTGACGGTGATCTCACCGATCGTCACCGGAAAGCCGAGCTCCGGCGGGATGATCTCGACCTCCACCGCACCGATGCGGATTTCGCCGGCAAAGGGATGGTTGCGGCCGTAGCCGCGCTGGGTCGAGTAACCGAGAGCCAACAGATACCCCTCGTCGCCGCGCGCGAGGTTCTGCAGTCGCACCTCGCGAGGGGCGGGAAAGCGCAGCGGGTCTCGGGTCAGATCGCCCGGTTCGGCGCCGCCGGCATGCTGCTCGATGAGCCCCTCGTCGCCGAGCAGCGAACTGACACGCGGCATGACGCCTGCCTCTTCCGTCACTGGCGGGGACGATGCCTGCGTTGCCTCCTGCCCCCCGGCGGCGAGCGCGAAATCGAGCAGGCGATGGGTGTAGTCGAAAGTCGGGCCCAGCACCTGACCGCCAGGGATATCCTTGAAGATTGCCGAGATCCGCCGCTTGACGGCCGCCTGCGCGGTGTCGATCGGTTGGCTGACCGCAAGGCGCGGCAAGGTCGTGCGGTAGGCGCGCACCAGAAAGATCGCCTCGACCAGATCGCCGCGCGCCTGCTTGATCGCCAGGGCCGCGAGCTCACGATCGTAGACAGACCCCTCGGTCATCACACGGTCGACCGCGAGCGCCAACTGCTCGTCGATCTGGGCAAGCGTCAGTTCCGGCACCGCCGGGTCGCCGCGCCGCGCCTCGGCCAGCAGGCGATGTGCCGCGGTGATCGCCTTTTCGCCGCCCTTGACCGCTACGTACATCGGCAGCCCCCTACAAGACGATCTGGGTCGAACGCGGAACCGCGACGAGCGCATCGCCGCACACAAACAGGATGTCGAGGCCGCGTGGGAACAGCTCGGCCAGCGCCGCGCGCTCTACCCAAAACCGCGCCGGCAACCCGGCAATCTCGAGCCGCGCTTCACCCTTGATCCCGGGCCCGCGCAGCCTCAGGCCGCCGGCATCGGCAAGACGCGGCACCTCGATTACCAAGGTCGCGGAGCGTTCCGGGTATTCGTCAGTGCCGAGCGCGAAGCTGTCGAGCGGCGGCATCGCCGCGGGATCGGTGAGAAACGCAAAGCTCGCCTCGCCCGGCATCGCGGCAAGCGGCGCTCCGCAATGAAAGATCAGATAGCTCGATGCCGCCGCCGACGCCGTGTCGAGCCAGACCGGCGTATCGCCGTCGCACAGACTGAGCGCGATCGCCGCCGCCGCGGCCCCGAGCGGCAATGAACACGGCAGCGCCACCGGCATCGTCACGATGCGACCGGGATTGGCCATCGCGTCGAGCACCGCGCGAAAACTCGCCTGGGCGTCGTGTACGGGATCGCCGAATCCGGGTTCGAGCGCGCCAAAATCGCCGCTGTGAACGACGTCGCTCATTCGCCGCGCACCAGCGTGAAAAAATCGACCTTGCTCGCCCTTACCCTGGCGATCTCTTCCGCTTTCCGCGCCTGCTGTTCGACGGCGAGCGGCCCGATGACCAGCTCCGAAATTGCACCGTGGCGAGCGGGGTCTTGCAGCATCGCGTCGAACAGCGCGATCAGCTCGGCATGTCTCGTCGAGCGGCCGGCGACATGGCCGAAACCGGTAAACCGCACCGCGCCGGCATGGTCGAGCAGCTGCACGGCCGCTCGCGTCATGGTCATTTCGCCGACATTGAACGGGCGCCCCGTGCCGCCGATCCGGCCGCGCAGCATGACCAGCCCGATCTCGCCGTGCCGCAGCAGCCGGTATGCCGGCTTGTCGCCGAGCGCGTCCCAGGCCGCCTGCAATTTTGCGCCGGGAGCTTTCGCGAGCACGGCCAGCCAGCGCTGCCGGGCGGCGGTATCGCCTTGGGTCTTTTGCGCAGTTGGTGACATCACATTGATCTATTCGTCTAGATCAATTATCAGTACGACCCTGGACATGCGGCGTAAACCCGGTTTGATCATCGAAGCACAAAAAAATGACAGTTGAGCCATTCACCGCGGGGATCACGCGCTGGCGGCAGATCGCCGAAATCCTCGGCCGCGACGTGACCGAAGCGCGTTTTACCGAGGGCCGTCTACCGACCGAGACCGAACTCGCCGCGCGTTTTGGGGTCAACCGGCACACCATCCGCCGCGCGATCGGCACGCTCGCTGATCGCGGTCTGGTTCGTGTCGAACAGGGCCGCGGCACGTTTGTCGCTGCCGGCCATATCGAGTACCTGCTGGGGCGCCGAACGCGGTTCAGCGCGAACCTCAGGCGCGAGGGACTCGAACCGCGTCACCGCCTGATCGCTAGCACGCGCGGGACAGCGGACGCCGCAATGGCGCGCGATCTCGAAGTGCCGATCGGCACCGCCATTGTCGAAATCGAATCGGTCGGCCATGCCGGGGACGAGATCGTCAGCTACGCCCGTCACGCCTTTCCGGCCGATCGCTTCGCGGCGCTGCCCGATGCGTTCGCCGCGACCCGCTCCATCACGGCGGCGCTTGCCGCTTGCGGTGTCCCCGACTACACGCGCCGCGTCACCCGAATGCTGGCGCGCATGCCGAGCGACACCGAAGCCTTCTACCTCGAACAGCCGGCCTCGCGGCCGGTGTTGCAGACCGAGTCGGTCAACATCGACCCACAGGACGTGCCGATCCAACGCTCGACGACGATTTTTTCGGGCGACCGGGTGCAGGTGGTCGTCGCTGCGGACGACGCGTCACGTTGAAGTGCGCGCAACCGGATGAGGCTGGCTGCGGCCACGACGGCCGGGGTATTCTCCGGCTGCGGACAGTGACGACGCATCGGTAAATTTCCCAGCTGAGGATCGACGCCATGCTTCGATATGTGACGGCGGTGGGGCTGTCGGTCGCCGCGGGCGTGGCGCTGTTCGAGGTGGCGCTGGTTCCCGCCGTGGTGGTCGGCGGCGCCGTCGTGCTGGGGCCGCGCTTGCTGCCCAAACTTCGCCTGCCGAAACAAAGGCCACGGCCGCTGGCAGCCAGGGCGAAGGCCGTGGCGCGAACGGAGATACTGCCCCAGCGGCGCGATGAACAGGGCGCCACCGCAACGGCCCTGCTCGCGCGCCTCGGGATCAAGCAGGCGGTGGCGAAGACCGTTACGTTCCGCATCATCGTCACGAGTCTCGATTTCACCTCGAACTATGTGGTGATCGGCGAACTCGCCACGGCGGCCGGACTCTCGACGCTCAACCTGATCGGCGGGCCGCTGTTCTACCTGGCGCACGAGACGATGTGGAACTACCTCGGGCCGTCGGGCGCGACCGTCGAGGTCCCGGCACCTGCCCGCCTGCGCGAGGAGGCCGCGTCACCGATCGGGTGGCACGGGATTACCGTCAGCCGCGCGCTCGCCAAGACCATCACCTATCGCGCGCTCGCGACGGTCGTGGATTTTACGACGAACTATGTGGTGGTCGGTGACGCTCTTACGGCGGCAGGCCTGGCGGCCTTTGGGTTTGTCGTCGGCCCCTTTGTCTATTTCGGCCATGAACGCGCCTGGGAGTATTTCACCGGACCACATGAGCCCACACCCGAACCGCTGCCCCAGGCAAATTTCGCGGCGCCGCTCGCCCTGCCCGCACCGACGGTTGCCGCGACAGGCCGGGCGTGAAACTCAGCCGAGCCAGCGGGCGATCGAAAAAAGGGCGAGGCCCACGGCGCCGCCGACAAGCGTGCCGTTAATGCGGATGAACTGAAGGTCCCTGCCGACCGTCAGCTCGAAACGGGTGACCAGCGTTTCGCTGTCCCAGCGCCCCACGACATCCGAGACATAGGTGCCGATCTCGTCGCGATGCGGGACGACGGTGTTCATCACCAGCTCTCGCGCCGAGCGGTTTATCGCCTCGCGGATGTTGTCGTTGGTTTCCAGCCAGTGGCCCAGCGCGGTGAGGCCGTGTTCCAGCGTCTTGGCCAGCGCGCCATCTGTCCCGCCCCAATCGATCTTCAGCCGGGTCTCGGTTTCGCTGGCGAGCCAGGCGAGGTAGTCGTCCACAAGCTCTGTATCGAGCACACCTGACTTGACGCTCTCGAACCGGTCGTAGAGCTCCGGGTCCTCAGCCAGCCGGGCCACCAATTTTTCGAGATAAGCGGCATATTCGTCGCGCCAGGGATGATCGGGCGCGCGCGCCGCGGCAAGCGCTTCGAGCACGCCGTCGGTAAAGGCATCCGCCAGTTTCGCGTCGACCCATCCGGGCAGCCAGCTCGCCGTCTTTTCGCCAGTCCTTCGCCGCAGCACCTGCCGATTCCCGCCGATGAACTCGATCAGCGCCTCGAGGCCCCAATCAAAGGCCGCGACATGTTGCCCCTGCGCGATCAGCACCGCCAATATGCGGCCGGTCAGCGGCGCCGCCGCGATCGAGTCGATGCCGTTTTTGATGAGGTCGCGGCTGGCGCTGCGCAGCTCGGTCTTGCCGATCAGCTCGATCGCGGGCGGCAACATGCCCCGCGACCAGGTGACAAGAAGGCGCAGATTCTCAGGATCGCGCAGCCATCTGGCGAGCCAGGCCGCCACGTCGATCCTGTCGAGCCGCGCGGCCACCTCTTGCGAATTGAAGAAGTTGCGGACAAAGAAGCTGCCGATCGTATCGCCGATCCGACCCTTGTTCTGCGGCAAGATCGCGGTGTGCGGGATCGGCAATCCCAGCGGGCGGCGGAACAGCGCCACCACCGCGAACCAATCGGCGCAGGCCCCCACCATCCCCGCCTCGGAAAAAGCCCGCAGATAGGCGAGCCAGGCGAGACGCGCCTCAAATCGCCACGCGATGATGAAGAGCGCGAGCATTAGAACCAGAAGCCCGGTCGCGACGATGCGCATGCGGCGCAGCGCCGCGCGGCTCTCGATATTCCGTGGTTGCTGTGCCGCGTCCGTGACGGGAAGCTGCACCATCAATCGGCTGCTTCAAGCCCTAATCGATATGCGCCGCTCGCGGCTGCCAGCGCGGCGGCGTAATGGCCGCGAACCAGCGCGGAGCCATGTTCCCGCTCTAACCGCCGGACGATAAAATGGCTGCGCGCCACGCGCTGGAAATGATCGGTGAAGATCACGTTGACCGTCGCCCCGCCGATCGCGCCGATGACCGGCACGATCCCCGAGGCAAAACGAGCCGACACGGCAAAGCCAAAGCGCGACGCGATCTCGCCGATAAACCGCGAAATGACCGGCGACGACGCGTTGAAAGCACCGCGCTCCATCATGTGGCGGCTGAGGTCTTGCGTCAGTCGCGATAGCACCGAGCGGACGGCGTAGTATTCGAGCTTCAGCTCGCCGGTCTCGTTGCCGCCACCGATCGCGAAGACCTCGAGACAGGCGAGACGCGCTTCCAGCATTGCCAGGTTTTCTCCTTCGGCGCGGGCAATCTCGGCGATCGAGCGCAGCATCAGCGCCGTCGTCAGCGGCAACTCGAACGGCAAGGCAACCATGCCAAAAAAACCGCCGATGCCACCGGAAATACCCGTCAGCACCTTGCCCATCCAGCTGGGCGGCGCGCCGAGATCGGTATCCTCCTCCAGCGAGTTGATCGCGACGTCGAGGCATCTGAGGATCGCGGTCTTGACCATCTCACGCAGCCGGCGGTTGACTGGGCCGGGCAGATATTTGATAGCGATATCGACGGGCGTTCCGGTCGCGTGCGCGAGCCGGGTGACAAAATTCTCTCGGTCGAGCTGTTCGATCGCGAGCAACAGCTCACGGTGGGCGGTTGGGGGCAGCGGCGGAAGCGGCTCGACGTTCATCGATACAAGAGCGGCCGGATACCATTGAGGCTGGCCATTACCGCCGAGCCGTTGCTGAGCAGCGCCGTGACGACGGGACTGATCAGCCCGCCCGGCAGCGCCAGGGCCAGCGCCAGCGTGTTCATCACCGCGACGATCGCATAGTTCTGTTTGACGAGACCAACCGCGTCGCGCGAAATCTCAACAGCTTTGGCCAGTTTCCACAACGAGTCTTCCATCAGCACGATGTCCGCCGCCTCGTGCGTGATGTCCGGCCCGTGGCGCATCGCGATGCCGACATCGGCAAAGCCGAGCGCGGGCGAATCGTTGATGCCGTCGCCCACCATCGCGACGCGGCGTCCGGTACGCTGCAAATCCTGAATGACGGAAGCCTTGTCCGCCGGCAGCATCTCGGCGATCTGCCGCGAAAGCCCGAGCCGGCGCCCCACCGCGGACGCGACCCGGGAATTGTCGCCGGTCAACATGATCGTCTCGCGAATGCCCATGCCGTGCAGCGCGGAAATGACGGCGCCGCTTTCCGCACGGATGCGATCCTCGTAGGCAACAAGGCCGGCGACCGCGCCGTCCACCGCCACCCACAGACACGAGCAGCCGCGCTCCTCGATCGCGGAGCGGTCGCCGGCGATATGAGCGACGCGGATGCCGCTGTGCTGCAGGAACCGCTCGTTGCCGACATGGACGTAATAGCCATTGACCCGTGCCTCGACGCCGAGTCCCACGGAATATTTCGCGTCGTCGACCGGGGGCAGCTGCACGTCGATCTCGGCCAGGCGCGCGCGGAGCGCGTCGGCGACCGGATGAGTGAAATTGGTTTCCGCCGCGACGGCGAGCGCCAAGAGGTGATCGCACGAGATATGCGGATTGCAGGATAGGATATCGACGACATTGGGCGCGCCGTGGCTGAGCGTCCCGGTCTTATCGAAGATGATCGTGTCGACCCCGGACAGCTTTTCGAGGTGCGCGCCGCTTTTGATGATGATGCCGCTGCGCGCCGCGCGGGTCATCGACGCCAGCACCGTGGTTGGCGCGGCAACGCGAATGCCGGTGCCGTAATCGACAATCACCAAGTTCAAGAACCGCTCGAAATCGGCGGTGAGCGCGGCGGTGCCGGCGGCCAGCCCGATCGTGGGCAGCACGAGCTGGTCGGCAAGCAGCTCGGCGTGGTTCTGGATGCGCGTCTCGCCGAGCGGCGCGGCATCGGTGAGGCGCGCGATCTGCCCTGCGGTCGTCTGGTCGCCGACACGCCGCGCACGCACGGTCAGCTGCCCCTGGCTGACGATCGACGCGGCGTAGACGGTGTCGCCCATGCCGCGGGGGACGGGCAAGCCCTCGCCGGTGATTGTCTTCTGGTCGAGCAACGCCTGGCCGTCGACGATCTCGCCATCGATCGGCACCATCTCTCCGGGATAGACCACGACAGCGTCGTCGATCGTCAGTTCGGCGGCGGGGATCGACACGATATCGCCGTCGCGCAGCACCCAGGCCGTCTTGCTCTGGAATTCGAGAAGCTCGCTCGCCGAGCGCTTGGCGCCGGAGGCGGTCAGGTCGCGGATCCAGTCGCCCAGCCGGATCAGCCAGGTGATCGCACCACCCGCGATCATGTTGCCTTGCAGCAGCGAGGCGCCGATCGCCAGCGTGTCGAGGAAATCAACATTAAGCCGCCGCTCGGTCGACAAGACACGCCAGGCGCGACGGAAGATCGGCAGCCCGCAATACAGCATCAGCGGAACGTTGGCCGCGACCAGCACCGGGTTGGTCGAGAAGGCCAGCGCCATCGATAGGCTCGGCAAGGCGAGCGGCCAATTCTGCCGCGGCGGCTTGTAGGCCCCACGACTGTTCTCGGCGATCTCGGGCGCGGGGTTCGCGGCAATCGATTGGAGCAATGCCGCGGCGTCATCAAGGCTCAGCTCGCGGAGCAGCTCGAGCATCGAATCGAGCATCTCCTGCTGCTCGGTGTCGTACTCGACAATAAGGCTGGAGCATTCGTGATTGATGCGCGCCGACTTGATCCAGTCCTCGGCGCGCAGCCACGCAAGTAAGGAATTGGTGAGCGGAGACGCCGCCCCTAGCGCGCCGATCCGCAGCCGGATACGCCCCGGTATCGCGTGGCTGATTGTGAACTTCACCTTTGCGTCGTCTGTTTTGGCTTGGAAATCAGGTCGTCGCCAGTGCCTGCGCCCGGGCGTGCGCCTGCTCGAGTTCCGCCCTGTGGTCGGTATGCAGCTCGACAAAGTGGTTAAGCGAGAACAATGCCAGCGTTACCCACATCGGCGTCGCCGCGGCGCCGCCAATCTCGAGGAAGGTGTACCCCGCGAGCCCGACCGCAAGGACGATCTTCAGATCGATGTTATTACCGGTCGCAAGTTTCAATTCGCGGTCAACGGCCTTGCAGAAGTCGACGGTCGACCGTGCGAACTTGGAATGCGCCGCGAGGAACTCAGCCTCCGCCGCGATCTTGCCGGCCAGCGCATCGACCTCGTCCTTGGGCGGAGCCGGCTCCTCCGTGACCATATGCAAATGTTCTCGCGAGCGCTGCTGGAAATGGTGCTCGAACTCGTGCTCGCGGTTCGGGTCGTAGTGGATGACGATGCTGCCGGAATCCGGCTTGGTGTTGACGCTTTGAATGCCCGGGATCGTGGCAAACGTCTCGCGGTAAAGTTCCAGGATTTCCGGGTTGAGCCGGGCGTGCGGAATCTTCATCCGGATGCGGCCGCGCACCCGGTGCTCGATCCGCGCGTGATGCTTTTTGCGGGTGGACGGCGCCGGCGGCGGCCCGGCTGGGGGCAGACTCTCCGGCATTTGCTCTGGCGGCGGCGCGGTGCCGTTTTGGCTGTCAGCGACCGACACGGCTCACCTGCAGCGCTTGCCGGAGCCTCGGGTGAACCTCAAGAGGAAGCGTGCGCCGAAGCGGCCGCGTCCGCTGCGGCTGCTTCCTCGGCCTCCACCTCGGCGGCGAGATCGTGCATCCGTTCCTGCGCCTCGGCGACCGCATGGCGCGCCGACCGCGTCATCTTGTAGGCGCCGCGGACAGTGTAGTTGAACAACGGCTGCAGCCGCTCGCCGATATTCGACATGTATTTTGGCGCGAAAGCGGCCGCGACGCCGACAATCATCCCAGGAATGAGAGCGACATCGATCAAGGCGGCGGCGACGCCGATGACCCCAATCGTGGTGACGGTCGTGACGACGTCCGGCGCGTCGTCACCAGTCTCCGGTTCCCCGGGTTCGCCGGTCTGCGGCGCGCCGCTCTCTGCCGGCGCCTTGTGCGATCCGTTGGCCTTCTCGCCAACGGCGACCCTTGCATTGAATTTGGGCACGGCAGTCGCTCCGTTTGTTTGTGCGCGGCATTATTAGCCGCAGTTCAATGCCTAGTAAATCGGCAAACGAATTTGTAAAAAAACTGTCATATATAATTCATTGTCTCGCCGAGACAGATTATATGAAGTATTGGTTTGGCCGAGCACTCTTATCGATTCGGCTTCGCTACTTTGATGCAAGCCCCGCGCCAGACGGCAATGCCTGAGACCCTCGCACAAGGTTCGCGTCCCTAGCGGCCGGTTGACCACAACCGATCGCTGGCGATGCGTGCGCCTTCCGCGAGCGCGGCAAGCTTTGCCCACGCGATCGATGGCACGACCATGTTCTGCTGCGCGGCAAAGGTCGCGAAACCGCAATCGGTGCCGGCGACGACCCGCTCGCGCCCGACAAGGCGGGCGTAATTCTCGATCCGCTGGGCGACGAGCTTTGGGTGCTCGACAAAATTGGTCGTCGAGTCGATGCAGCCCGGCATCAGGATCAGATCGTCGGGGATTTTCTTCTCGCGCAGTTCCTCCCATTCATGCGCGTGGCGCGGATTGGCGGCCTCGAAGAGGATCGCCTGCGGCCGCGCCTTGACCGCGACATCGAACACCTTGGCAAGCGGGATGTCGTGGGTGTGCGGCCCCTCGTAATTGCCCCAGCAGATATGGAGGCGCATCGCCTCGCGCGGGATGTTCTGGGTCGCGTGGTTGACCGCCGCGATGTTGCGTTCGGCGATCTTGAGGAACTCGGTGTCCGAAAGGTGCTGGTACTGGTTGTGCCGCGCCGAACCGAGGTCGGGCGCGTCGATCTGTAGGATAAACCCGGCCTGGTGGATCGCCTCGTATTCCTCCTTCAGCGCGTCGGCGAGCGCTTCCACATAGGCGTCCTCGTTTTTGTAGAAGCGGTCGGGGACGAACTTGGTCAGCACCCCGGGCGAGGCGGAATTCATGAACGCCTCGACCGGCTGCTCGGCGGCGACCGCGGCCCGAAGATTGGCGATGTCGGTCTCGACCGGCGCGCGGTTCTCGTAGGTGACCGGACCGATGCAGTAGGGAACCGCGGCCGCGGCGAACCATGACGTGCCACCGCGCTGCGCGCGCAGCCGCTCCATGAAATCGGGATGATCGAGAATGTCGCGATGCGCCGCCGTCTGCGGCGGCGCCGCGTGGTCGCCGCCGGCGGCCGAGCCGATGCCCGAGAGGCGATGGCGCACGTAGAACGTATAGCTGATCTTGCTCTGCTCGCCGTCGCAGACGCTGTCGATCCCGGCCGCGACCTGTTTGTGGACGACATCGCGCACCGCCGCGGCCAGCTTCCGCGCAAACCCGACTTCATCGATCGCCTCACCGACCTCATGCGCCATGACTTGGGCCAAGACGTCGGGCTGGCGCGGCAGGCTGCCGACATGCGTCGTCAGGATGCGGTCGGTGCTGGTCTTCATAGCGTTCCCTCCATCAGTTTGGCTTCCTGGACGCGAGTGACAAATCTTTTATAAAATCAGGCGTTGTCGAATTCCCGTTACGGCCAAGGAGCCGCGCATGCGTTTGCAACGACGCGCTTTCGTCTTTGTCATCGCGATGTGTAGCACGCTCGTTACCTTTGGTGCACACGTCAGGGCCCAGACGATGAGTGTCGAGGATTATGTCCTCGACAGCGCTAAACTTCGCGGCAAAACAATTGCCGTCTCTGGGAAAGCGCTATGTATCAACGAGCTTTGCTACCTGTATGGTGAGAGCTTTAATTCAAATGTCCTTTTTAAATCTGAGGCACTCCCGCGTGATGCACGAAAAAAATTGTTGTCGTGCGATATGTTTTTAAATACCTGCTCCGTTGTTATTACCGGCAGAGTCTCAGGAGATATGATGAATAGTTTAATAGCTACGGATATTTCCTTTTCGAACTAGCAAACCCAGCAACCCACTGCCGGCTCCCGTTCAAGAGAAGGGATCACACCGCGTTCGGTGCTATGCTTCATTGTCTGGGCTCCTCCGACAGCCATGCGCCGAG
>DATHCK010000003.1:0-11420 GCA_035319545.1 Allostellaceae bacterium | reverse complement strand
GACCGCGATCGTCTCATTGAGCGCCCCTTCGACGAGCGCCCAGAGTTCGGGGTCTTCACGATAGACGCCGAGCGGCACGCGGGTCAGCGCATTGACACTCGACAGCGGCACGATGCCGATGAACTTCTCCCAAATCGGCACCAGCACATCGGGCTCGAACTCGCCGGCGAACCCGGCCTCGGCGCAAAGATTGGCGAGCGCCTGGCCGCGCTGGCTCATCCGCCCGTCGACCTCGCCGTAGATGAGGCGCTGGTAGGTGCCGGTCTGGCGCACCACGCCGGGTGCGACGATCGACCCGGTGACCCAGGCGGTGCCGGCCATCACCGCGTCGCTTCCGAGGATCGGGATCAGCCGCTCATGCGCATCGACACCGTTCTGCTGCGGGATCACCGCGGTTTCGGGGCCGACCATCGGCCTGATCGCCGCGCCGGCGCTTTCGACATCCCATAATTTGACGCAAAAGATCGCGTAATCGACGGTTCCGACCTCGGCCGGGCTGTCGGTCGCCTGTACCTTGTCGAGCACGGTCTCGCCGCGGTCGCCCTCGATCCGGAGGCCGTTCTCTTTCATCGCCGCGAGATGCGCGCCGCGCGCGATGAAAATCACCTCGGCGCCGGCCTTGGCGAGCGAGGCGCCGTAGATGCAGCCGATCCCGCCGGCCCCGACAATAGCTATGCGCATCGCAACCTCCCGATCCCGTGGCGGTTACTTTAGGGTGAAGTCCTCATTCACGCAGGAGAAAATCATGGCTCAGACGCAATCTTCACCCGCCCGTGAAGCCATCCGCGGCACCGTGCCGAAGCTGGCCGAGATCGCCGACACGCTGATCTACGGCCAGATCTGGGAGGGCCCGCATCTCTCGAAGCGCGACCGCAGCCTTATCGTCTGCGGCGTGCTGATGGCGATGGGCCGGGACGAGCAACTTCGGGGCCATCTCGCCCGCGCGCTCGACAATGGCTGCACCAAGGACGAGATCGCCGAGATGATCACCCACATCGCGTTTTATTCCGGCTGGCCGACGGCGATGACTGCGGCACGCCTCGCGAAGGAGGTATTCGCGGCGCGCGGCTAGACGCTACTTTTCCTGCAGGCGCGGCATCAGCTCGACGAAGTTGCACGGCCGGAAGCGGTTGTCGAGCTGGTGCAGCAGGATGCCGTCCCATGCGTCGCGGCAGGCCGAGGGCGAGCCCGGCAGCGCGAAGAGATAGGTGCCGCCAGAGACCCCGGCTGTCGCGCGGCTCTGGATCGTCGAAGTGCCGATCTTCTCATAGCTCTGCCAGCGGAACAGCTCGCCAAACCCGGCGATCTCCTTTTCGTAGACCGAGTGGAACGCCTCCGGGGTCACGTCGCGGCCGGTGACCCCGGTGCCGCCGGTCGAGATCACGACGTCGACCTCGGGGTCGGCGATCCAGGCCCTCAATTGCGCGACGATGTCGGCGAACTCGTCGCGGACGATCTTGCGCGCGACGATCTTGTGCCCCGCTCCCTCGGCGCGCTCCTGGAGCGTGTTGCCGGAGCGGTCGTCGTCAAAGCTGCGCGTGTCGGACACGGTCAACAGCGCGATATTGACGGCAAGGAACGGACGATCATGGTTGAGCGGCATGGTATAGCTCCCTCATTCCGCCAGCTTCGCCTGTAACGCGAGGAGGTCACGCCAGGCCTCGCGCTTGCGCTCGGGGCTGCGCAGCAGGAAGGCGGGGTGGAACATCGGCAGAGTCGGCAACGGTCCGTCGAGACCGGGCACGGCGAGGTCGAACCAGCGGCCGCGCAATCGAGTGATCCCGTCCGCTGTGTCGAGCAGCGTCGACGCAGCGGTGCCGCCGGCCAGCACCAGCACCTTTGGTCGCGACAGCACGATGTGGCGGAACACAAACGGCAGACACGACGCGATTTCCGGCGCGGTCGGCTTGCGGTTGCCGGGTGGGCGCCAATAGATGACGTTGGTGATCTGCACGCCGGTGCGGTCGAGGCCGATCGCCGCCAGCATGCGGTCGAGAAGCTGCCCGGCGCGGCCGACAAACGGCTTGCCCATGCGGTCTTCATCGGCGCCCGGCGCTTCGCCGATGATCATCACCGGCGCCGCCGGATTGCCGTCGGCGAAGACCGTGTTGGTCGCGGTGCGCTTCAAGGGGCAGGCGTCGAACCCGGCGACAAGCGCGGCAAGCTCTTCGATCGTCGCCGCCTGCGCGGCGAGGGCGCGGGCGGACTGCACCGGCTCCGTCGCCGATTCGGTCAGCGCGCGCGGCGGCGCGGTGAAAGCCGGCATCGGCGCTCGTCTTATTGCGTCCCCGATGGAGATGTTGCCGGGGTCTTGAATTTTCGGTGATGGTCGGCTGGGTGGCGGCATGGGCCGTCCAGTGCTTGCCGCCGGCGATGCCGCAACCGACTCCGGCGCTGCCAATCGGTCCGGGGCGATCTCGCCGATCGCCTCGTCGGCGCCCATCTCGATCTGCCATTGCAGCAGCGCGAGCGCCTGGTCGATCGCGGCGGCGGGTTGGGTTTCCGGCGGCATCGGTCAAGCCTACCACCGCGCTGCCGTTTTTGCCGCCATCGTATATAACCGGGGCAAGACGAGCCCCGAGGTGGATGTGCCCGAGAACGAAGTGGTCAAACGCGAGCGGATGGAATATGACGTGGTTATTGTTGGCGCCGGGCCGTCCGGTCTGTCGGCGTCGATCCGTCTGAAACAGCTCGCGGCCGAGGCCGGCAGGGAGATTTCTGTCTGCGTCGTCGAAAAGGGCTCGGAGGTCGGCGCGCATATTCTGTCGGGCGCGGTGTTCGAGCCGCGCGCCTTGAACGAGTTGATTCCGGATTGGAAAGAAAAGGGCGCTCCGCTCAACACGCCGGCGATCGAGGATCGCTTTCTACTGCTTTCGGAGCGCAAGGCCTGGCGGCTGCCGACCCCGCCGCAGATGCACAATCACGGCAACTACATCATCAGCCTAGGCAATCTCTGCCGCTGGCTGGCGACCCAGGCGGAAGAGCTGGGGGTCGAGATTTATCCGGGTTTTGCGGCCGCCGAAGTGCTCTACGACGAGACCGACCGAGTGGTCGGGGTCGCGACCGGCGATATGGGGATCGGCAAGGACGGCCAGCCAACCGCCAACTACACGCCGGGGGTCGAGCTGCGCGGCCGCGAGACCCTTTTTGCCGAGGGGGCACGCGGCTCGCTGACCAAGACCCTGGTCGAGCGCTTCCATCTGCGCGCCGATTGCGACCCGCAGACCTACGCGATCGGCATCAAGGAGTTATGGGAGATCGACCCCGAACAGCATCGGCCGGGTCTCGTTGTGCACACGGTCGGCTGGCCGCTTGACAACCGCACCTATGGCGGTTCTTTCCTCTATCACCTCGAAGGCAACCAAGTGTCGGTCGGTTTCGTGATCGGGCTAGACTACGACAACCCCTATCTGTCGCCGTTCGAGGAGTTTCAGCGCTTCAAGACGCACCCGGCGATCCGCCATTTCTTCGAGGGCGGACGGCGCGTGGCTTATGGTGCCCGCGCGCTCAACGAGGGCGGTTTCCAGTCGATCCCGCGGATGGACCTGCCCGGCGGCGCGCTCACCGGCTGCGCGGCGGGGTTTGTCAACGTGCCGAAGATCAAGGGCAGCCATACCGCGATGAAATCGGGCATGGTCGCGGCCGAGGCGATCTTTGCCCGCCTCAGCGGCAACGAGACCGCCAGCGCGCGCGCCGAGCTCGAACGCAGCTGGGTGTGGGACGAGCTGTACCGGGTGCGCAACATCCGTCCGAGCTTTCGGCTCGGCATGTGGGCCGGGCTCGCCTACTCGGCGCTCGACACTTACGTCTTCCGCGGCCGGGCGCCGTGGACCTTCCACAATCACAGCGACTACGACCAGCTCGCCCGCAAGGATGCGATGCCGCCAATCCGCTACCCGCGGCCTGACGGCAAGATCAGCTTCGACCGCCTCACCTCGGTGTCCTTCTCGTTTACCAATCACGACGAAGGACAGCCGGCGCATCTCAAATTACGCGATCCAGAAAAGGCAATTTCAATTAATTACCGCCTCTACGATTCGCCCGAACAGCGCTATTGTCCGGCCGGGGTTTACGAGATCGTCGATGACGGGCAAAGCGGCGGAAAGCGCCTGCAGATCAACGCTCAGAACTGTGTCCATTGCAAGACCTGCGACATCAAGGACCCCGGGCAGAACATTGATTGGGTCGTGCCGGAAGGCGGCGGCGGGCCGAACTACCCGAACATGTGACGGGCGTAGCGGCCTGGTTTTTGCTCGAAGCGGACGGTGACGATGACAGAGGCAGCAGCCAAAGGATCGGGGGTTCTGCGGATCAGAGCGCTCTGGTTGGCGCTGGTAGCGGCCGCATGGGTGCTGCCCGTTTGCGCCGCGCCAACCCCCACACCGAGCACCGCCAAACCAGCGCCCGCAACTTCCGCCGATCTGTTCGGCGATTATCTCGCGGGCCGGCACGCCGAGCAGATCCGCGACTACTCAGCCGCCGCGTCATGGTTCGACAAGGCGATCGCCGCCGATCCCGCCTCGCCGGAACTGATCAGCCGTACGTTTCTGATGGCGGTGGGAGCGGGCAATTTCGACCGGGCCAAGCCGCTTGCCGAGCAGGAGCTGAAGCTCGATTCGACCGATGCCTTGGCCGGGCTGGTGATGATCGTCGACCGGCTCAAGGCGGGCGAGCCGGCTGCTGCGCTCAAATACGCCGCCGCGCTCCCGCAAGACGGGGTGCACCGATTTGTCGGCCCGTTGGCGCTCGCCTGGACGCGAATGGCGGCGGGCGATCTGCAAGGCGCCGACGCCGCGTTGCAGCAGCTCGACAAGTTCAACGGCTTCAAGCCGCTAAAGGATTTTCAGCTGGGCCTGCTCTATGACTTCGCCGGGCAGACCGAGAAGGCGGATTCCTACTACACCAAGACGCTCGCTGATAACGAGCAGCTCAATTGGCGGCTGACCGACGCCATCGCCAATTTCTATGAGCGGCACGGCAAGGCCGACAAGGCGAAGGCGCTCTATCAGAAATTCATCGACCAGAATATTGGCAGCGAGATCGCTCAGACGGTGCTGTCGGCCCGCCCGCCGGGCGCGCCGAAGGCGATGATCACGTCGGCCGCGGACGGATTGGCCGAGTCGATGTTTGATCTGGCGAGCGTCTTGAACCAGACCGAGACGATCGATCTGGCGCTCATCTACGATCGTTTCGCTTTGTGGCTGCAGCCAGATTTCCGGCTCGCGCAGTTGCTGCTCGCCGATGTGCTGGCGACGCAAAACGAGTCGGCGCAAAGCCTCGCCGTGCTGCAGTCGATCCCCAAGACTTCGCCCTATTCCTGGTCGGCACGGCTGAGAGCAGCGGCCGATCTCGACGATCTGGATCGCTCCGACGAGGCGATCGCGCAACTGAAGCAAATGGCCGAGGAGCAGCCGAAAACCATCGGCGCCGAGATTCAGCTCGGCGACATCCTGCGCAACAAGAAGCGCTACGACGAAGCGGCCGCCGCCTACAACGAAGCGATCGAGCGCGCCACCGCCCATGGCATCCCCGATCGCTGGGCCTTGTTCTATGACCGCGGCATCTCCTACGAGCGCGCCGGCGACTGGAACAAGGCCGAGGCTGATCTTGAGCGCGCGCTCTCGCTCAAACCCGATCAACCGCTGATCCTCAACTATCTCGGCTATTCCTGGATCGATCGCGGCGAGAAACTCGAGCAGGGCCTCAAGATGATCGAGAAGGCCGTCGAGCTGCGGCCTGAGGACGGCTACATCGTCGATAGTTTGGGCTGGGCGCATTACCGGATGGGCGATTACGCCAGCGCGGTGGAATTTCTCGAACGCGCGGTCGAGCTGGTGCCCTCGGACGCGACGATCAACGACCATCTCGGCGATGCCTACTGGCGCACCGGCCGGCTGACGGAGGCCCGCTATCAGTGGCGGCGCGCACTGCAATTCGGGCCGGACCAGGAAGAGATCCAGCCGATCGAGAGCAAGCTCGAGAAGGGCCTCGGGCCGCCTTCGACGCCCGCCTCGGCAAGTCCCGCCGCGCCGGACCAGGGCACGCCCCCGGCCGTACCGAAGCAGCCGGAGGAGCGCGGCGGCTGAGCGAGAGTACCCGCGGCGAAGCGGTCAACGTCTTCGCGCCCGCCAAGATCAATCTCTACCTGCACGTCGTCGGCCGGCGGGGCGACGGCTATCACCTGCTCGACAGCCTCGTCGTCTTCGCGGATATCGGTGACGAGATCACCGCGGCGCCCGCCGATGCGCTATCTCTGGCGATAAGCGGGCCTGAGGCGGCGGCGCTGGCCGAACGCGGCGACGACAACCTCGTGCTCCGCGCCGCCCGCGCGCTCGCGGCGCACTATGGCATCAAGACCCGCGCGGCGCTGCGCCTCGTCAAGAACCTGCCGGTCGCCTCCGGAATCGGTGGCGGTTCGAGTGACGCGGCGGCGGCGATTCGCGCGCTCGCGGCGCTCTGGGGCCAGCCGCTCGATGCCGGCGCGACAACGATTGCCGCCGCGCTCGGCGCCGATGTACCGGCTTGCCTCGCCGGTAGGCCGGTCTGGGTCGGCGGCATCGGCGAGCGCCTCGACCCACTGCCGTCACTGCCGGCGGTCGGCGTGGTCCTCGCCAACCCGCGCCGCGAATTGCCAACCGCATTGGTGTTCCGCGCCCGACAGCGCGACTTTACCACCGACCAGTTCGTGCGCGCGACGCCGCGCAGCGCGGTCGGCCTGTTTGGGCTGCTGCGGCAATGCCGCAACGACCTGACCGACGCCGCGCTGAGCCTGATGCCGGAGATCGGCGCGGTGCTTGCCCGTCTCGCCGCGCTGCCCGAGGCCTATCTGTCGCGGATGAGCGGGAGCGGCGCGACATGCTTTGCGCTGTTCACCGATCGCGAGACGGCCGAGCGCGGCGCGCGGGCGTTGGCGGTGGCGGAGCCAGGCTGGTGGGTGAGGGCCGGCGCGCTGTTGTCCGAGCCGCCGCCGGTCAGGCGGGCGGCGGTTTGACTGCGTCGAGCGCACGGCGGATCGTCGCGACGAGCCTTTCGGCGTGCGTTTTGTCCGTGTCGTCGAACTGCCGGTAGAGTTCGGTCGCGCGGACCTTCGCGGGGTCGTCACCGCGCTCGCCCGCGACGCGGTACCAGGCATAGGCGTCGATCGGCGAGCGGTCGACCCCGTTGCCCGCCTCGTACAGGATCGCGAGATTGACCATCGCTGGCGCCAGCCCCTGTTCCGCCGCGCGGCGATACCAGCGCGCCGCCGTCGCGAAATCCTGCTTGGTGCCGTTGCCGTTCGCATAGGCCAGCGCGAGGTTGAACTGCGCGCTCGGATGGTTCTGGTCGGCGGCGCTGCGATACCAGTTGATGGCTTCGGTCGGGTTCGCCGTTACCCCGAGGCCGCGATCATAGAGCACGCCGAGATTGTATTCGGCGGCGACATTGCCCTGAGCCGCGGCGGCACGAAACCAGCTCGCGGCGCTAGCGTAATCCTGGACCAGTCCTTGGCCTTGCGCGTAGAGCAGGCCGAGATCGTATTGAGCCGCAGCATTGCCCGTCTTTGCGCGCGCAATGTAAAACGCCGCGCGGATGGCCGGGTCGCTCGGCAGTGCCGCCGCCCGCGCCGGAATCAGGTTGGCCGCCGGCGCCGCGGCCTCCACCTTGTTTGTCGGGCTCGGCGCAGACGCGGACTCCACCATCCGCGCGAGGAGCGCACCGCCGCCATAGGCGGCGAGCGCCACCGAGATCACGACCAGCGCCGCCAAGCCGGACACGCGAAGCCGATTTTCGCGGGCGGCAAGGCATCCCGAGATGCGATCGGCCACGGCGGACAATCGGCGCGCGACGGCCGGTTTATCGCGCCGCCACGGTTCATCGCGCGCCGCGCGCCTGGTCGGCAGGCAGCGCCCGAGCGCTGCTCGCGCCGCGGCGATAGCGGCCGCCGCCGCTGCGGCGACCACGTCCGCCGCAGCCCGCAGCATGTCACCCGCCACCGCGGCGACCGTCGCGACAACAAAGCGGCAGAAACCAGGTGTTTCCGCCTCGTCCGTTGGCGATCCGGCAGAGACGGGAACCGTGATTGAGGCGGGAAATGGCCGATCATCATCCGCCCGTTCACGCGCCACGTGACGCGCCATGACACGGGCACCATTTGTCGTCGTTGAGCGCAGGCCGGCGAGCGTCTCGATCGACGCGGCGTCCGTCGCGAAGAGCGGCAACGTCTCGGGCAGCTCCGGCGCCACCCACAGCGGCAACACCGGCTCAGACATGACGGAGGCGTGCGCCGGTGCCGCGTGCGGCTCGGCGGCGACCGGGTACATGTCGCTAATCGGCCCGCTGGTGAAGTCGACCCATTGGATGTCGCGCCAACGCGGCTCGGGACGCTCACCCTGCGCATCCGCGCCGTTGCCATTAACGCAAGCCGCGGCGCTCGCCGCGGTTTCGCCCGGCGCTGTGCGGCGCGATGCGCCAGTCCCCAGCTCGCTTGTTCGCCTACTCGTGTCGCGCAACAGCGGCTGGCCGGGGGGAATCAAAGAGTCGGGCATGACGGTCGGCACCCGTCTGAGCGCGGGACTATTCAAGTCCCTGCGCGCGTAGGATGCAAGTTGATCTGTACGCCGTTCGCGCGACGCGATAGGGGCGGCCACCCACCCGCGTCGGCAACAAATTGAAACGGCGCGAAAATCCTTAAAATTCGAACAGGCTCCTAATACATCGGAAACGATCTTCGGTAATAAATGCCCTCCGACGTCCTGGCTACTGCCAGCGCGGTGCCGGATGGGAGAACCTGATGCGTTTAGGGGACTTGTTGCTCGGACAGGGCCTTGTCACGACCGACGACCTTGAACTCGCGCTGCAGCGCCAGAAGCAAGACGGTGGGCGGCTCGGCACGCATCTCGTGGCGATGGGCGCGCTGACGATCGAAAAATTGCTGACCGCGCTGCGTGGCCAACAGGAAGTCGACGCGACCCTGTCGATGAGCGCGCGCACCCTTCAGCACAGGCAGACGATGTACGGCCCGCTGCATCCAAACGTGCTGCGCGCCCGCTATAGCTATGCACGGGCCCTGCTCGCCGCCGGTCGCAGCCCGGAGTCGCTGAAGCACGCAGAGGTCGCGCTCGCCGGCATTCGCAAGGCCTGCGGCGAGAACCATCCCTGGACCGACGATGCCTTGCAGCTCGTCGCCGACGCGCGCTACGCGGTAAGTGTCATCGAGCAGTCGTCGGAGGCCGCACCCGCCGCGTGACCCGCGGGCGACGCGCGAGTTGTTGCCGCCGCGCGACGATGCCGATAACTTGCCGCGTCCGGCGGCATAGACACCTTCCTTCCGCATGGCCGCTCGGAACCCGTCCGATAGCGTGGTGGGGCGTAGCCAAGTGGTAAGGCACCGGATTTTGATTCCGGCATACGGAGGTTCGAATCCTCCCGCCCCAGCCAATTTTTCAACTACATATCGAGAAATTCCAAAGATGCTTCTCGGCTATGTCGGCCCGATGCCGGCACCGAAGTCCAGCGGCACGGGATCGTCGTGATTGGCCTGCGCAGCGGCAAAACCGTGGCGCAGGGTGTCGAGGATGATGCGGCAGATATGCTCTGCTCTTCACGCCCGACTCCCAGGAAATTGTTGTGCGGCTTGCCGAAATGCCGGAGGTCCCGTCGGAAAGACGCGTCGTAGGAGGTGCTGCGTTTCAAGGGCTTGAGTCGCCGGCAGGCCGTGCTTCGCGGCGCCAGAGGTGGCCGCTACCGTGATGCCGCTGCCGCAATCGACGAACAGCTCCACGAGCCGGGTCGGCCGCGCCATCTGTCGTATACCGAGGAAGCTGAGCTGCATCCCAGGATTCGTGAATTATCCGTACGCGGCGCCTCGTGGGCCGATATGATGACAACCGCCTTCTGGCATTCGTTCGTCATTTCCTCGGCGGCAAAACCATGAGCTTGCGGAGCGCGCTGCGGCACCTGGCGCTTTCTCCAGATTCGCGGGATGACCGGCATATCTCTGGCCAGCAGATGATAGCCATCCAACAGAGCATGGAGCGGTTGAACAGATTGTTGCTGTTGCAGGGCCGGATGGCTGCAAACCAATTAAGGACGTTTGGGCGGCTCGGTTGTCTCGCGGATGCGGAGTTCCGGGTCAGCTCGCAATGGGGCGAGGACGGTATCATCGAGTGGCTCTGCCAGGTGCTACCCGATATCCCGCGCTCATTCGTCGAGATTGGTGTCGAAAATTACAGCGAGGCGAACACGCGGTTCCTGCTCGAAAACCGCGGCTGGCGCGGCCTCATTCTCGATTGCAACACGGTGGCAATGCAGGCGCTGCGCGAGGATGCGCTGTATTGGCGCCACGACCTTACGGCAATCGGCGCCTTCGTTACGCGCGATAACATTCACGATATCATCGTCGAGCATGGCTTCGACCGCGAGCTCGGCATCCTTAGCATCGACATCGATGGGAACGAGTACTGGATCCTGGAAGCGTTGCCCGACCTGCAGCCCGCGATCCTGATTTGCGAGGTCAACGGTGTTTTCGGCGACATCCATGCGATTACGATCCCCTACCGCGCTGATTTCGAGCGACTGGAGGCGCATTTTTCTGGCCAGTATTTCGGTTGCTCAATCCGGGCGCTGGAGCGCCTAGCGACCCGTCTGGGGTTCACCTTCGTCGGCACCAACTCGACCGGGGTCAATGCCTTTTTCGTCCGGTCCGATCTTGCTCCGGTCGTGCTGAAGCGTCTCGAGGAAGTCCGGATTTGGCCACCGCGCCACCGCGATTCGCGCGACCATGAGGGGCGGTTGAGCTTTGTCCGCGGCGTGGCCCGCGGGCAGTTGATTGCTGATTTGCCGGTCTTCGATATCTCCACGGAGCAAGTCGTCGCCTTACGAGATCTCGGTCCTCTGTATAGCGAGCGCTTCCTAAAGGACTTCAGGTAGGATCGCATGGTTGAGTTCATCTGCGCGCCGATCTCAGTTGGAGAACTGACCGACAAATTCACCGTCGTCTTGATCAACTTGGACGGGAACCGTCGCAACTGAATGGATTTGGTGCGCTCGCGTTGAAGGGGTCTTTCTCGGGCAAGTTTGACAGGACGTCAGCGCAAACGTTCTTACTTCGTGTCCGGCGAGAAAACGCCATCCCAGCCGTCTTCCGGCGGGTTCGCCGCGAAATAGTCGATGCGCTCCTCATAAAGCTCGTAAAGCCCCTGGAGCCCTGACTCGTAAAGGCGGCATTCCGCGAGGGCTTCGAGCGCAGCTTCCCAGTCCGTCGCGCGATAGGCGCTCAGCATTCGGTCGTGGCGAGCAACGTGCGCCACGAAATCGACCGATTGCGCCATGGCTGCATCGCCCAGCAAGGCGTAGATGCGCACCGCCTCCTGTTTGCCTTTGACCGCGATCAAGTCGAGTTCCAGCGTCGCCCACGACGGGGCGGCCGCGCGCGTCGCCTC
>DATHCK010000002.1:0-9102 GCA_035319545.1 Allostellaceae bacterium | reverse complement strand
CGATATGGCATCGCCGCCGGGGAGTGTCAACGCGGCGCTCGCTACTGTGCCGATACGCTGAGCGTATATTCCCGCATTCGTCGCGGCAGCCAAGAGGTCGTCGGGATTGGCGGTCTCGATCAGGTAGCGCCCCTGGTCTTCGCCAAAGAGGCCGGCATTACCGGCCGGGAGGGCGTCGAGCGCGACGCCTTTGCCGCTCGCCATCGCCATCTCGGCGATCGCGACGAGGAGCCCGCCATCACTGACGTCGTGGCAGGCCGCGACTTGACCGGCCTCGATTAGCCCGCGGACGAAATCGCCGTGCTTGCGTTCCTCGGGAAGGAAGACAGCCGGCGGCGGACCCTCCTCGCGACCCTCGATCTCGCGCAAATAGAGCGAGGCGCCGAGATGGCCGTAGGCATCGCCGATCACAATCAGCGCGTTGCCGTCTCGTTTGAACGCGAGATCGACGGCTTTCGCGGCATCCGCGAGCAGCCCAACGCCGCCGATGACCGGCGTGGGCAGGATCGCGTTGCCGCTCGTCTCGTTGTAGAGCGAGACATTGCCCGACACGACCGGGTAGTCGAGCGCGAGGCAAGCCGCGCGGATGCCGGCGCAGGCATCGGCGAATTCGCCCATGATTTCGGGCTTCTCCGGGTTGCCGAAATTCATGTTATCGGTCAGCGCGAGCGGCAGCGCGCCGACGGCGGTCAGGTTGCGCCAGCTCTCCGCGACGGCCTGCGCACCGCCGACAACCGGGCTAGCACGGCAATAGCGGGTGGTGCAGTCGGTAGAGAGCGCGAGCGCCTTGCCGGCGTCGTTGACCCGCACCACCGCAGCGTCGCCGCCCGGGCGTTTGACGGTGTTGCCCATCACGAGGTGGTCGTAGCGCTCCCAGATCCAGCGTTTTGAGGCGAGGTCCGGGCAGGCGATTAGTTTTTTCAAACAGTCGATCGGGTCGCGAGCGGGCAGGGAGGCGGAATCGATATCGGCCGGTATCGGACGTTGTTGGATGGGGCGCTCGTAAAGCGGCGCCTCGGTGACCAGCGGCTGGATCGGAATGTCGGCCGCGATCTCTCCGTGCATTTTGAGGATCAGCCGGCCGGTGTCGGTGACATGTCCGATCACCGCGAAATCGAGCTCCCACTTCTCGAAGACGCGGCGGGCCTCGGCCTCGCTGCCGGGGCGCAGCACCATCAGCATGCGCTCCTGGCTCTCGCTCAGCATGATCTCGTAGGGGTTCATGCCGGTCTCGCGGGTCGGCACGCGGTCGAGGTGGAGCTCGATGCCGAGTCCGCCCTTGTCGGCCATCTCCACCGAGGACGAGGTGAGCCCGGCCGCGCCCATATCCTGGATCGCGACGATCGCGTCCGTCGCCATCAATTCGAGGCAGGCTTCGATCAGCAGCTTTTCGGTGAACGGGTCGCCGACCTGCACGGTCGGGCGTTTCTCGGCGGCGCTATCGTCGAACTCGGCCGAGGCCATCGTCGCGCCGTGGATGCCGTCGCGGCCGGTCTTGGCGCCGACATAGATGACCGGGTTCCCGGCGCCCGAGGCGGCCGAATAAAAGATGCGGTCGGCCTTGGCGAGGCCGACGCACATCGCGTTGACCAGGATGTTGCCGTTGTAGCTGGGGTGGAACTGGCATTCGCCGCCGACGGTCGGCACGCCGACGCAATTACCGTAGCCGCCGATCCCGGCGACGACGCCGCCGACGAGATGCCGGGTCTTCGGGTGGTCGGGGCTGCCAAAGCGCAGCGAGTCGAGGATCGCGATCGGCCGGGCGCCCATCGTGAACACGTCGCGCAGGATGCCGCCGACTCCGGTCGCCGCGCCCTGATACGGCTCGATAAAGGACGGGTGGTTGTGGCTTTCGATCTTGAAGACGACCGCGTCGCCGTCGCCGATATCGACGACCCCGGCATTCTCGCCCGGCCCGCAAATGACGCGCGGACCGATGGTCGGCAGCGTCTTCAGCCAGATTTTCGACGATTTATAAGAGCAATGCTCGCTCCACATCGCCGAGAAGACGCCCAATTCGGTGAGGTTTGGGGTGCGCCCGAGGATACTTTCGCAACGCGCGAATTCCTCGGCCGACAGTCCCATCTCGGCGGCGAGGGCGGCGGTGACGTTGCTGCCGCCCTTCACTGCAGCGCGCTCACGATCCCGTTGAAAAGCCCTTGCCCGTCGGTGCCGCCGAGGAGCGGGTCGGTCACGTTCTCGGGGTGCGGCATCATGCCGAGCACGGTGCGGGTCTCGTTGAGGATGCCGGCGATCGACCGTGCCGAGCCGTTGAAGTTGCCCTCGTCGGTCAATTCGCCGTCGGCGCTGCAATAGCGGAAGGCGACCCGGCCCTCGCCCTCAAGCCGGTCGAGCGTATCGGGGTCGGCGGTGTAGTTGCCCTCGCCATGCGCGACCGGCACCCGTATTGCCTGGCCGGTCTCATAGCCGCAGGTGAATATCGTCTGCGAGGTCTCGACCCGCAGATACACGTCGCGGCACACAAAACTCAGCGTGCGGTTGGCGAGCAGCGCGCCGGGAAGCATCCCGGCTTCGGTGAGCACCTGAAATCCGTTGCAGATGCCCAAGACCGGCACACCCTTCTGCGCGCGCGCCTTGACCTCACGCATGATCGGCGAATGCGCCGCCATCGCGCCGCAGCGCAGATAGTCACCATAAGCGAACCCGCCGGGGAGCACGATGAGGTCGGCCGGCGGCAGGTCGCTGTCGCCATGCCAAACGAGGGTCGGGTCGTTGCCGCTCGCCCGCTTCAGCGCGGCACAGACATCGCGCTCACGGTTGGAGCCGGGGAAGATGATGACCGCCGCTTTCATTGAACGACCGCTGCTATAAACCCACAACTAGATCCCGAATAATGCAGGCGGGTACTTTCTTTTACTAAGACTGAAGTCTTCAATCCTTGCGTGCAGTTAAGCATTTTATTTTCAATGGCATTTAAATTACCAATCGCAACGCCTCCCACGATCCCAAATAAATTCGGAAGTTCTCTTCTTAGGTTATTCCTTAACGTAAAAATTCTGGAAATATCGGATATACATTCACCTCCATTCCAAATGTTTTTCTTCAGTTCAATTATTGCCGAGAGCTGCGCCTTTATTGGGTCTATGCTCTTTGAAAATATCCCAATATCGATCCGTCCTCCAATCCGTTCGATTTCGCGGGCTGACGTGAGAGGATTTGGTTTACCACTCCACCAAAGGACATTTGAGAGCGATAACTCAAGCCAAACGGGGATTTCGTATTTTTTCCAACTCGACCGAGCTATTTCAGTTTGAAGCCATCTTTCTGGGATTTGACTGGGGTTAGCGTCACCGCTGATATCGGCATAATTTTCGGCTGCTCTTAATCCAAAATCTACCACGTCCCGCAGCAGCGTATCTGCCGGAGGAAATTCTCCTTCATCAAGAGGGGAAAAGGTTGGACTATCGCCGAGCTCGATCGCGTAGTTCTCGATCACCGGGTTGGCGAGCAGCTCCTTGCACATCGCCTCGACTTTTGCCTGCGCGGCGGCCTTGTCGCTGCCCTCAAGCTCGATCTCGATCAGCTTGCCCTGGCGCACCTCGCCGATGCCGGTAAAGCCTAGCGATGCGAGGGCGTTGCCGATCGCCTTGCCTTGGGGGTCGAGCACCCCCGACTTGAGGCTGACATGCACCCTGGCTTTCATTGGCCAAGCCTCACTGAACTGTCCGCGGGCCCTTGAAGTCGGCCGGGCCGCCTTCCGGCAGGATGCCGAGCCGGCGCGCCACTTCCTGATAGCCCTCGGCGACCTTCTCCAAATCCTCGCGGAAACGATCCTTGTCGAGCTTCTCGCTCGTGCGGATGTCCCACAGGCGCATGTTGTCGGGGCTGATCTCGTCGGCGACGACGATGCGCATGTCGTCGTCGCTGTAAAGCCGGCCGAATTCGAGGCCAAAATCGACGAGGCGGATGCCGATCCCGAGAAAGAGTCCGGTCAGGAAATCGTTGATCCGCAGCGAAATCTGCATGATCTCGTCGAGGTCCTGGGTCGAGGCCCAGGCAAAGGCGGTAATGTGCTCCTCGCCGACCAGCGGGTCGCCCAATTCGGCCTTCTTGTAGTGGTATTCGATGATCGAGCGCGGCAATTGCTGGCCCTCGGGCAGGCCGAGCCGCTTAGCGAGCGACCCCGCCGCCACATTGCGCACGACGATGCGTAGGGGGATGATCTCGACCTCGCGCACGAGCTGCTCACGCATGTTGAGGCGGCGCACAAAATGCGTCGGGATGCCGATCTCGGCCAGTTTCAGCATCAAGAATTCGCAGATGCGGTTGTTGAGCACGCCCTTGCCGGTGATCACGCCGCGCTTTTCATGGTCGGCCGCATCGTCCTTGAAATACTGCACCAGGGTGCCGGGTTCGGGACCCTCGAACAGCACCTTGGCCGAGCCCTCATAGATTTGCCGGCGTCGCGCCATCTTGCTCCCTGCGGCAGCGTGCGATCGCTCCGATCCGCCCCCTTGATATAGCAAGCAGGATAGGGGCCAACAATGTCAGTGCGCCGCCGGTATCGCGGCGCCCGTGACATCGGCCCAGGGAGTCGCGGCCGGCCGCCATTGGGCGTAGCGAAAGCGCGGCTTTCGCTCGCCGGCATTGGGCAGGGGCAGCGCGATGATCGCGCTCGATACCGTGCCGTAGGCGTGATCCGTTATGAAGCGGAGCGCGTTTTCCGCCGGCTCGCCGCGTGGCGATTCGGCATTCGCCAGCAGCGCCTGCCATTCGGCCCAGTCGTCGCGGTCGGGATCGGGCGCAGTCGCGGCGCGGAACAGCGGCGTCGCGAGCGTCACGCGGCGGTTGTTCGGCCGGTTGAGATCGCCTGAGTCAATCAGCGACAGGCCGTCTGGGATCGGTCGCACCTCGATATGGGCGCCGTCGGCGTGGCGCAGCCAGAAGGCGTCGCGATTGTCGGCGATGATCAGGTTGAAGGTGCGATAGGCGGCCGGGTCGAGATGCGCCAGCGCCTCGGCCGCGGCGACCGCATCGGGGTGGTCTAGCGCCTCGAGCACCAGCTCGCCGCGCGAGCGCTGTCCCGGCGCCGGCCCGAGCGAGCCGTGCCGGTTCAACACTCCGGCCGCGACGCCCCAATCATTGACCCCGAGCCACGAACCGCCGGCCAAGAGGTCCTTGCCGGCGATAACTTCTGGCCGGTCCGACCAATGACGCGCCGGCGCGAGCGCCGCGCGGCCGAGCATTTCGTCGCGGTTGGCGCCAATCACCACTGGCCAGGCGTGATCGGGGCGGCGCAGGATCACCAGCGTGCACATATGTTATTCAGTGGCTATAGTGCGGCCCGCCGACAACGGACGGAAGAACATGCCTACCTTCGAAGATCGCGAGAAGGAATTCGAAGCCCGCTTCAAACACGACGAGGAGCTGCGCTTCAAGGTGACGGCGCGGCGCAATCGGCTCGCCGGGCTGTGGGCGGCCGGGAAGATGGGGATTTCGGGCGACGCCGCCGAGGCCTACGCCAAGACGGTCGTCGCCGCCGAGTTCGCCCCCGGCGGCGACAAGCATGTCGTCGAGAAGCTGATCGCCGATCTCGCCACCAAGGGGCAAAGCGTCACCGCGGCGCAGGTGCAATTCGAGCTCGACCATTTCGCCGCGCAGGCGCGCCAGCAGGTGATGAACGAGTAGCTTCCCGGCGTTGCGTGTTTAGGTCAGAACGGCGCGTCGCCCGCCACCGTGACGCGGTTGCCCGAGCGCGTGTACGGCCAATAGTCCCACATCGCGTGGTGCTGGACGCAGCGATTGTCCCAGAACGCGATCGAGTTCTCCTGCCAGCGAAAGCGGCACTGGAAGAGCGGATGCGCCATGTGCTCGTAGAGATAGCGCAGAACGCCGTCGCTTTCGTCGCGCGGGATGCCGTTGATGTAGCGGGTGAACCCCTTGTTGACATAAAGCGCCTTCTTACCGGTCACCGGGTGGGTGCGCACGACCGGGTGGTCCGCGTGCGGGTAGGTTTCCTGGTCCTTGACCCCGTAATTGGCGTACTGGCCGCGATAATGCTCGCCGTTGTGCCGCGCGGTGAGGCCGTCGAGATAGATCTTCATGCGGTCGCTGAGCGCGTCGTAGGCGGCGTACATGTTGGCAAAGAGCGTGTCGCCGCCGCGGGGCGGGCATGTCTTGATGTAGAGGATCGAACCCATCGGCGGCGTCGGGTCGCACGACACGTCCGAATGCCACCCCTCGCCGTTGGCGCGGAAACTGTCCTTGTCGGCGTGAATGATCATCATCTCGGGCAGGCCGGGTTCGGCCGGCGCGGCCGGATGGATGTGCAGCTCGCCAAAACGGCGGCCGAACGCGAGATGCTGCTGCGGGGTCAGATGCTGGTCGCGGAAGAAGATGACCAGGTTCTCGGCCAGCGCGCGGTGAATCTCGTCCATCTGCCGGTTTGACGGCTCGCGCAGATCGACCCCCCCGAGCTCGGCGCCGATCATCGGGGTCAGCTTGTCGACGGTGATCGTCTCGTAGGACGAATCCTCGGGCGTGTATTTGATGCGGGGGCCGTTGTTACTGCGCAGCGAGCTCATCGCGCTTCTCCCTGGAAACTGCTGCATCCCCAAAGACGCGACGGAAAATCGTGTCGACATGCTTCAGGTGGTAGGCGGTGTCGAACGAGGCGTCGATCGCCGCGGGGGTGAGGAACTTGGTGATCTCGGGGTCTGCCTTGAGCAGATCGGCGAATGTGCCGTCGCCGTTCCCAAGGGAGTTCCACTGCGCCATCGCGTGTTTCTGCACGAGACGGTAGGCGTCCTCGCGGCTCATCCCGGCCTGGGTCAGCGCCAGAAGGAAACGCTGCGAGTCGGGCAGGCCGCCCAATGAATTGAGGTTTGCGCGCATCCGCTCCGGGTTGACGATCATCTTGTCGATGACGCCGGCGAGACGGTTGAGCGCGAAATCGAGGGTGATCGTCGTATCCGGCGCGATAAAGCGCTCGACCGAGGAGTGCGAGATGTCGCGCTCGTGCCAGGTGACGGTGTTTTCCAGCGCCGGGATCACCGCCGAGCGAATGACACGCGACAGCCCGGTCAGGTTTTCAGACAGCACGGGGTTGCGCTTGTGCGGCATCGCCGACGAACCCTTCTGGCCTTCGGCGAAGAATTCCGAGGCTTCGCGCAGCTCGGTTCGCTGCAGGTGGCGCAATTCTGTCGCGAAGCGCTCGATCGCCGCGGCGATCAGCGCGAGCGCCATGAAAAAGGCCGCGTGGCGGTCGCGCGGGACGATCTGGGTCGAGACCGTCTCGGGCACGAGACCGAGCTTTTTGGCGACGTATTCTTCGACGCGCGGGTCGATATTGGCGAAGGTGCCGACCGCGCCGGAAATCTGGCAGGTGGCGATTTCCTGGCGCGCGGCGACGAGACGCTCGCGGTTGCGCGCGAACTCTGCGTAATGGCCGGCGAGCTTGACCCCGAAGCTGGTCGGCTCGGCATGGACGCCATGGCTGCGCGCGATGGTCGGCGTGTCGCGATGCTCGAAGGCGCGCTTCTTGAGCGCCGCCAGCACCAGGTCGAGATCGGCGAGCAGGATGTCGGCGGCTTGCGTCAGCTGTACCGCGAGGCAGGTGTCGAGCACGTCGCTCGAGGTCATGCCCTGATGGACAAACCGTGACTCGGGGCCGACATGCTCGGCGAGGTTGGTGAGAAAGGCGATCGTCTCGTGATGGACCTCGCGCTCGATCTCGCGGATGCGTTCGACCTCGAACCTGCCGCGCTCGCGCACCGCCTTGGCGACGCCCTTGGGGATGACGCCGAGCATCTCCTGCGCCTCGCAGGCGCAAGCCTCGATCTCCATCTGGATGCGGAAATAGTTTTCCGGCGCCCAGATCTTGGTCATCTGCGGGCGGCTGTAGCGTGGGATCATGCGGTCACGTTCTCCGTCGGCGCACCGATCGCCTCCGCCCGGGATTCTAGCACGAGGGGCAGTACCATCATTACATCGTCATGATAGCGGCCGCGATACTTGGTCGCGCGCCATTCGATGCCGTATTCGACAAAGCCCAGGTTTTCGTAAAGCCGCCGCGCCGGGACATTGTCGCTGACCACAAGCAATTGCAGCAGTTCGACGCGCTTACGAGCGTGTTCGATGATCGCCTCGACCAGCATGCGGCCGACCCCAAGGCCGCGGTAAGCCGGACGCACGTACATGCCCCAGAGCACGCCCTTATGCGCATGTTTTTGCCCGACCTGGACATTAAAGCCGACGACCCCGACGAGGTGCGGTCCGCTGAATGCGCCGATCACAAGGTTGTCGGCCAGCCGCTCCGCGAAGGCCGCGACCGGTCGATCCTCCTCGGCTTCGAGCGTGCTACTAAATGCATCCGGGCTGTCGGCCAGTCCATCCAGCCGAATGTCCCGGTAAAGCGCCGCGTCATGGGGGCTCAAGCGGCGCAGATCGCTGGGAGCGATGGTCATCGCCGCCTCCGCCTGTCTCGCCTGCCGGATCATACCCCAGCCGGGTGAGTGCCGCGAGCATATGGGCCGGCACCGGCGCGCTTACCTTGATTGCGGGCCGCGCCGGATAAAGCGGGATTGAAATTGCCCGCGAATGCAGATGCAGCGGTTTGCCCGTCGGTCCGCCATAGGCCGGGTCGCCAGCCACCGGACAGCCGATGCTCGCGCAATGCACGCGAATCTGATGCGTGCGCCCGGTCTTCGGCCGCAGCTCCAGCCATGAGCGGCCGTCGGCGCTGCCGAGCACGCGGTATTCGGTTATGGCCTTTTGTCCTGAAGGATCGATCTCCATCCGCCAGCCGATGCGTCGCGCCGTATCTTTGCGCAACGGCGCGTCAATTGTGCCTTGTGGCTCGGCGGGAATGCCGGCGACGACCGCCCAGTAGATTTTATCGACCTTGCCCTCGGCGAAGAGCGCGCCGAGGCGGCGCAGCGCCTTGGGGTGACGGCCGAGCACCAGGCAGCCGCTGGTGTCGCGGTCGAGCCGGTGCGCGAGGGCGGGCGGGCGCGACAGTCCGAAGCGCAAGAGCGGAAACCAGTGTTCAAGATGCGGCCCGCCACCCGGTCCCGAATGCACGGGAATCCCGGCTGGCTTGTCGATGACCAACACCAGCCCGTCGCGATACAGCACCCGCTC
>DATHCK010000001.1:0-7165 GCA_035319545.1 Allostellaceae bacterium | reverse complement strand
GCCGGCCAAACAAAGATGTCGGCTCCAGCCAAGCGCTCGGCGATCGTCGGCTCGGCGAGCGTGCCGGCGTAAACGACGCGGTCGCCGAGCGGCGCCAGCGCGGCGCGCACCTCGTCGCGCGCCGGACCGTCGCCGATCACCTCAAGCGACCAGTCGAGATCAGTTAGTTGAGCTAGCGCCGCCCCGAGCACCCGATACGAAGCGAGCTTGTCGCCCAGCCGCATCATCGCGACCGTGATGAGACGCGGCGGGTTGCCCGACGCGTGGCGCGGGACCTCATAGCGCTTTGCATCGAGAAACGGCGGCAGCGTCGCAAAACGGTCGGGACGGGGGAGAAGCGGCAGGACACCGTCGCGGTCGGCGGTATTGAGGCCGATCACCAGATCGGCCCGGCGCAGCGCCGCCTCTACCGCCTGATGACCGATATCCCACGGGCCGCCGGCGCGCTTTGACGCGAACGACGCCTCGGCGACGAGATAGGGAATGCCGAGCGCCGCCGACACCGCGGGCCCGAGCCAATCCGGCGCCTTGTAGTAGAGGTGATAGGTGAACCAGAGGCCGGGCGCAGT
The DNA here is from genome assembly GCA_035319545.1 of Allostellaceae bacterium. Classification (GTDB taxonomy): domain Bacteria; phylum Pseudomonadota; class Alphaproteobacteria; order ATCC43930; family CGMCC-115725; genus DATARH01. The sequence goes on along the minus strand of DATHCK010000001.1, from coordinate 6,596 downwards.
GTCGGGTCGGGCGCGCCAGCGGGCGATCAGCCGCTCGGCGGCCTGCCGACCGTGCGCGGCGAGCTTTTTCTGGCGGAACGCGCGACCGACCGGATCAAAGCTGCGCAGATGCGAGGCGAGCGCCGGCTCGTGCCCGGCAAGGCGCAGCGCGTCGATCAAGAGGCGGGCGACCCGGCGGTCGCCGGATGGCGTCTCGTGGTCGGGCGGCTTCAGGGGCGCGTAGAACGCGATGCGCATGATCTATGGCGAACGGTCCGACCGTCCGTTACTCGGCGGCGCGGGCCGGCGCCACAAGCCCCAACCCGAACCACACGGCCAACGTGTCGAGACTCTCTGATGCGCTGAAGCCGTGACGGACACGCGCCTCCGCCGCGGCGCCGAGCGACGCGCGCAAATCCGGGGCGGCGATCAGCCGCGCCAGCGCCGCGGCCAGCGCCGGCGGGTCGCCGGGCGGCACCAAGCAGCCGGTCGCACCGTCTTCGACCAGCTCTTCGATACCGGGCAGACGGGTCGCGACGCAGGCGAGGCGCTGGCTCTGCGCCTCGACGAGCACATTGGGCAGGCCATCGCGGTCGCCGTCGGGCGCGACCTTGGCGGCCAGCACAAAGATATCGGCCTGGCGATATGCGGTCAGCACCTCGGGCTGCGGCCGAGCACCGCGCCACTCGATGCTGTCGGCGAGACCGAGCCGCGCCGCTTCCTCCTTGAGGCTTTTCGTCAGCGCGCCGCCGCCGATATGGACGAGCCGCCAGGCCAGCTCCTTCGGCAGCAGCGCCAGCGCGGCGAGCAAGTCGTCATAGCCTTTTTTCGGCACGGCGCGGCCAACCGAGAGCAGCATCACCGGGTTCGCGGGGTCGCTTCCGTCGGCACGTGAAGCGCCGCGCCGCGCCGGAGGGAAGCGGTCGAGATCGATGCCGTGGTAACTGAGCGCCAGCCGCTCGGGCTCGCGCGCCAACGCGGCGAGATGCGCGTGGCCGGAGGCGGTGCAGGTCACGGCCCAGTCGGCGTCGGCCAGCTTTTCGCGCTTCTCCCAGTCGGGTGTGGTCCAGATGTCCTTGGCGTGCGCCGAAAAGCTCCACGCGAGTGCGGTCATCAGCGCCGCGTAGCGCGTCACCGAGGCCGGGGTATGGAGAAAATGCGCGTGCAGCCGGTCGATATCGGGCGGAAGCTCGGCCGCGAGGACCAACGCCTGGCCGAAGCGGCGGATGCGGTTTGACGTCCGATCGCGCCACAGATCGGCGAGCCAGGCGCGCCGCGCGGCGCGATATCCGGGCAGGCGTCTTGCCTTGCGCCAGCCGCGCCACAACCGCAGCGGCTCCTGATAGAGGTATTCGGGCAGATAGAGCCGCTCGGCCACGATCTGGCGATGCACCGGATGGATCGCCTTGTCGGTCGGGTGGCGCAGCGAGACGATCAGAATGTCGAGACCGCGCTGCTCGAGGCCATGTATCTCCTCGGCGATAAAGGTTTCCGACAGCCGCGGATAACCCTTGAGGACAAAAGCAACCCGGCCGCGTTCGCCGCTGGATCTCATGCGTTGCGCCGCAACGGGGCCGGGAAACGCACGAGCCGGCCGCGATCGAGCCACTTGCGCGCCAGCTTGTTGACGTTGGGCATGCCGTCGAGCAGCCCGGGCACGACCACCGCCGACGGCGGCGCCTGTTGCGTCAGCTGCAGCAGCGCCGCAGCCATGCGCACTGGATCTCGTGCGCTTTCGTCGGACAGCATCGCGACGAGGCCAAGCTCGGCGGCGCGCTGCGCGCGGATAAACTGCTCGAGGCGCGGCACGGTGCGCGGCAGGATCAGCGCCGGCTTGTCGAACGACAGTATCTCGCAGAACGTGTTGTAGCCGCCCATCGCGACAACGCCCTTGGCGCGCGCCATCAGGGCTTCGAGGTGGGCGTCGAAGGTGATCGCCCGCACTTTCGCGAGGCGCGCGGCGCGGGCATCATAGGCGGCCTGGCGCTCGGGGAGCATGAAGGGCCCGTAGACGATCAGCGCCGGCGGCAGCGGGCCGGGATCGCGCTCGTAGGCGGCCAGCACCCAATCGATGAGGTCGTCACCGTCGCCGCCGCCGCCCGCGGTGACCAGCAGATAATCGCCATCGGCAAAGCCATGGGCTTCGTGCTTCGCCGTCGCCTCGCTCAGCTGACGGCGCAAATATCCGGTGTAGACCATGCGTCGGCGCACGCTCGCCGGCAGGTCGATGCCTTCGAGCGGGTCGCAAATCTGCGGCAGGCCATAGACCCACAGCTCGTCGTAATACTCGGCGAGGGCGGGCGCGACATTCTTGCGCTCCCATTCGGTTTCGAGGGCCATCGGCTCGTCCATCACGTCGCGCAGGCCGAGGATCAACGGCGTGCCGCGGTCCCGCAAAAGGTCGAGCGTCGGCCGCACCTCGCCGCGCAACCCCAATGGTTCCTTGTCGACGATGAAGAGATCGGGATCAAAGATATCGGCCGTGTGGTGGATGATCGAAGAGCGCATGGCCAGCGTCTCCTCGATGTCGATATGCAAGGAAAGCGAAACGTATTCGCCGTTGCGCAGCTTGATTACGCCGGGAATGCGTACAAAATCCACCCGCGAACGAAAATCGAAGCTGCCGATGATCGGCGATCCCGATAGGATCAAGACTGAAACCGAAGAGTCACTTTCGACAAGCGAATGGGCAATTGCACGACAACGCCGCAGATGACCAAGACCGAAACTGTCGTGGCTGTAGATCAGAACACGCTTGTGGTCGCGCCGTGGGGGCATACGGCGTCTCCTTTGCTGTCGACCGAGTGCACTATTACACTGGCGTGTAGTACATACGAAATGCTCTTTTTCGGCGAGGCTTGGCGATGACGGTCGCCGCTCCGGCAGACAACGCGGCCAAGCTGCGGCCTGTTCCCGATGCCGTAACGACGACGGGCGAGCCGCCGCTCAAGCCGGCACCGGACATCGACGATAACATCGAGCCGTCGGTCTACCGCTTCATCCTGCGGCATAGCCTTAAACAGCAGATCATTCTGCTGGTGCTTACGCTCGTGTCGTTTCCGTTTCTTTACTACTCGCTCGAGCTGCCAAAGACGATCGTCAACCGAGCGATCGGCGGCAAGCACTTCCCGCAGCCCTTCTTCGGGATGGAGCTCGACCAAATCCCCTACTTGATGACGCTGTGCGCGCTGTTCCTCGCACTCGTGTTCATCAACGGCGGGTTCAAGTACTACATCAACACCTTCAAGGGGCAACTCGGCGAGCGGATGCTGCGCCGCTTCCGCTATGCGCTCTATCTGCGGCTGCTGCGCTTCCCGCCCTCCTATTTCCAGAAGACGTCGTCGGCGCAGATCATTCCGATGATTACCACCGAGTGCGAGCCGCTCGGCGGCTTTATCGGGGATGCGTTCGTGCTGCCCTTATTTCAGGGCGGGCAGCTGCTGACGATGCTTTTCTTCATTCTCATGCAGGACTGGGTCCTTGGGTTGGCCGCGATCGCACTTTACCCCGTCCAGGGTTACATCATCCCGAAACTACAGCGGATCGTGAACCAGCTCGGCAAGCGCCGCATCCGCCAGGTGCGGGTGGTGGCCGACCAGGTTCAGGAGGCAGCCGCCGGTATCGCCGAAATCCAGGCGAACGATACGGTCAAGCTGCAGCTGAGCCGTTTCGCGCACCTGCTCGGCGCGATCTACGACATCCGTTTCGAGATTTACCAGCGCAAGTTTTTTGTCAAGTTTCTCAACAACTTCCTTGGGCAGCTGACGCCATTCTTCTTCTTTGCGATCGGCGGCTACCTGGTGATCAAGGGACCGCTTTCGTTCGGCGCACTGGTCGCGGTGCTCGCGGCGTACAAGGACTTGGCGTCACCGTGGAAGGAACTGCTCGACTTCTATCAGAACAATCAGAACTCGGTGCTGACCTACAATCAGATCGTCGAGCAGTTCGAACCGGCCAACATGGTCGATCCCGAGGTGCTGCTCGCGGAGCCGGAGACGATCCCGCACCTCACCGGCGATCTTGCCGTCACCAATTTGTCGCTCGCCGGCGACGACAAGCGGCGCACCGTCGACGCGGTCAACTTCACGGTGGCGCTCGACGAGCACGTCGCGGTGATCGGCCAGGCTGGTGGCGGCAAGGAGGATTTGGCGCTGCTGCTGTCGCGGCTGGCGCAGCCAAGCACCGGACGGATCACGATCGGCGGCGTCGATCTCGCGACCCTGCCGCTTGCCGTGGTCGGGCGCCGCATCGGCTATGTCAACGCGACGCCCTACATGTTCACCGGGACGCTGCGCGACAATTTGCTGCTCGGCCTGCGCCACTATCCCGTGCGGCCAGGGACTTACGGCGATGAATTGGCCAAGAAACGGGCCAAGGAACTGTTCGAGGCAAGGCGGGCCGGCAATATCGATTTGGACATCGATGCGGACTGGATTGATTACGCCAGCGCCGGCGTCGCTAACGGGGAGGAGCTGACACTGCGCATTACCCAGGTGCTGTCGCGGCTCGGCTTCGAGGAGGATGTTTACGGCATCGGCCTACGTGGGCGGGTCGATCCGACAGTCAATCCGAACCTCGCCGCCCGGCTGCTCGAGGCGCGCAAGGCGCTGTCGGAGCGGCTGGTGCGCGACGGCATCACCAACTTCGTCGAGACCTACGATCCCGAGCGCTACAACACCAACGCGACGGTCGCCGAAAACCTACTGTTCGGAACGCCGATCGGCCCCGTCTTCGACTTCGATGCGCTCGCCGACAATACTTATGTGCGCAGCGTGTTGGACAAGGTCGGGCTCACCGACGACCTGGTCGAGGCCGGCCGCGAGATCACGGCGAAGACTTTCGAGTTCGTCACCGAATTGCCCGCCGAGCTGTTCGAGGAATACAGCCTCATCGGGGTCGACGATCTGCCCGAGTTCAAGACGATTCTCACGGCTATCGATGGCCACGAGGTCAAGGACTTGACCGAGGAGCATCGTGGGAAGCTGCTGTCGTTGCCGCTGAAGCTCATCGTCGCCAAGCATCGCCTCGATGTCATCGACGAGCCCATGCAACAGCAGCTCCTCGCGGCGCGGCGGGTGTTTCGCGATGAGCTCCCGGAGAGAGCGCGCGACCAAATCGCGTTTTTCGATCCAGCCGAATACAACGCCGCCGCCTCGCTGCAGGACAATATCCTCTTCGGCAAGATCGCCCAGGGCGAAGCCGATGCGACGACGCGTGTACCTGCGGTGCTCGGCGAGCTGCTTGACGAATTGTCACTGCGCCCAACGGTCATCGATGTCGGGCTCGACTACAATGTCGGCACCGCCGGATCGCGGCTGTCGCTTGGCCAGCGCCAGCGCGCGGCGATCGCCCGCGCGGTGCTGAAGCGGCCGGACATGATGATCCTCAACGAGGCGACGACCGGGCTCGACGGCCCGGCGCAAGCCAAGGTGATGGAGGGCCTCTTCAAGGAGTTCGAGGGACGCTGCCTGGTGTGGGTCTTGCACCGCGCCAGCCTCGCACGCAACTTCGACCGAGTGCTGGTGATGAGCTCCGGCAAGCTCCAGGAACAAGGCCGCTTTGCCGAGCTCGACCACAAGGACTCACTCACTACCATGCTCATGGCGGCGGAATGAACAACAAGACGCCCTTAAGAACGGGAGGAACGAAGTGACCGTGCAACAGGAATTCGAGGTTCTCCGGCAGGTACCGTTCTTCGCCGAGATCGAACCACCCAAGCTGAAAGCGCTCGCCTATGTCAGCGAGCGGGTCGGGTTCGACGACGGCAAGATCGTTTGCCGCCAGGGCGACCCGGGCGACGCCGCCTATCTAATCATCGATGGCGAAGCTGACATTGTGCTCGAGGGCCCGGCAGGGCCGGTCACCGTCGCGACGCTCGGCGCCAACGACCTCGTCGGCGAGATGTCGATCCTGACGAGCCAGCCGCGCAACGCGACGGTGCGGGCGAAGGGCCGCCTCATCGCGCTGCGCATCGGCAAGGACCCGTTCATGCGCATGGTACGCGAATTTCCGTCGATGGCCGTATCGATCATGCAGGAGCTGGCGCATCGGGTGGACGACACCAATAACCAGCTGCGCGCCGCGCGCAGCGAGGTCAACCAGCTGCGCGCCCAAATCGCCGCCAACGCCGCCTGATCCTGGTCACATGAGCGGCGCGTGAGCCGGCTCGACAGCTTTATCCGCCGGCTCGAGGCGCAGCGCGCGGTGCTCAACCGCGCCGCCGAACTGATCGCCGAGCTCGACGGGGTGGTGCTGGAGCTGGGACTGGGTAACGGCCGCACTTACGATCATCTGCGCGAGCTTTTTCCGCAGCGTGACATCTATGTCTGCGAGCGGCGGGTCGCGGCGCATCCCGACTGCATCCCGCCCGACGACCGGTTGCTGTTGGGCGACATGTTCGAGACGCTGCCGGCGGCGCGCGAGCGGCTCGGCGGCAAGGTGGCGCTCGCCCATTTCGACGCCGGCACCGGAGACGCGGTGGCGAACCTCAAGCTCGCCGCGGGGCTGCGCCCCTTGATCTTGCCGCTGCTTCGCGCCGGCGGCGTACTCGCCACGCAGCAGATGATGGACGGACCGGGCCTGGCACCGCTGCCCTTGCCCGAAGGCGTACCGGAGGG